>JAFZWY010000045.1 GCA_017617125.1 Bacteroidales bacterium
GCGGTCAAAAATGTTTGTATATGGACTTCTGCCAACAGCAATAAGGTCACGGATGCGCATATTCAGCACCGCCTCAACCTTCGACGGCACAAAACTGATATAACGAGACTTCTCCCTTGCAGAAATGCGGTCGAGAGGCACACCACAGATGCTTATGTGTCCGGACAACGGCTTCTTTACACCGATGAGCGTACTCAACATAGTGGTCTTGCCAGTGCCGTTTCGGCCTACAAGGCAGATAAAATCGCCAGCACTTGCCGACAAATCAACCGCTTGCGCTACCAACGGACGCTTATGTCCGAAAACAAGACCTTCAATATTTAGCACCACCTCTCCCATTATATCACTGTACGCTGGTTTTTAAATACAATCCAAATAATGAAAGGCGCACCGAGAATCGAAATTACAGCATTTATCGGCAGAACGCCCTGAGAATAAAGCGTATGCGAAAGAATATCGCCACACAGCAGGAAGGCCGCGCCAAGTATCATCGAAGCCGGCACGAGCACAAAATGGTCGGAAGTATTGAAAATCCACCTCGAAATGTGCGGCACGGCAAGTCCGATGAAACCTAACGGTCCGCAGAAAGCAGTGACGGCACCCGTAAGCACGCTTACACCTATAAATATAATAACACGCAACCACTTTATGTTAAGTCCCATGCTCACGGCAAACTGCTCGCCAAGAAGCAGAATGTTGAGTTTCTTTGAAAACATATACAGCACGGCGCACATTATCAGGCACACGGGTATCAGTACAACCGAATCGTTAAACGATACAGAGTCGAGGCTGCCCATCGTCCACACCACATACGACTTTACATTGACCTCGTTTGAGAAGAACTGCATTACATTCACCACCGAAGCCACCACTCCCGACACAAGAATACCAACGATAAGTATGCTCAGAATGTCCCTCACGCGAAGGCTCACGGCGAGAATAAGCATCAGCACGGCGGCAGCGCCAAGACCGGCAGCAATGAGTATTGCAAAGTTCGACACATCCGCCGACGGCAAAAACATACCGCTTCCGAGTACAATAACAGCCACGCCCAAACTTGCACCGTTGCTTATGCCAAGCAC
Source organism: Bacteroidales bacterium (assembly GCA_017617125.1). Lineage (GTDB taxonomy): Bacteria > Bacteroidota > Bacteroidia > Bacteroidales > ML635J-15 > Bact-19. The sequence goes on from JAFZWY010000045.1 coordinate 1,083, forward strand.
ATACGGACCAGCCAGCGGATTTCGGAAAATTGTCTGCATCAGCAATCCAGACACCGACAGCGCAGCTCCTGCAATCATAGCCGTGATAAGTCGTGCCAAGCGGAATTCGCGGATGGTAAACTGGTAATCGACAGACATATCCGAACTGCCGAAAATGTAGTCCATAATGTCGGACAGCGGAATTGGATTGGAGCCGGTACACACATCGATAATTGCCAGTGCTATAAGCACAAGCGCAATTACCACAAACTTTATAATATTTACAACCGTCCTATTCAAGTCGTCTATAATAATGTAGGCTATCGTCGTCCTCCGTGAAAATCTTGCGCAAATCCTGCAGAATTATGTCGGGATGCACAATGCCCGACTCCCAGAAGTCGCTACCGCCGTATTCGCTGGTAATCTTGTTGTTATTGTAAATGCGTGCATTCTTGTACGGAGCAAGGTTCTCAAGGCGCGAATCCACATCAAGGATTTGCGAACGCTTGGTCTTCTCGTTTGTATTGAGCCACACCTCGGCATCGCTTGCCATAAGGAAAACCTGCTCGATTGAATACGGAAGGCTCTCTGTTGATTCGTTGTCGAAGACATACTGTCCGCCAGCCTCCTTAACGAAGTTTGCGAAGAAACTATTGCCGCCAGGCACCCACCAAGTGCCTTTCCACGGCAGACTTACGAGCACCTTGGGGCTTTTGTCAGTCGGCATAGCCTTAATTTCATTGTAGCGGTTTTCGACACTGTCGAAATAATGTTCTGCCATTTCCAACTTGTCGTAGAAGCAGCCGAAGAATTTCATCCATTCGGTTCTGCCCAACGGACGTGGCTCCAGATAGTCGTCAACAATGACAATCGGAATACCTATACGTTCAAGCTTCTGAAAACCGGAGATAGACTCATTGTCGATTCCGTATGCAAAAACGACATCGGGCTTCAGCGAAATAATGCGTTCCATGTCGAGTTGCTTGTCGTAACCGATTTCCTTAATCTTGCCATCGTGAATCATCTTCACAACTACGGGGTCGCACACATATTCCGTACCGCTCAGCCCCGTTATCGACGAAGCCTCGCCGAGCTGCGAGATGAAAGCTGTATGGGTTGTCGAGAAGCAAACGGCGCTGTGAATTGGAATTTGTATAGTCGAATCGGACTTCTCGCGCGAGAGATGCAAAACACGATTGTTTCGCGCAAGTGTAACGTCATAGCCATCGTCGGTAGCCACAATTCCAAAGTTCTGCGAATAGCGGTTTCCCTCAACTACGCATTTTTCCTGTCTGTAATCCTTGCAGGAATACAGCAGAGAAAATACCAACAATATGAATATCAACCTTTTCATAAAAAGAAACTTCCGACCACAAAGATAGTCGGAAGTTTCCAATTTTGCTTAATGTTTTATGCTATTTTGTCAACATAATCTTCTTGTTTGCAACAAATGCTGGAGTGCTAATCCTTACGATGTACAAGCCTTCGGGGTAAGCCGAAATGTCCATTGTATGATTATCCGAAGCGCTTACCATTTCAGTTGTTACAAGTCTGCCGAGAGCATCGTAAATTTCAACACTATAGCTACTCATGTCTGCATTGTCGAATGCGATGTTGAGCATACCGGTTGTCGGGTTCGGGAAGATAGATACAGAATTTTCGTCCGCTTCAACATCTTCGATATCGGTCAAGCAAGCTACAGGTTCGATAGGCAATGCAGTATTGAACGAGAGGAATTCGGTAGTTGTATACCATACGTTATTCTTCATTACCGACATTGTATTCGTGCCATACGAAGGTCTGTTGGTTACAATTGGAACGACAAAGAGGTCTTCGCTTATACCGTCGTTGTTTTCATCAGGGTAATTAATCTTGAAACCTGCATGGAACGGACCTGTAACAGGAATTGCAGAGTCAAATGTTATCACATTGGTCTGACCGGCAGTAAGATTTCTGATATAAACCTTCTTGCTGCCGAGTTCTTCGCCAGGCAAACCATTGTTGTCGGCCCAGATACAGAACCTTACATACGAGTCGTTAGCTCCGTATACTGCCTGAGTTACAGGAACAAGCAATCTGCTTACCTGGGTGAAAGTATGTGTATTAAAATATTCTGCATAAGCCTTTATCTTCTTTCCATTCTGACCTGCTACATAGCCCCAGGTTCCGCCCGGCTGCTTAGCGCCGATTACATCTCCAGTAGACACATGGCTTATTGTATCGCAGTATGAAGAAACTGCACTATTGAATACGTAAACGTATCTTTCCTTTGTAATTGTTGACGAACCGCAGGAGTTAGATACGAACAAAGTAACGTCGTAGATACCAGGAGTTGAATAAAGGACTCCGTTTGCCGGTGAGAACTGTGTTGAAGTTCTTGGTGAACCGCCGTCGAACGTCCACATTGAATATGACACGCCGCCAGTCGATGTATTTTCGAACATCACTTGGGTTCCGTAAGCAATATTTCTGTTTGTTGCTACAAAATCGGCCTGCGGAGGCTCGGTACATGGGTCTGCGGAAGCAACAACGATATACAATTCTTTTACAATTTCGTCGCTACCTATATTATTAAATGCAGTCAACTTTACGTTGTAAGAACCTTCGGCATTATAAACGATAGCTGGATTCGGCTGGGTGCTTGTTGCAGGAGTTCCGCCCTGGAATTCCCAGTTCCATCTATACGGATTTCCTTCGCTAAGATCAATAAAATGAACTGTTTCGCCAGGACGAACCAAGACCTTGTCGGAAGTAAAGTTAGCCGTAGGCCTGCTGTCCGAGTTCGGGACAACCCTTATATAGTTTTGTTTCAGCTCAATATCCTGAACACCATTCGACTTACGGCATCTAAGTTCGACATCATATGTACCGATTTCGGTATATGCAATTACTGGAGGCACTGAATCTGATACGTTCTCAGGAGTTCCGCCTTCGAAATGCCAAGCCCACTGGTTGAACGGACCATTCTGCGAAAGGTTTGTGAATCTTACAACACCTCCGACAGGTATTACAGTTACATTGGCTTCGAAATCGGCAATCGGCAACTGCGGATTGTTTTCAACGACTATGCAACCTTCGCATACCTTAGAATCGTAGTCACCATCGGCATTCTGAACATACAATGTTACATTGTAGGTTCCTGGAACGTTGTAGCATATATTTGTAGGATTCTGCTGGGTAGAAGTTACCGTTTCTGCACCCTGGAAAGTCCAGCTCCATGAAGTTGGCGAGCCAGACGAACGATCTGTAAAGTTGATGCAGTCGCCAATTGTTATATTATATGCCGAAGCAATGAAATCAGCATCAAGTTCGCCATGAGGATCTGGAATTGAACCGCCCTGATTAACTGTAATATAATTTACCTTAGATTCGGTATCTTCGCCATCGGCGTTGGATACTGTCAGAACAACATTGTAAGTACCGGCAGTCGAATATACAACGGTTGGGTTCTGAGCTGTTGAGGTTCCTGGATTTCCGCCCGGGAAAGTCCATGACCACGATGTAGGATTACCTGTTGAAGCATCGCGGAATGAAACAGAACCGCCAACATCTACGGTTGTAGGATTACCTGTGAAGTCAGCATTCAAATTGCCAGGACCTGGAGGTGTTGTTCCAGAATTCGGGTAGCGTCCAGGGCAAGTTGTCGCACCAGTATTGCCCGGATCGAGCCATGGTTTCAGACGGTTTGCATCTGCAGTACCGCCATTTTCCCAGTGAAGGTCGAAACGACCATAAACATCGTACAACATACTTGCAGATGATGAGCAATCGTAATATGGACCACCTGACAAGGTTCCCATGACGAGCTTGTTAGCATCCCTGAACAATGGAGAACCAGAAGAACCGCCCTCGGTAAAGCCTGTAGATGCGTTCCAAGTTGTCCTCCAATGGCCATTTGGCGTATTTGTCTGACCGAAAGTACTCAATGTCAATTCGCTCGTAACTATAGATATTTTTTTAATATCGCCACTTGGATGGTGGATACCTGTTGAGTTAGGAGCAGCAACATCTGTTCTGTCCCAACCATTATAATATGCACCTATTGTTTCAAGATTATCTTCGGTAGTATTCAACTGCAGAAGCAAGAAATCGGTTCCAGATGCCTGCGCACCAGAAGGACGTGCCTTTATAGTACATCCTCTAACTGTCTGGTATTGTGGTTCCGATGTCGGATTTGTACACCCTGATGCTTCGAAATTAAAATAGAATTCCCATTGACCTACAGAACCGGCAGCATCTACACCACCGCAATGGTCAGCTGTAAGAAAATATGGTGTACCATCGTTGGACGTATTGTTAACAAGAGTTCCGGAACACCATCCGCCCGACATACCCGAAACAATCCATATTTCGGCCACGCCCTTTTTCTGATCCTGCCAGTTGGCTCCAGCAGGGCAATTAATATTTACTTCGCATTCGTACGATTCGCCAAATCCTGTCTGACGCTTCTGCGCATAATATCCGACAAAAGCATCAACGCCACGATAGAAATATGCAAGCTGATCGATATTAAAAATCGGTGTTCCCACTACCGATGCAGGCTGGATGTATTCCATATACAAAGCCTCGCCCTGAATCATTTTCGGAGAATAATATGTTCCGTACTTTGGATTTTCGCTTGCATCTACACGCACAACCTGCTGCTTGTTTTCATTATACAGATACAACTCAGCGCCGTTAGGAATATAAAATACACCGCACATCGCCTTCAAAGCCTTTGCGCCTTCGGAAGCAATACGCACGCGCCATACCTTTGTACCGTTGGCAAGGATATCGGTCGTACCGCAATTATCCATGTTCAAGTTGACATCGAGGATTCGAGCAACCTTATACAATTCGCCATTTTTCTCATCCGATGCATCCTCGTTCATTATCTGAACCATGTCGGGTGCTGCGACAACAACGTTGTCAATCTCCGACAACAACTCGGGATTTTTAAAGCTAATAGGCTGATTCTGAGAATAAACCAGATTAGCAAACAGCACTGCTGCCAATGTTAAAACGAATAATATTATCTTCTTCATTTTAATAATTTTTAATGTTAACAAAAACGGTGCAATTTAAGAAAAAATATTTACAAATTATCTTTTATCACTATTTTTTTTTAACGTTTTTTTCCTCTAATGGTTGCCTGCCGTATAGAGAAAAACTTCAAGCAACAATATAATTTTCAAATGCTTTTGTAGAATATGAGTTTTAATATTTAATTTTCAGCAAAAAAATTTGCCAATACAATTTTTTAATGTACTTTTGCAGTCCCAAAACTTTGGGAGGACTGACCAATTAGCTCAGCAGGTAGAGCACCTGCCTTTTAAGCAGGGGGTCTGGGGTTCAAGTCCCCAATTGGTCACAAAAACCGCTTGATATTCAAGCGGTTTTTCTTTTTATATGCACAAAAAAAAGGAAAGCCTTTGACTTTCCTTTTTCTAATATTGATAAAAAATACTACTTCTCAAGTTTTTTCTTCATTCCTTCGAGTATCGACTGCAGGTCGTTTATATCCTTTTCCATCTTAGATATTTCCTTCGAATAACCTTCCACCTGCTTTACTTCCTTTAGAGCATTGAACTGAACCTTTAGGTTTGTTAATGCATCCTCGAACGACTTTACCGGACGAAAAATATATTTTTCGAGGGTCTGTTCCAAAGCTTCACCGCGAAGGTTCTTTGCTACGATCACGCCATTGCCGTCGATCAGGAAATTGCAAGGTATACTAGACACCTGATATATACGTCCAGCTTCGCAGTTCCAGTACTGCAAATCACTTACGTTTGTCCATGCAAGGCCATCAGAATCTATAGCTTTTTTCCATTGTTCTGCAGTTTTGTCGAGTGATACGCCATAAACAGTAAAACCATCACCAGCCTGATAATACTTATCCTTATATGCATTGTAAGCCTTTACTACGTTTGGATTTTCCTTGCGGCACGGACCGCACCACGAAGCCCAGAAATCGATCAGGACCATCTTTCCGCGCAACGACGACAACTTTACAGTATCGCCATTAGGAGTCGGCAAGCTGATTTCGGGAGCAATGTCACCTATCCTAAGTCCGACATTCTGTGCTCCAGCAACAAATGAAACAACAATGGCAAATGCCAAAAACAAAATTTTCTTCATATTATTAATAATTTATTCGTTCAATCTTTGCGCCCAACTTGTTAAGGCGTACATCAATATTTTCGTAACCGCGGTCAATCTGCTCGATATTTCTAATCAAGCTCGACCCCTGAGCCGACATAGCTGCAATAAGCAGAGCCATACCGGCACGTATATCAGGCGAGTTCATCACAGTACCGCGAAGCCTTATCTGATTGTCGAGGCCTATGACGGTTGCCCTGTGCGGGTCGCAAAGTATAATCTGCGCCCCCATATCTATCAGTTTATCGACGAAGAACAAACGGCTCTCGAACATCTTCTGGTGAATCAGTACACTTCCTTTTGCCTGCGTTGCCACAACAAGGAACACACTGAGCAAATCGGGAGTAAGACCCGGCCAGATTGCATCCGAAATATTCATTATGGAACCGTCGATAAAACTTTCGATCTGATAATGCTCGTGACGGGGAATATAAATGTCATCGTTTATATGTTCGAGCGTGATTCCAAGTCTGCGGAACGAGTCGGGAATAATACCGAGCATATCGTAACGTACATTCTTGATAGTCAACTCCGAACCTGTCATTGCTGCCATACCGATGAAACTTCCGATTTCAATCATATCGGGAAGAATTGTATGTTCGGCGCCATGGAATTCTTCGACACCTTCGATATGAAGCAAATTCGAACCGATTCCTGTTATTTTTGCACCCATCCTGTTCAACAGCTTGCACAACTGCTGGATATACGGCTCGCATGCTGCATTGTAGATTGTGGTTTCGCCCTTTGCCTTCACTGCAGCCATAATTATGTTTGCAGTACCAGTTACAGAAGCCTCCTCCAGATGGATATAAGTACCTTCGAGCTTATCGGCCTCGAGAGAATAGAAATTTTCCTCGAAACTATAGTTAAACTTTGCACCAAGTTTTTGGAAACCAATAAAGTGGGTATCCAAACGGCGACGACCGATCTTATCGCCACCTGGCTTCGGCATATAAACCTTTCCGAAACGAGCCAGCAACGGGCCAAGTATCATAATCGAACCGCGTAGCGCTGCGCCATCGGCTCTGAAAGCATCCGACTCCAAATAATCGAGGTTCACATCATCGGCCTTGAAAGTATATACACCGCCACCATGACGAGTAACCTTAACTCCCATCGCAATCAAAAGGTCGATAAGCTTGTTTACGTCCAAAATGTTAGGCACGTTGCTTATCTTAACGCTTTCACCGGTCAGCAAAGTTGCACAAATTACCTGCAAGGCCTCGTTTTTTGCACCCTGCGGCACAATTTCGCCTTTAAGTACGTGTCCACCCTCGATTTTAAAAGTTCCCATGTCCGATGCTTTTAATGTTTCTTTTTCTTCTTTTGTGGATTTCCGGTCGGCTGCGGCGGAGCGACTTTTTTCTTTTTCTTAGGCTGCTGAGCTGGAGACTGTGCTGCCAACAAAACATCCTTATAGTCACCCAACTTTATATTTTCGGGCACCTGCACACGACCTTCGGTCAAATAAACAATCTCGCGGAATATAACGTCGTCGGGAATCAATTCCTTTTTCCACTGTATATACGAACGCTTCATATAATTGGCGATATCGGAGAAAAGAGCACGGAAACGTTCCGGATCGGTTTCCTCTTCGAGTTTTTTGAGCATGTCCTCAACAATCTTGCCATAATGTCTGAAGCGTATCGAATCGTCAGAATACGAAAGACGGTCTGGCTTCTGAGACTTTACGTCCTCGGTAATTACAGGATATGGCCAGTCGATATCAAGCTTAAAGTTTGACAATTCAGACAATTGATCCCACAACTTTTTTTGATAGTCGGTCTCTTCCTTTATTGCCGGATTCATGTTTTCCATAATTCCGATAATCGTTTTGGCTGCCCTATTACGCTCGTCACGGTCTGGAATTGAACAACAATGGTCTACCATCTGCTGGATTATTCGTCCATACTCCGGTATCCTCATTTTTGGCCTTTGTGTATTATAGTCCATCCTTTAATTTTTTAGTCGCAAAATTAGTCCAAGATTTGCAATTTAGCAAACTTTAATAATAATGTTTTAGTATCACCGCTGTCGAATTCGACCACCAGCTTTGTATTTTCACCTTCACCCAATCGGCTTACTATACGGCCTTCGCCAAACATTTTGTGCAATATTCTCACGCCCTCGACAAGAAGGCTTGCATCGGCTATTTCACCCGAAGGAGCCGCAGTTGTTTTCTTCAACGGCACCAGTTTCCTTTGCTGTGGTTCCGGCTGTTTTGTTTCGGTGAACTTCGGGAACGATGGAGCACTGTATGTCTGCTTCTTCTGGAACTTTGTATAGCCTTCGAACTCGTCGTCGAAAGTTGCCAGGAACGGGCTAACCGACAATCCGTGCCAGTCGACATAGTTGGCATCGATATCCTTAAGGAAACGACTCGGAGCCATCGGTGTAAGCTTTCCGAACCTAAAGCGGTTTTCGGCATAATAAAGCAATATCCTCTTCTTTGCCCTGGTTACGGCGACATAAAACAAGCGGCGTTCCTCCTCCAAATCACGCGGATCAAGAACAGTAAGGGCACCTGGGAACAAATTCTCCTCGATGCCAGTCACAAAGACGTTATCATACTCCAAGCCTTTCGACGAATGTATTGTCATCAGCGAAACCCTGTTAAGGTCGCCATCGTCGGGCTCCTCCAGGTCGGTAAGTACCGACACGTTCTCGAGATAATTGATAATGCCCATAGGTTCGCCAGTCTCACGACGTGTATCACAAAACATCTTTACACCGTTGAGAAGTTCCTGCACGTTCTCGCGACGGCCTTCCCCCTCGGGTGTCTTGTCGGCCTGCAAGTCGGTCATAACCCCCGAAGCCTTAAGCATTTCGTCGACAAACGAATAGGCATCGTAAGAACCGATTTTTTCTGTGAAACTGTTTATCATCACAGCAAACTCCTTAATACGCTGGCGCGTAGGTCCATTAACGTCGATAGTATATTTTTCTGGGGTAAAAACTATGTCCCACAACGAAACCTGCAGACTTTCGGCTGCGGCTACAACCTTGTCGATAGTCGTCTGTCCTATCTTTCGCGACGGATAATTCACTATACGCTTGAACGACTGCACATCGTTGTGGTTTACAGAGAACCTAACATACGCAAGTATATCCTTGATTTCCTTACGCTGATAGAACGACATTCCGCCAAAAACTTTGTACGGGATTCCATAATTGCGCATCGATTCCTCTAAGATTCGCGACTGCGCATTGGTCCTGTACAGCACAGCGATATCGGAATACAAAGCTCCCGAATCATGCAATTCCTGTATTTTCTTGGCGACGGTCACACCTTCCATATTGTCTGACACGGTCTTGTTTATCTGGACCTTGTCGCCAACCTCGTTTTCCGAAAACACCTGCTTTGGAATCTGCCCTTTATTCTTCTTTATCAAAGAATTTGCTGCATCGACAATATTTTGTGTGCTACGATAGTTCTGCTCTAGCTTGAACAACTTGTAGTCGGGATAGTCGTTCTTGAAGTTGAGGATATTCTGAATTTCGGCGCCACGGAACGAATATATGCTCTGGGCGTCGTCGCCAACGACAAACAGACGTCTGCACTTCTCCGACAATCGCTTGACAATAAGGTACTGGGCGAAATTTGTATCCTGATACTCGTCGACCAGGAAATAGTCGAACCTATCCTGATACTTGGCAAGAGTCATCGGGTCAATCTTGAACAGAATGTTTGTATAGAGCAGCAGGTCGTCGAAGTCCATTACGTTTGACTTCCTGCATCTCTGGCAATACAATTTGTATATGTTTCCAAATTCGGGACGGTGAGCAGAGCGGTCATCGGCTATATAATTCGGATTGGCGAGATATGAATCGGGAAGCACCAGACGGTTTTTGCAAGAAGATATGCGTCCTGCAATAGCCTTATACTTATAATTATCCTCATCTAGCTTCATCTCCTTGATAAGGTCCTTCACGAAATTCTGGGAATCGGCAGCGTCATATATTGTATAATTACTGGTAAAACCGATCTTCTCGGCCTCGATTCTCAGGATTTTTCCAAATATCGAATGGAAAGTACCCATCCACAAAGCCTGCGATGCGTTATATCCCAGCAAGGTATCGATTCGCTCCTTCATTTCGTCGGCGGCCTTGTTTGTGAACGTAAGCGCCATTATCCTATGCGGATCCATTCCTTTCGAAATAAGGTAGGCAATCTTATGGGTAAGCACTCTGGTCTTGCCAGAACCTGCGCCAGCAATCACCAGGCTTGGGCCATTGCAATATAACACAGATTCCTTCTGTGCTGGATTTAAGCCTTTTACAAAAACATTTTCTGCTTCCATCATCAATCTCTTCTGATGGCAAAAATACTAATCTAATGGATTGCCGCCCCAAAAGCAGGGCACAACTTATTAACAAATTTAATCGTTATTTTTCCGTAGGCTGCGCCTATAGTCACGGTTCAATGTCGGGTTATACTTTTGACCGAACTGGTAAGCGATATATATCGACCACATAAAGTGATGCGGCTGATTATACATTATTGTCAAAGGCATATAATACAAGTCGAATATTGTCCCCACCTCGAATGCGCTTACCCTCATTGCATCGTGGGCAAAATCGAACGAAATATCGAGCTTAATATAATTACCGGGACGCAACTTAATTTCGTTCAAACCCTTCGAATATGGCGACCGTGTGACGAGGTCGAACACTTGGTCAGAATAGTAATCTTCGAACCTATGATGACTCTTATAATAATAAGCATGATTATCTACCATTTCTGCGCTATCGATCATCACATAATACATCGGTTTCTCGAAAGCAAGAGTAAAGCCGACATTTGCCTGCAGATGTATTGATACGCTACCTTTGTCGCGTTTGTCAAATATCATCCAGTTGTAACCGTAGCCTGCCCGCAGCAGATGTACCGAGTTGTCCTTACCGAATACGAATTTCTTCATATCACAGCCGTATGTTTCGGCATTGGTGTTTATCATCTTCACTTCCTTAAGGCTCTTAACGTAGTCGTATTCTACTTCGAAATTTCTACGAAGCTTGTAAGTCACCCTTTGTGCAAATGTATAAACCAGGCCGAAACCATCGGTATTAACCTTTATACCGAACTGGTTAACGTTATATTTTGTTGTTTCCCTATTATCAGCAAATTCGCCTTGCGCCAATATGGCAACTGGCAGACAAGCAACAAAAAAAAGCAGCACTATGATTTTTCTTACCAAAGCCATAATACCGCAAAAATAATAAAAAACTTGTTCGCACAACAATTAAGCGACATTCTCAACTTCCACCTCCGGTTGAGAAACTTCGCTATATGCAGGACAATTTTCTGCTGTCTTACATGAACCCAATACGAGTGTTGCAAAGACAATCAATAATAATATTGCACCTATCCTTTTCATAATTTTGATATTTTATTTTTGCAAAAGTAAGAACGTTTTTTCTGAGATACAAATAAAAAGTTATTTTTTATTAACAGCAACATATTAATCAAACAAAAAAAAGGAGCCAAATTGGCTCCTTTTTTATTAAAACTTGATGTCGAGATTATTCAACAACAATCTTACGAGTTGCAACCTTGTCTCCAGAGATAATTCTCAAGATATACGTTCCGGTTGGCAATTCTCTATCGAAATCTACATATTCCTGGTTGTTCAATATCCTTTCATCGATAGCGGCACCGCTAGCGTTGAACAACTGGAGGGTTACTTCACCATTGAAATCGGTTGACGATACAGTGAACTTACCATTGTTCGGGTTAGGATATACGCTCAAGTCTGAGAATGCTTCTTCGGCAATCGAGTTAGACATGAATGCAATTCTAATGTAATGGTCGGCCTGTACATTCGGGAATCTGATTTCATCGGTTTCACAATTAGTTACCAAGTTTCCATCGATTTCGAGCTGTGATACATGGAATCCAGGATTTGGAGTTACAGCAAGAGTAACACTTGCACCATCGACAACTGTAGTGTCGGTAGGAGTTACAGTACCACCTGCGGTTTCAATTTCAACATGGATGTTGTAGTATGCTCTGATATCCCTATACGATACCGTAATGTTGTGGTTCTCTGATATGTTTGTAAGCGTATATACGTTATTGAATACATATCCAGTACCTTCAACAGGGTATCTTATGAATCCGTTGTCTCTTACTTCATCGATTGCATAGTTTTCATCTGGAATAAATACTACGTCATAAGTTGAACCTGCAGCAACGACTACGGTACCATTAGGTTCTACCGTACCGTGTTCGCCAATAACTGTTGCAGTAATTGTGTAGAGAGTTTCACCAGAAATTTCAATCTCCTGCGATGTCGTATTAATTAATATCATGCTATCGCAAACAGCATCTACCCTGTCGTAATGGATCATGCCGTCGCATGCTTCGTATCTTGTACCTACAGCAGTACCGCCATTTGCACAAGTGTAAAGCGACAAGTTGAACTGATATCTACCGGCAACAGAGAATACTGTATTGAAGTCGATGTCCCTATCTCTTCCTGCACATTCGCTGTCGAACAAACCGAGAGTAAATGCACTTACGTCATAAGTATTGTTGCCATACTGAGCAGTTACATTCAGCAAGCCGCTGCCTGCCTGGATAGTATTCGATGCTGTTGTCGAGTCTGTTACATTTACACTGTAGTTGAATACACCGTATCTGGTTGCATCAGCAACAACGATGCTAGTTGTATCGGTATCGTAGTACTTCAACTGATATCCAACTGCGCAAAGGTTATCAAGAACTCTGTTTGCATGAAGCTTAACTTCGAATTCAACTGTATCGCCAGATTCATATGCATTTTCAAGACCTACAAATTCTACGTATGGGCTCTCAGGAGGTATAATTACGAAGGTTGCAGAAACCGTATGGTTGCTATGGATATCTGTCAACATCAAGCTGTTTCCAGAAACATTTTCTGTTACATCTGTGCTATCCATTGTTACAGTACCAATCTGATATCCTGCAGCCGGAGTAAATACTACTTCATAGTCAGAACCGCATTCTACAGTAGCTGTATCAGCAGCAACGCTACCATGGTCGCCAGCGAACATTGCTATAGTGAATGTACGTGTTACATAGGTTACATTAACAGTCAAGTCAGACTGAACGTTTTCAATAGTGTAGTGACCTTCGTCGTCGGCAACCAATATCTGACCGTTTACACTTACAGAATCAATAGCTTCCTGGCAATCTGCAAGACCTTCGAGTCCGAAGATGTAGTTTTCACCACGCATTACGGTATCGCTGTTAGCAGGTCCATATACTACGTGAGTATTGCCTTCAACAAGACCTTCGAAAGTGATTACATAAGATGGAATGTTTACGAATGTTACGTTGAGGGTGTGGTCTGCAACAATATTCTGCAATGTGTAAGTGCTATCAGCAAATTCAGCGGTTATATCCAAGCTGTCGAGCATTACGCTTTCAATTTCGTAGTTCTCGTTAGGAGTAATTACGATTACTGCGCTATCACCGCAGGTTATTGTTTCAGGAGTTACTACTACGGTACCATTGTTATCTGCAGTTACTGCAATTGCATAAGTTGCAACGCGGAATGTAACAGTTACTGTGGTATCTGTAACAACATTTTCGATAGTGTAGTTTCCGTTTTCATCAGCTGTCAAGATCTGTCCGCCAACATAAACGGTATCGATTGCAGCCTGGCACTGAGCGAGACCATCGATAGCGAATACATAGTTATCACCATGTCTTACAGTATCACCTGTTGCAGAAACAACTTCGTTTTCATCCTCAAGACCTACAAATGTTACAGTGTAGTAAGGAATCTGGTTGAATGTTACGTTTATCGTATGATCTGCTGTTACATTGCTGATTACATAAGTGCTGTCAACAACATCAGCAGTTACATCAACTGAATCGAGCATAACAGTTGCAAGTTCGTAGTTCTCATTAGGAGTAATTACAACTACTGCGCTGTCGCCGCATGTTACGGTTTCAGGAGTTACAACTGCAGTACCATTACCATCGGTTATTGCTGTGATTGCAAATGTCTGGTAATTGTAGGTTACTGTAACAACCATATCAGATTGAACGTTTTCGATTGTGTAAACACCTTCTACTGCTTCGAGTACTGCAACGTCGGTTGCAACGCTTGCAATGCCAGTCTGGCAAGCAGCCGTACCACCGAGAGTAAAGCTGTAGTTGTTACCCATCATTACGGTGTCACCGTGAACAGTGTCGAGAGATGCA
>JAFZWY010000046.1 GCA_017617125.1 Bacteroidales bacterium
CATTGCCGTTCATACTTGTCAATACGCCATAAACATCGCTCATTGGAACATTGGCAGAAGCAAGCAATTCATTCAACTGTCTGCTAATTTCTTCCTTATCTGGACAATACATCATCCTAATGCCACCAAACCTGCACAAATGCTTGTCCTTTGGTTTCGAGCCAATTACAAACGAAACAGCTGTCTCGCCAGCCAGTTGTGATTGTTGTCCCAAGTACCCAGCCTTTTCAAGCAACTTGAAATACGACGGTGTCATCTCGTCGTGACCGCCGACCAGAGCCGAATCAATCATTCCGAGACGAAGCTGCAGCCAAGCGTCGTACATGGCCGAGTCGAACGACAATTCCTTGTGTGCGTAGGTAATGTTGTAGCCGTTGCATTTCATCTTTATGCCAACAAGAGAACTAATTGTGTTGTGGGTCGATTGCATGAAGTATGTCGGCTTAAGCAACTGCTCGCCATCGCGGCTGAGCGCGTCAAGGAAAAATTCAGTATTCTCGATACAGCCAAGTCCAGTACCGGTGACTATTGCATCGACCTTCTCACAACCAGAATTTTCCAGTGCCGACATAGAAGTAACAATAGCACGCTTCAGAATTTTACCCATCCTACGTGCCTCCAACGGCGGTATGTAGGTTTTGAAATCGGGGTCAACAGAACGCCTGTATGGCTCGTCGATAGCGACTGGCGAATCGAACCACTCGTCGGTCAGAGCACTTTGTACCGAAATCTGGCTTGCCGAATAGATGTATGGCAACTGCAAGTCTTTTCCTGCAAATGCAAACTTAAAATCTGACTCTGGCGAAGAAATGACTATTGAAGTGTCGTTTCCGCCAAATCCGAACGAATTGCACAGCACATTATTGAGTTTCACGTTGCGGATAGTCTTCTCCACAGGGTGAATACATTGTGCATCCTCGGTACCGAAATTCAAGTTTGCAGGCACAAATCCGTTCTGGATAGCCAGCAAGCAGATTACAGTCTCGATAGAACCCGATGCGCTTGTAGTATGCCCAGTAAACGACTTGGTTGATGACATTCGTGGAACGACATCTCCCCAAATCCTGCGGATTGCCGAACTTTCGCTTGCATCGTTGTTGGGTGTGCCGGTGCCGTGAGCGTTGATGTAGTCAATCTTAGTGTGGTCAATTCCTGCCATCTGCAAGGCCGCAGTCATCGACCTGAACGCACCTTCGCCATCGGGCGACGAAGCCGTCTGATGGAAAGCATCACAAGCATTTGCATAGCCAGAAAGCACAGCCTTTGCAGTGCGGTTTCGCCTGCGGGCGTGCGATTCCGATTCAAGCACAATGAAAGCAGCACCTTCGCCAAGGTTTAATCCTGCACGTGTGGCATCAAAAGGCCGGCAATTTTCCTTGTCGAGAATCATCAGCGAATTGAAGCCGTTGAGGTGGAACTTGGTAATACATTCGCTACCACCGACTATCACGCATTCGGCATCGCCGTTCCTTATCATATCGGCACCAAGCACTATAGCATTGGCAGCCGACGAACAAGCCGTTGATATGGTTGTGGCGAATGCAAAGCGTCCAAAATGGTCGGCAATCATTTCGGTGCAGGCACCGCAGTCGTGAGTGCGGATATATTCGTTGCGCGTATCGTTCTCAAGAAAGTCGAGATAATACAATTCGCTCTTGTCCATTCCTCCCACCGTAGTACCCGACACTATGCCGACATTCTTCAGGTCGTCCTTCTTCAGACCGGCATCGGCGATAGCCTCCTGCAAGGCAAGCATACCCATAAGGGCAGTACGCGTCATGGGGACCGACTTGTCGATATCCAACCGCTGGCACATTTCGTCGTCGGTAAGTTTCACTTCTCCGACAGGAAACTCGTGATGCTCGGTCTTCAGGTATTTCAACTGTCCGATACCCGAACGTTCCTCCAGCAGCGAACGGCAAGTTTCTTCCTTTCCTACGCCAATCGAAGATATTATTCCTGCGCCTGTAATCCAGATTTGCTCCATTCCTACTTGGTACGGTTCTTTGAAATGTAGTCAGCCATTACAGCCACCGACTTGAAAATTTCCTTTCCCTGGTTGGGGTCGCTAAGCTTAATACCGTAATTCTTTTCCATCAACACTATGAGTTCCAATGCATCGATAGAGTCCAATCCCAATCCGTCGCCAAACAAAGATGCGTTTTCATCAATGTCTTCCGGTTTAACATCTTCAAGGTTCAATGCCTCGATGATTTCTTGCTTCAGCTTTAAAATTAATTCTTCCATCTTTTATTGTTTAATTTTATTTAGTTCGTTCAATATATCTTCGTTTCTATTGATAATCAACATACGAGCCTCGAAATGATTTTCGTCGTAACAGTCAACCCAGCCGGTAAGCACCGATTCGGTTTCGCTGTCCTGAAATGCGTTTGCTATTTGCTCGGCTATCGTATGCAAGTCCATGCAGTCAAGGACGATAAAGTTGGTTTCGCCATAATAAAGATTGCGAATCGCTATTTCGCCAGTAACAATATTGGGCAAAGTATAGACGAAAATCGCAGGGCTTGGGAAAAAGTTGTCGGCCTCCTGTATTGTCGCCTGATATTTTGTGTCGGCATTGAGAGAACCGCTCCTATTGAACAACAAGACAGCCCTGCTAGAAGTACAGTGTGCCTGTCGCTGACTGATTTCGCCGTCGGTTTCTGCCTTCAGGAGCAACTCGGAAGCTACAAAGCCAACCTTGCACAAAGCGTCCATCTTGAAAAACTTTGGATAGTCGCCTATTTTGCTTCTATAGACATCGTTAAGCATTGCCATACCCTGATTTTCAAGTTGCATCGGCACACCGTCAACTATCACCGACTTGTCGTTCAAAACTACAATATGCTTCATTTCAGTTCCTCCTTTCTGAAAAGCAGTGCCGCATTGCAACCGCCAAAACCCGACAGCAACTTTATAAACGACTTCTTCTCGGTATGTCCTATTGTATTGCTAACCTTAACGTTATGCGTTACGCCAAGGTTTTCGAAGCCTCGTGTCGGCAATATTGTATTGTCGTCGATTGCGCGCATCGAGAGTATCGACTCGAGAACGCCAGCCGCGCCCATAGTATGTCCGAAATAACCTTTCAGGCTATTTACCGGAACCTCGAGCAGACCAGCACGTTCGACGGCTATTGATTCCATCTCGTCGTTATACATTGTTGCTGTACCATGGGCATTTACAAAAGCAATCTCGTCGGCAGAGCAATCGCCAAGTACGTACTTCAGCGCGCGATACGAACCTTCGCCCACACGCGACGGACCCGAAATATGGTTTGCGTCGTTGCGAATAGCACCACGCACCAATTCCCAGCAGCCATCAGTTTCCTTTGCACCAAGCACCATAGTTGCGGCGGCTTCGCCAAGGTTAAGACCACGACGCGAAGCATCGAAAGGCTTGCATTGTTCGTGCGACAAAGCTTTGAACGACTGGAATCCGGAAACTATGAAAGGCGACTGCATATCGGCACCGATAACCACTGCATAATCGTAAGCGCCTCGCTCCAGCAACCTCATCGCTACTATCTGAGCGCATACACCCGAAATACAGGCATTCGACACCACAACAGGCTTGTTCGGATTGCCGAAATGCTTTGCAACTACTTCGGCAGTAACGCCAAGAAGTACGCGATCTGCGGAAAAATCGACAATTTTCTTGTCAAGCAGATATACATTGCCCTTGGTTGTCGAAAGCACGAATATTACACGCGGTGAAGCAGGGTCGATTTCAGCTTTGGCAATAGCAGACGAAGCTGACTTGATGACAATCTTCTCGAAGAAGGTATAATGCCCGTCGACTTGTATTTTATCCCTGTCAATCAGTGATGCTACAAACGGCTCGGGCAAATTCCATTTCCCTTCGTAGTACGACAACCGCGACTGTCCCGCCTTAACTGCGGAATAGTTTTCCTCGGATGTCAAGCCCAAAGGAGATACGATATTATCCGAAATCTTTACAACCATTTTTTCTTCCATTCTTCGTAAAAATCGGGATTCAGCAGAACCAAATTGTACTGCAAATCCATAAACACCTGTACTGAACGTCCAGTTGCCAACAAACTTCCATCCTCGGGATTCTTGATTTCGTAGTCGAAGACTATCTTGGCCGCATCGGTAGGACGGTAATGTATTGTTATGCTCGGCTTCATTCCGTAAATTATCGGTCGCTTGTACTTGAACGAAATGTCAACAAGCGGTGCATAATATCCGTTATGATAAATCGTCAGATAGTCTAGTCCGAACTTACGCCCGAACTCCTCGCGTGCATCCTCGAAGTACAGCATATAACTGCCGTGCCATACGATGTTCATCGAATCCACCTCGCTGAATCTGACTTCTATATTTTTTGTAGCACTAAGTTCTTTCATTTCAATTTGTTGCTTCAATGTCAGTTAATGCAATTTTCATATTTGCGGTAGCAACAACCTCATCGTCGACAACCACGCTGGCACTTACAAGTGTCATCTGGAAAACTTCTTCCAGCAGATCGATTCGTGTTGTGAGTTTTGCTCCGCATTGCGGCAGAAAATTTATTGCCATATTGCTAATAGCTCCGATTACACCGACTTTCACCGGTGCGTTCGACTTCAAACTGATGTAGCCCATACGGGCGGCACAGGTCTGCGCAATGTTTTCCACAATGCCTTCCGACGACAACTTTCCGTCATCGATGAAAATGTTGTCGGCGCGAACCTCAAATTCGGTGATTGTCGTCTGCGTATCGAAATGCAGCAGGCGGTCAACCATTACAAACGGCGGTCGCTGCGGAATAAGCGTCAATATGTCTATCTCTTCTTCTTTCATTTCTGATTCCAAAAATCGAAGTAATTGTACCACTGCTTCGGATACTTTCTCACAATCTGTTCAAGTTCGGCGGCGAAACCATTTGCATCGGCAACCTCCCTGACGTACGCGTGATACTTTTTCGCCTTTTCCTTCATTACGAAAACAGCTAGCATCTTGACGTCCTTTGCCCTTGCCAAAGCGTAGGCTCCTTTTGGGAACTTTGCATCCTCGCCAAAGAACTTGCAGGTCACCGATTTGCTTGAACCGAAAAGCCTGTCGGCAGGCATACTGAGAATCTCGTTGTTGTCCAAGGCCGCATTTATGGCAAACAGATGGCTCATATCGCCCGTTACCGGAATCATCCGCATATTGTGCTCGCGAAGTATCTTGTCGCGGTTCTTCATTATTGCCTGCGACTCGCCGCCATAAACAATGGCATTGAATGTCTTGTGCTTCGACACCAGCGAATAGCCGGCCAACTCGTAGCAACCTACGTGCGAACTGAGCATTATGAAACCTTTTTCGGAAGTTTCAAGGTTGTCGAACAGTTCTTGTCCGTCGACAGTAACGTCGAACTTTTTGCCAGCATAAACAGCAAACCGGTCGAGGATTACCATCCCGAAATTGTAGTGGTTGCCATACACCGAGAAAAAGGATTTCAGAACCCCGTAACCCATACGTTTTCTGAAGAAAGAATACATCGCCTTGTAGCCTCTTCGGTTGAAAATCATATAGAACGGCACAACAAACGCCATAACCCCGTATAGCACGCGCAAAGGCATGTAGCGATACATGCCTATGAGAGCGTTTTGCATCCACGGTGTTCCGTCTGTCTTGCCGGACCACTGGCTATGGGACGGTTCCTGCATAGATCAGGCGTTAATCTTTTTCTCTATATAGTCGCAGAACTGGCTGAACAACTTAACGTTTGTCAATTCTTCGGGCTTAATCTTGAAACCGAATTTCTTCTCAACGATTACAACTATGTCAACAAAGTCGAGGCTGTCGATGCCAATGTCTTCCTTCAGTCTTGCTTCGGGCTTTATCTTCGACTCGTCGAGTTCCAAATCTTCAACTAGAAAGTTCTTTACTATTTCTTCAATTTCCTGTCTGTTCATATTATATTTACTTACATTTTTTACAAACCATAATACTATGTCCATGACCTAGGTTGTCATGAATCTTCTCTACATCCATTCCTGCTTCTCGCACAAGCCTTGCCATATCCTCGGAATGATACATCTTGCTGTTTCCGTTGGCTATTGCCGTGAAATAAAGGCTTGTCATCGTAAGGCAGAATGCTGCAGGCTCATATTTCTGCCTGTCCCAGAATGTTTCCATGATATAGACACGGCTTTCGCTGTCCATAATCTTTGCCGCACGCGACAATATGCTGAGAATTTCCTTTTCGCTGAAGCAGTCGAGGAACTGGCTCATCCATATAGCATCGTAGTGCTTGTCGGTCGGGAACGGAGCATTGTCGTCAAGCAGATTTATGCCGTAGCCGTTGATTCTGTCGGCACCCTTCTGACCTGCTGTAAATTTACGCATCATTTCCAACTGTTGTGGCAAATCCATTATGGTGACATTCACATCATTGTCGTGACCTACGCACTGCAATGCCCAGCGTCCTGTATTTCCACCTACATCGAGCAAGGTCTTAGGCTTGCTGGAAAATACAATTTCCAAAGCCTGCGCAAACGAATTGTCGGAATAGAAATGGTCGAAACCGAACCAGCTTTTCTGCACCTGCTCGGGCAACTGCGACAAGCCTTCGTAAACTGTAGGCCAGTCGCCAAAATGCTTCAGTCCTGCGGGCTTGCCTTCGAGCAACGACTCTTCGAGCTTGAACCAGCCTTCGTAATTTACATCGTGGTTGAAGTCCATATTTACGCGCACAAGCTTGTCGGTTAGCAGAAACCAGCCGGTCTTCGAAATGCTGAACCTGTCGGTATCCTTGTCAACCAACACAGTACCGATGCACAGCGATGCTTCCATAAGCACCTTTACGGCATACGGCGACAAACCTGTAGCCTTTACGATTTCTTCCTGCGTCATTCCGTCGTTGCTATCACGGAGCAAGTCGAGAATTCCGAACTTCACCATCAGCCTCGATGCCTGGAATACTATCGGACCCCAAGCAATCCATTCGGCCTGACGCTGAGCTTCGCGTGCAGAAAGTTGCTCTTTCGTGTATTTTTTCTCTAATTCTGGAAATAAGTCCATTGTTATTTAGCTTTCTTAATAAGTTTAGCCAAGTTTTCAGCCAATTCGCGGTAAGCCTCTACACGACGGATTTCGTTGCCGAATCCTGCACCCGGGACACCGTCAACATCAAGTACTGCAATCGGTTCCGACTGACCTTTCTTGTAAATCTCCATCGTGCCATAAAGATGAGAATCGCCTGCACCAAAGCCTACAGCGACTGCCAAACCAGTCTGACCATAGTGGAAGTCCTTTACTTTCATAACGATAGTGTATTCGGCTGAAGATTCTTCGTTTACAGCCTTAACATCGCCAGACTCTTCGTTTAAACGTTCCATGAAGTTGCTTTCTGCCCTTGTTATTTCGGCATCGTAGTCGCGAACCCAGTCGTCGCCACGCTCCTTCAAATAAGCATTTACCTCCTTACCCTCGATTGTGCTGTTGGTGTAATCCCAACGAACAAACATTTTAGCATTCGACTTCTTCAATTCAACGAGCGAACCCTTGATAACAGTTACATCGGGTTTTGCCGTTGCAATTGTAATACCTGCTAAAAATGCAAAAATTACCAATACTATATTCTTCATAATTATAAAGTTAATACAATTTACGTATTACCAGCGCCGAATTTGTACCGCCAAAACCAAACGAGTTGCTCAGTATAGTATTTATCGGCATATTGATTGTTTCGCGAGCTATCTTGAGCGATTTGCTGTATTCGTCGGGATTATGGAAATTGATGTTCGGAGCAACAAAATTGTTCTGCATCATAAGCAACGAATATACTATTTCGCTAGCACCGGCCATCCAGCATTCGTGTCCAGTCATCGACTTGGTTGAGCTTATCCACGCGCGCTTGCCATCGAACACCTTGCCAAGAGCCATTGCCTCGGCGGCATCGCCCTGCGGGGTGGATGTTGCGTGTGCGTTTACATAGTCTATTTCATCGACTGCAACCTTTGCATCATTCATAGCCCTATTCATTGCCAACAAACTACCTGCATCGCTTGCCTGCGAAATACCGACACCATTGGAAGAAAATCCATATCCAACAACTTCACCGAGAATGTTAGCACCACGAGCCTTAGCGTGTTCGTATTCCTCGAGCACCAAAGCCGCTGCACCGCCCGATGGAATCAAACCATCGCGGTCGCGGTCGAAAGGACGCGAAGCTTCGGTAGGACTATCCATACGTTTAGAGAAAGCAGCCAGAGCATCGAACGAAGCCATGCTGTAATGGTTGGTCTCCTGCGCACCACCGCACAAAACCATATCCTGAAGGCCTTGCTTTATGAACATGTATCCAAGTCCGATAGCGTGGGAACCGCTTGCGCACGCAGCACTTACGGTGAAATTTATACCGCGCAGATGGAAAATTGTGCTCATATTCATATTGACAGTGGAATTCATCGACTGGAATATCCATCCTGAACCCAGCAACGACGAATCCTTTTTTTCTTCCATTATCTTTTCGGACTCAACAACAGCTTTTGCCGACGAATCGTTTCCAAACAATACACCGATTTCGTTTTCGAGCATATACTCTTCCGAAATGCCGGCATTTGCAAATGCCTCACGGCTTGCCATATATGCGTATTCGGCCTCTTCCGAAAGCCCAACGCGGAGCCTTCTGTCGAGAATGCCTTTCAAAACAGGACGTTCCACAATTCCAGTCAGAGCCGACTGGTAACCAATCTCTATGCGTTCAGGCGCGATGCCAATTCCAGAATGTCCTTCATACAACGACTTCTTTACAGCTTCCAAAGAAGTTCCCAAGCACGACCATATTCCGGTTCCAGTAACGACAACTCTACGATTGCTCATAATTTATTCTTTAGCTTTAAGTATAAAGACCTCCATTAATTGAAATAACTTCGCCCGTGATATACGACGACTCTGCCGAAGCCAAGAACGCTACCAACGATGCTACTTCCTCAGGCTTACCAAAGCGTCCTACAGGTATCATCTTCTTCAAATCGGCCTCGTTCAAGTCCTTTGTCATATCGGTAGCAATGAATCCAGGAGCAACAGCGTTTACGGTAACCTTGCGCGGAGCAACTTCCTGCGCAAGAGCCTTGGTAGCGCCGATGATGGCAGCCTTGGCAGCCGAATAGTTGGTCTGTCCCGGCAATCCCTTCAGTCCCGACAGCGAAGTCACATTTACGATGCGACCGTACCTATGCGTCATCATCTGCTTTACAAGATGACGTGTGACATAGAAAAAGCCGTTCAGCGAAGTGTCGATTACCTTGTGCCACTGTTCATCCTGCATAA
Organism: Bacteroidales bacterium; assembly: GCA_017617125.1. Lineage (GTDB taxonomy): Bacteria > Bacteroidota > Bacteroidia > Bacteroidales > ML635J-15 > Bact-19. The sequence goes on from JAFZWY010000046.1 coordinate 9,267, forward strand.
AGACCATGAGGTTATCCATGCGGATGCCTGCATTGTTCACAAGCACCGATATGTAATCGTCGGGGTGTGCGGCAGCCCATTTTTCCAGAGCCTCTTCCATAGATGCTTCGTTGCTGACATCGAAAGGAAGCAATTCCGCATGTCCGCCCTCGGCTTCTATTTCCGACAGGGTCTCCTGTGCGGCAGCATGGTTCGAACAGTAATTCAGCAAAACACAGAACCCGTCCTTAGCCAATCTTTTTGATATAGACCGTCCTATGCCTCGCGATGCGCCCGTTACTAAAGCGTAATTCATTTTTATGCCATATTATATTAATCGCGCAAAAATATCAATATTATTTCAATTTGGCAATAATCATACCATAAAAAAACAAGGTAAATAAATGATATTAAATGCAGACTCTTATAGCATATTAACATGTCTGCTCATAGGAACGCATGACTGAGTTTTTGGACGCAAGAAAATCAGTTTTTACAAGAATTTTATGTCTAGTATTGACTTTTTTTGTAAACTTGCAAAAAAAGAATGGAACGATTTTTGGAAATCGTTTCAGAAAATATATTTGGAGGAACTGAAAATGAAAACAAAAGCAGCAATTACTACGATAGCATTCATAATGCTGATGGTATTATCATTCAGTGGTTTAGCACAGGAAACAATATACCTTGAAGCCGACTCTTCCGACAATAGCAAGTCCGAATTCATGGATGCACCACGAAACGAAATCGGTGCCAGCATAGGCGTAATATCGGCTTTCGGTGGCGTATTCGACTTCTTCAAGGTCCTCATCGAAGGTGTGGGCAACGGAATTGGTGGAAACAGAACCGACACAAAATTCATCGGAACATACGGACTCGACTACTACTACCAGGTGAACAAGTGGTTCCGCCCAGGCGCAAAGGTTGTATACGAAGGCCTTACAACCTCAATATACGATTCTACCGACGTGCTTATCAACCACTACAACACATCGACGTTGTCGATTATGGCAAGCAGCCAGTTCTCGTACCTCAACAAGAAACACGTCAAGTTGTATTCGGGTATCGACCTTGGCATTGGTACCATATTCGACGACAACAAGAAGGGCTCGGGAACTACCTCTACCTTCTGCGCCTTCAACCTGACAGTAATCGGAATACGCGTCGGAAACGACAACATCTACGGTATGGTTGAGACAAATATCGGAATGGACGCCCTGATAAAAGCAGGATTCGGCGCCAGGTTCTGACGACATCATATTGCAACAAAAAAAAGAAGCAACCAATGTCATGTTGGTTGCTTCTTTTTGTATAACTATAATCACTTTTATTCCTTTTCGCCAGTGCCCCTGATGATGCCACGGTTCGAGTTGCGAAGGAAAAGCACTATTTCGTCGCGCTCCTTGGTGGCAGGGAGTTCGTTTTCGATGTACTCGAGTGCCTGGCTTACATTCATTCCCTTGTTGTAGAGAACCCTGTAAATATCCTGAATGTTGTTTATCATATCGTTGGTAAATCCACGGCGACGAAGTCCAATTGAATTTACGCCCGAATAAGCCAGCGGATTACGTGCTGCACGGATATATGGAGGCACGTCCTTGCCGACAAGCGAATTACCGGCAAACATAGTGTGTGCTCCAATGTGGCAGAACTGATGTACAAGAGTATTTGCGCTTAGGATAGCAAAATCGTCAACAACGACCTCGCCAGCCAGAGTGGCACCATTCACAAGTATTACATTGTTTCCAACAACACAGTCGTGAGCTACATGGCAATAAGCCATTATAAGGCAGTTGGAACCTATTACGGTACGGCCCTTGGCAAGTGTGCCGCGGCTTACTGTAACGCATTCGCGAATCATAGTATTGTCGCCGATTTCGGCAGTAGTCTTTTCGCCCTTGAACTTAAGATCCTGCGGGATGGCTGCTATTACTGCACCTGGGAAAATCTTGCAGTTCTTGCCTATCTTTGCGCCTTCCATTATGGTTGCGTGCGGGCCTATCCAAGTGCCCTCTCCTATCTCAACATTCTTTTCTATATATGCAAACGGTTCTATTATAACGTTTTCGGCTATTTTGGCCGACGGATGAACATATGCAAGTGGTTGATTCATGTCTAAATTTATCTGTTTAGTAAATAATGTCTTAAATCTTTTGATAGTTGCGTATTAGCTGCATGTCCCGGACGTACAGCCTCAATTCTTGCATTGAAACGGAATCCGCACAATGCGAGGTCGCCGATAATGTCGAGCAACTTGTGACGTGCAGGCTCATTGTCGAACTGAAGCTTAATAGTGTTAAGCACGCCGCTTTCCTGAGCCTTTATGCTTTCCTTTCCGCAAATAGCAGCTATGCGGTCGTACTCGCTCTGAGGCAATACCTTATCGACAACCACTATGGCATTGTCGAGGTCGCCACCCTTTATAAGGTTCATTTTGAGCAAAGGCTCTATTTCGCTTAGAAATACAAATGTTCTGCAGTTTGCAATCTCCGAAGCAAAGCTGGCAAGACTGGTAAGTTCGGCTGTTTGCGACGGCATGGCTGCTCCATAATCCACTAGCACGTTAACACTATAGCTGTCCGATGGATTAATGGTGATTTCGGTGCCTTTGCCGTTTGAATAATGTATTGGCTCGGCAATGTTGAGAACCTTTAGTTCGGCATTCTGTTCCACCACACCTACTTTGGTATAGCCTTCTACATAATACCTGGAACTGCCGTCGAGGATTGGAACTTCGGGTCCGTCGATGCAAAACTCAGCATTGTCGATACCCATAGCGTATGTAGCTGCAAGCAGATGCTCTATTGTGCTGACACTTACTCCATTTTCTTCGATTGTTGTACCTCTCGAAGTGGCATTTACATTGTCGGCAACAGCCTTCACTCGCGGACAACCTTCCAAGTCCGTCCTAACAAATACATATCCGCTATTGGGTTCGGCAGGCTTTATCGTCAATGTCGACTCCTTGCCAAAATGCAAACCTCTTCCTATTAGTCTTATTTCTGCAGCAACTGTCTTTTGCTTCATCACGTGCTTTTAAAAAATCATGCAAAGTTAGAATTTATTTTGCTAATACTAAAAACTTTTTTGCATCTATATTAACAATAAACTTCACAACCTATTGTTAATCAATAGCAGAACGGAAAAACTCTGGAAAGTATATTATTGATGTTCACAAAAAATCCATCACAAAGCATTCTTTCCGTCATTCCGAAAGACAAAGCGAACAGGCACAGGTACGAGCCTTGTGAGCCTGTCTGTACGGAATGACCGCTTTGGTTTTTAGCATACTCCAATAAAAGGATTTCTCCAAGAGCACTAAAAAACAAACATATTTTAGGATATTACAGCTCTCTGCCTAATATTTTCAGCACCTCGTACGATGCCATCTGCTCGGCTTCCTTCTTGGTCCAGCCTTTGCCGCTAGCTATAAACTTGCCATCGATGCATATTTCGGTGACAAAATGATACAGCTTTTCGCAGTCCTCCATGCTCTCAAAGGTGTCGATTATAAGAGCAAACTTTTCCTTTTGCGAATACTGGAGCAGACGCGACTTGTAGTCGCTGTTGTGCTTCATGAGATTTTCAACGTCGAAAAAGCGAGTGAAGATGTTTCGTATAAATTTCTCGCATACCGAATAGCCTCTGTCGAAGTATATTGCGCCAACCAGCGCTTCGAACGAGTTACCGGTTATGTTTTTAAGTTCGTTTGCCCTACCCTCCTTATATTGCATTAGCTTCTTGAGATCCAATTCGGTAGCCACGCGATTGAGACTCTTGCGGCTCACCAGCATCGACCTTAGCACCGACAACTCGCCTTCCGATGACTTGGGGTATTTCTCATAAAGCATAACGCTTGCAATAACGCTTATTATCGAATCGCCCAGAAACTCCAGTCGCTCGTTGTTGTAGCGTATCTCTTTTTGCTTCTTATTTGCCGAAGCATGACGAAGCGCCATCTTGTAATACAAGATTTCCTTGGGTTTGAAACCCAAAACCATCTTAAGTTGTTTCCTTAATTTTTCGTCCTTGGGATTTTTCTTCCTAAAAAGAAAAGACAGAAACATTACTTGGACATTTTTTTGAAAATGATGGATGTATTGTGACCGCTGAATCCGAATGCGTTCGACATGGCGAAATCGACATTGCGCTTCTGGGCTTTGTGCAATGTAAGGTTAAGTCTGCGGTCAATTTTTTCGTCAAACTGCTTGTGATTAATTGTCGGAGGCACTACGCCTTCGTTTATTGCAAAAATGCAGAACATCGATTCGATAGCTCCAGCAGCGCCGAGCAGGTGTCCTACTTCCGACTTGGTGGAACTGATGTTCAGGTTGTAGGCGTGCTCGCCGAAAACTTTCTGTATTGCAAGTATTTCGGGGAGGTCGCCAATAGGAGTGGATGTTGCATGAGCATTTATGTAATCGATCTTTTCGGGAGCGATACCTGCATTTTTCAATGCGTTGCTCATTGCAATCACACCGCCTAAACCTTCGGGATGAGGAGCGGTAATATGGTAGGCATCGGCCGAAAGACCAACGCCTGCAACCTCGGCATAAATTTTTGCTCCGCGGTTCATTGCATGCTCGTACTCTTCGAGTACAAGTGCGCAGCCACCCTCGCCCATCACAAATCCGTCGCGCGTAGCGCAGAACGGACGCGATGCCGTCATGTATTCATCGTTGTTTTTCGACATTGCCTGCATCGACTGGAAACCTTCCATTCCGACCTCGTTTACCGAAGCTTCGGAACCACCCGTCACTATCATGTCGGCCATGCCGAGACGGATGAGGTTTACAGAGTCGATGATGGCATTTGCCGACGATGCACACGCCGATACCGTGTTGTAGTTCGGCCCCATTAGTCCATACCTTATAGAAATGGTGCCGGCAGCGATGTCGGCAATCATCTTAGGTATGAAAAATGGAGAGAACCTTGAAACAGCACTGCCCGCATAGTCGAGAATTTCACCGAAGATAGTGTTTGAGCCGCCGATACCAGAAGCCCAGATTACACCGGCCCTTGTTTTATCGACTGTATTGAAATCGACTCCGCTGTTCTTTATGGCCTCGTCGGAAGCTATAAGAGCGAACTGGCAGAACCTGTCGAGCTTGCGAAGCTCTTTGCGGTCGAAATACTTTTCGGGGGCGAAATTCTTTACAATGCAAGCAAATTTGGTCTTAGAAGAAGAGGTGTCGTAGCTGTCTATAAGGGCAGAACCACTGACACCGTCACGAACGTTGTTCCACGTTTCGAGACACGTCAGCCCAACGGGCGATATTGCGCCCATGCCGGTTACGACAACCCTCTTAAGATCCATGCTATTTACTTGATGTGTGCCTCAATATAAGCTATTGCAGCTCCTACTGTAGTGAGATTTTCTGCGTCAGTGTCAGGAATTTCAACACCAAATTCCTTTTCAAATTCCATTGTCAATTCTACTGTATCCAATGAATCAGCACCCAAATCGGAGATGAAACTTGCTTCTGGTGTTACTTCGGCTTCGTCAACGCCTAATTTCTCAACTATAATACTTTTTACTCTAGATGCAATGTCTGACATAAAACTTTAATTTTAGTTAATAAATTACATTAAAAAAAAATCGCCGCAAAATAACAAAAATCATTTCAGATAGTCAAACTTTTTTTAATTCTTTTTGCCCATGACATTTTTTTTTGTGTTCTTTGCATTGATAATCAAAACATAAAGGACAAAACTATGGACAAAACCGTAAAAATAGCGCTATTTGCCTCTGGTTCAGGTACTAACGTTGAAAATATAGCAAATTACTTCAATGGCAAAACCTCCGCGAAACCCGCATGCGTGCTCTGCAACAAGCCCGACGCCTACGTTCTGGAGCGTGCAAAACGTCTAGGACTCGACTCGATGACATTCAACCGCGCCGATTTCAACGATGGGAAACGAATAATGGAATACCTTAATAAATATAATATAGACATGATAGTCCTCGCGGGCTTCCTATGGCTAGTTCCGCAGTACCTAATCGACGCCTATCCCGGCCGCATAGTAAACATACACCCGGCGCTGCTGCCCAAGTTCGGCGGAAAGGGCATGTACGGCATGCACGTGCACGAGGCCGTAAAGCAGAGCGGAGAAACCGAGACTGGCATCACCATCCACCTCATCGACGGCAACTACGACCAGGGCAGCACGGTGTTTCAGGCAAAGGTGCAGGTTAGCCCCACCGACTCCCCCGACGACATAGCAACAAAAGTACACGCCCTCGAATACGAATATTTCCCCAAGGTGATAGAGGAAATCGCTGGAAAAATTAATAGGTAAATTATGCCTTATGTAGGGGCAGGTTTGAAACCAGCCCCTACATAGGTACCAATTCCTCCATGCCCCATATACACCGCAGGGGCTGTCCGTGATTCCATTCCAACAAAGAGAAAATATTGTCCATGTTGTCACAGTTGTCGTAAAAAAGGATTATCTTTGCATTTGAAAAGCAACAGTCCTGATTAAGATGTATCTTGCACAAACATATGACAAATTGTTTTCGTTGATATCTACAGGCAAAAAAAATGTAGATGATGACGATTTGTTGTTTTCTATGCTGCAAATTCACCAATTGGCTAATTCCAAGGATAGCTGTGAAGACAATAATCCCAACAATTTGTTATGCTTTAATGCTACGTCAAATAGCGAATCCGCAAAATGCATATCAAATGTTCTTGAGCTGTTGAAATGCGCGTGCCAAGAAAACAAAAGTATAAGCATGCCGTTGTCGTACATGATGGACGAACTTGTTTGCAATATTCAGCAGCATTCTTTGGCAAGGCTGGGAATTTTATCTGTATGTATTGACAATGCTAACAAATATATGAATATATGCATAGCGGATGATGGCATTGGAATATTTGGAAGCTATGTCAACCATCAAAAGTACCTTAATTTATTAGACAATGGAGATGCCGATGCGATTTGTTTGGCAAGAGAAGGCTATTCTACAAAAAATCTCCCCGAAACCGAAAACCGCGGCTACGGAATATCATCAAATGCCAAATGGATTGTGAAAGGCATGGGGGGTGAATTTTCCATTATATCGGGCAAGGCTTTGTATATTGAGAATCAATCGTCATCCAGAATTTTCTCCCTTCCTGAAAATATAGAATGGTCAGGCACTATGATTTCGGTAAGGATTCCGATGAATATACCTATAAATTTTAATATTTACGATTATATTTCATAGATTATGAAGAAGTTGGTCAAGATGAAAGACATATCCGGAGAGGCAATTCATACTAGGGCTGTGGTGGAGCAGTTCCGCGACACCCTGAGTGCCGACAACGAGTATCTTCTCGATATGGAGGGCGTTGAACGCATATCACGCTCCGCTGCCGACGAATTGTACAATCTCACACATAGTGATATTAAAGTTGACATCATAAATCTTTCTACATTTGTTGCAAAAATGCTTGATGTTGTAACAAAAAGTCGTTTTTTACCACGAGTAAGAACCGATTCTAAAATAAAAATTGTTTTTTGCAACGATATGCAGACACTTTCTAAAGAATTGAGGGCATTCTCCAATTCGCCTGCAAATTCGTAAAAATTTCTCCTCTTTTTACGCTTCGCCGATTTTCTTAACGCTCACCCTCCGCTCCCTGAGCCGTAAAAAAACCGCGTGTTTTTTGCGAACAACACCCGCTATGTTTTTGCCCCAATTTAACGCCCTTAACGTTCTTAAGGCCATTAAGGGCGGGGGGCAAACAACATTGCGGTAATTTCTTGTCACAAACCACAATCCCTCCCTCGTAGTCATCGCGGAAGCCAGAGCGCACACGCGATACGGAATGTGGAGCGTTGTAGCGGTCGGCTATCCGCGATCTCCACATTGCAGTAATCCCGACCCCAGCGGGGTCACATATATGTAGCAGCGATAGCTGCGGTGGGATAGCGCTGGCGCACGTTTTTGCCGCGAAATGAAATGGAGCAATGCATAAAACTGTGACAGCGCGGAAAAATTTCACGACATCAACACCCGCCATGTTATTGCCCATTTTAACGCCCTTAAGGTTTTTTAATGCCATTAAAGGCGAGGGGGCAAATAACATTACGGCATTTTCTTGCTCTGCGGTACATAGGCAACACCCCATATACACCGCAGGGGCGGATTAAAATCCTGCCCCTGCGTATTCTTCATAATTATTTATGCGCTCTGTATTGCAATACTAACAGACATTGGATTACTCAATATCCATACTCGTTTATTCTTATTATTTCAAACCCTCGTTTTGAATGCTTAAAGTACCAATCTATTGTGTCTAAAATACTAAGATTTGGTTCATATAATACAATAACAACCCTTTCTCTCTTTTGTTTTTTTAATATACCTTGATAATCTCCATCAACATAAAAAATATTACCATTATATTTTAAAACGCCTTTCGGTACTGAATATAAATCATACGTTGTGTAGATTAAAGATATAACCATTAATTTCTCATTACTTTTATTTTTTTCAAAATCTAAAGTGAATTTCCTATTCGCAAATCCTCTATGTTTGTTCATAAAAGTAATGACAGTGTCTAATGCATATTCAATACTTCTATCATTTACTATTAATAAAGGAACATCCGCTTCTAATTTTTTATATGGATTTTGCTCCTGCTCTCCAGAATGATTATCTGAAAAATCATCTATTGATTTCTTTAACTTTAATATTAGATCATTGTATAGAGTATCTGTGTTAATTTTAATTATGTAATCATCATAACGATAGTATTCTACCATCAATGTATAATTGCCTTTAGGAACACTATCGAAAACGAAATGTCCGTTTGTGTCTGAATATGCAACCTTATTTATATCTTTTAAAGTTATTTCTGCATAATGTATAGGATTGCCTTCTATTGAATCAACAACATATCCACTAATTCTACCTATATTCGAATAGGCATTGATATTTAATACAAAAGAAATGAATATCAATACGATAATATTGCTTTTATTTCTCATTTTTTACCTTTCATAATAATTTTCATCATATGGGAAATAACTTCCGCCTTGATATATTTCAAAAACTGTATTTTTACCTCTGCCACTACTGAAACCTCTGATATCTTTCAGCACTTTAATATCTGCTTTAGATGGATTGCTAGTATGGTCGCTAGGGTGATTATGTATAAAATATATAATATTCCCTTTGTAATGGCCATTATTATTTAACCTTCTGGCTGATTTTTCTTTGTCGTGAATATGTGATGTTGAAACAAAATTATTCGCTCCTTTTTGATTTGTTTTGACATACGCCCATTCGACATCAGAATTATCTGCGACAAACTCGAACAATCGCTTTGCAGTAGCATCGTCTTCGATTCTAAAAAAATGATATGTATCTAAAAAATCATAATCATCATCAAAATCAAATGATAAAGATTGATTCATATTATTCAAAACACCTTTGTCAAGTTGTATTGATTTATCTTTAGAACCACTATCCCAACTATCTTTAGTATATAAACGATCAAAATTATCTTCTGTTTTCTTTTCTAATTTTATATTTCCCATTTTATCAACAGAATAATCATCATCCAATGCTCCCCACATATCCACTCTGCCTATCGGATTCCACTGGCAGTAGTTGTATGGAGAAATCCACGGTCTTTCGTCGCTCATCGGGTCCACACTCAGCCACATCATTATGTTGTCGGTGTAGTAGCGTGCACCAAAGTAGCTGTAGCCGCTCTCGCTGTCCTTTTCCTTTGCTGAGAAGGTGTATGGGGATACATATCTGTCTCTGTGCTTGTCAACAAGAACTTCTCCGTATGGCATATACTGCAAATGCTGGTAGAACCCGCCTTGTCTGTCGGTTAGTGCCGATACGCTGCCCTGGTGGTTGTAGTATTGTAATATGTACCCGAACTTCTTCATACTTGTTTATTCTATAAACTTACATTGTTTAGGCTGCTTAATTAAAACCCACTCGCGTTTTTCACATGAATATTCATATTCGAATAAATATCCTTCCCCATCTATACCCCAATGCAATAATTTATCTTTTAATAGGAAACCCTCTTCACGGAAAACCAGTCTGAGTTTATTATCATTAATCAAAACACCAGAAAAAGCAATTCCACTTATCCCTTTCTTTTTTTGCTTCTTAGTTAAATTATATCTCGAAATCCCTTTTAGTTTTAAATTCAAATCTAGAATGTCTTGTGTTAGACTAAATCCCAATGGATAATTTTCAACCCAAATATAAAAATAATCATCAATCTTTCCGTAGTGCATATCTTCTATATAGTGCTTTTCTATTTTTAAAACAGACAAAAGAGCATCTTGTATCATTTTCTCACTTTGATCCCATCTAGGAATTGTGTCTTGTGCTCTACTAACGGCAGCAACAGAAAGTAACATAAAAAACAAAATAGCGATTTTTATAAGATTCTTCATATATTAAACTATTTTGGGTTAACGAAATATTTTTGAGGAATTGTCGCTTGAACACCTTTAGAATTATAAATATACACAGTACCATTACCTCTACCAAACTGGTAGCATGTATTATTACCAGCATTCTGCATATCTGCCCTAGATGGTGATTGTCTCCATTGCATTATATTCATAGAACCACCCACCGAATTGAAATCTACTTGAGGATAATATTTTCCACTTGCATGACCATGGAAAGTTGACGTGCCACTAGGTAGTTCTATACTTAATTCACTACCAGATTCTCGAACATCACCAACTGGACCCGCAGGCATTTCAGAAACTTTTCCATTTTCTATAAAACCACCAAACTCTCGATTATTTGATGGATTGGTCCAATCTCCTCCTCCGTCATCTTGGTTAACAATATTAACCATATTTTGTCTAGCATCTGTTCCTCCAACTATTTCTACACTATTCCTATATGCAATATCATTCGCCTCGAATGCTGCTGTATTACCTGAATTTTTACTTATAAATTTTTGAGTTGCAGTTGCCTCTTTCGAAGATATTCCTGCAAATATTGTTTGTGGATGTTCATCAGCATAAAGTTCTGTTCGCGTTGTTTTTACGACATAAACTTTACCATCTTTTTTCCCATCATTTCCTAGATATTTTCCCCATTCAGATATAAAATCTCCATCTAATGCACCACTAGGATCGATTCTTCCGATAGGATTATTCTGGCAATAAGAATACGGAGATACTCCTGGGCGCATATCACTCATAGGATCTACACTTAACCATTGCATAATATTATCACTATAATATCTTGCGCCAAAGTATGTATAGCCGCTTTCGCTGTCTTTTTCCTTTGCTGAGAAGGTGTATGGGGATACATATCTGTCTCTGTGTTTGTCAACAAGAACTTCTCCGTATGGCATATACTGCAGGTGCTGGTATAACTCTCCATGGTGGTCGGTAAGCGCCGCCACGCTGCCCTGGTGGTTGTAGTTTTGCAATATGTATCGGAATCCCTTCATACGGTGCAAAGATATAGAAATATAGAATAGAACAAAAATATTTATCGCATTGCATATGTAGCAACGCTACAAGTCAAATCGTAACAGATGCTGAAATAAATTCAGCATGACCATGAAGAGGAAAATCGTAAATATTCCTTATCTTTGCACAAAAATATTTGCAGATGAAATTCCTACATATAATCCTGTCTGCCGCAATATTATGTTGCGCTACAGCCGTGTTCGCTCAAATGCCAGCAAACTACTACAACGCCACTCGCGACCTCTGCGGCGAGGAACTGCGGCAAGCACTGCACTCAATAATTTCGGGGCATACCGAATTCGAATACGGCCAGCTGTGGGGCAAATTCTACCAGACCGACGTCGATGCCAGCAACCACATCATTGACATCTACACCGACACCTGCAACTTTTACGCAGGCAACGACCAGTGCGGCAACTACAGCAAGGAATGCGACTGCTACAACCGCGAACACACCGTGCCCCAAAGCTGGTTCGGCGATTCTACACCAATGAGAACTGACCTGTTCCACGTATACCCCACCGACGGATGGGCAAACAACAAACGCGGAAACCTGCCTTTGGCCACAGTTTCAAACCCCACATACACATCGAGCAACGGCAGCAAAGTGGGACAGAGCACATATCCCGGATATTCGGGACAAGCCTTCGAACCCGCCGACGAATACAAGGGCGACCTCGCACGCACATATTTCTATATGAGCGTTCGCTACATGAACCGAAACCTCGGCCAGACCAGCGAGTCGATGTTCTCCGGCAGCCAGCTGAAACCATGGGCACTGCAGATGCTCATACAATGGCACTACGCCGACCCCGTGTCGCAAAAGGAAATCGACCGCAACAATGCAATATACACCATACAGCGCAACCGCAACCCGTTTATCGACTGCCCCTACTTCGTCGACGCTATATGGCACGACCACTGCGACTTCGAAAACTGCCTCAGCCCCGATGCCGGAACCAACATCGCACAAACCGCACCAAAACTGTCGGCCTACCCAAATCCGTCGGCAGACCTTGTAAACATATCGTGCGAAAAACCAATGACTTCACTCTCGATGTTCAATATTCTCGGCGAAAAAACTTTTTGCAGCGAAACAGGTGCTAACTTTGCAACAATTAATTTAGAACCCTACGAAAGCGGTATTTACTTCGTAAAAGCCACTTTCGACGACGGCAGTTCGGCAACGACAAAGATTATAAAGTATTAGGATGAAGAATTTTATTGTAAACGCCCTCAAAGGCGTGGGAATGGGAGTGGCAAACGTAATACCCGGTGTTTCGGGCGGAACAATAGCTCTCATTGTCGGAATTTTCGAGCGACTCATCAACTCGCTCAAATCGTTCAACCTCACAGCACTAAAACTGCTTTTCACAGGCAAGTTCAAGGAATTTGCAAAGCACACCGACTTTGTATTCCTGTTCGAAGTGGTGCTTGGCATGGCTGTAGCAATGATTTCGGTAGCAAAACTTTTCAAGTTCCTGTTCGAGAACTATCCCGTATATATCTGGGCATTTTTCCTCGGATTGCTCATTGCTTCAATATTTTACGTTGGCAAAACCATCCAAAAGTGGAACATCTGGGTAGTGCTGTTCTTCCTTATTGGCGCAGGCATCTCGCTGCTCATCTCGTTCGGCACACCTGCACAGGAAAACGACAATTTCTTCTACCTTATCCTTTGTGGTGCAATAGGCGCTAGTGGCATGATACTTCCTGGAATATCAGGATCTTACATTCTCGTACTTATGGGCGACTACCAGCTTGTGGTCATCAACGGCATCGACATGCTCACCAAAAGCCCGATGGAATCAATGAAAATCCTCCTCCCTGTTGTAATAGGCGCTATTGTTGGAATTTTGGCATTCGCCCATGTACTGGCATGGATTTTCAAGCACTACCACGATATGACAATTGCATTGCTCACAGGATTTATAGTAGGAAGCCTGCCGATAATATGGCCGTGGAAAGAAAACATCAGCGAAACCCTGTCAAACGGCAAGGAAATTGTTACCGGCTACAACTGGAAACTGCCTGAAATGAATTCAGAGTTTGTCATTGCACTTTCAATAATTGTTATAGGTGCAGCCTTGATAATAATTACCGAAACTATTGCAAACCACAAGAAAAAAAAGGAAAACGAAGAGAAGACTGAAAGGCTAAAAGGCTAAAAGCGGAACAGCAAGACAGCCAAACAGCTATAGCTGTTAGCCTGCAAGCCTGTTAGCCAATATAAACTTAGAAACGGGCGCAGCCCATAGAAACTTAGAAACTAAAAACAACTTCACATGCCCAAACGCCTATTCGGACTCATCGGTGGATCTCTCAGCCACTCGCTTTCGCAGAAATACTTCACCAAGAAATTTGCGGAACTTGGACTCTCAAACTGTAAATATACGCTTTTCCCAATATCCGAAGTGTCGAAGGTAACCAACATAATCGACGGCAATCCGTCGCTCGTGGGACTCAACGTAACCTCGCCATACAAGGAGACAATCATCCCATTTCTCGATGAACTCGACACCAAAGTCCTGAAAGTAGGCACAGTAAACGTGATTAAAATTACCCGCGACGGCAAATACACCCACCTCAAAGGCTACAACACCGACATATTCGGGCTTCGCAAAACCTTCGAGATGCTGGAACTGCCGTCAAACTGCAAGGCATTGATACTCGGCAGCGGAGGCTCGGCAAAAACCGCCAAGGTGGTGCTTTCCGAAATGGGCATAGCGTCGACCAACGTTTCGCGACATCCCGAAACCCTCGACGAACTGTCGTACCAAAAGCTGACCGCAAACAAAATAAAGGATTACAAACTGATAATAAACGCCACTCCCGTAGGCATGTTCCCCAACGTATCGCAGTTCCCGCAGATACCCTACGACGGCATAACAAGCGATCACATCTGCCTCGACCTTGTGTACAACCCAGCCAAGACAAAATTCATCGAGAAATGCGAAGCTCACGGGGCAAGAACAGCCAACGGACTTACAATGCTTTACGAACAAGCCGACAAAGCTTGGGAAATTTGGAACGAATAAATCACATATATATGGAAGACGAAAAAAAATATGTATTGTTCAGGGTTTTCCGCAACGAGGACGACATGAAGTTCTTCACCGATGTATTCGACGACTGCGGAATCGACTACACTATCGAGAACCCGCGTGCCGACAGCAACGATGTTCTCGCATCAGCGTATGGTGTGCAGATGGCCGAAGATGCCATGCAGTACAAATTCATGCTCATGATTGCCGAAGACGATTTCGAACGTTCGCAAAACGAACTCCGCAGCCACATAGCCGAATATTTCCGCAACGCGGGCAGCGAGGAGAACACACTGCTCAACGAGTTTAACGACGAAGAACTGCTCGATGTCATTAAAAAGCCCGACGAGTGGGCGGTTGAAGACATTGTAATGGCACAAACCCTGCTCGACAAACGAGGCAAGCACGTAAGCGACGAGGTTGTTGAAGCCTACCGCAACAAACGCCTCGAAGAGGTTCGTCAACCCAAATTTGGCGGCTATGGAACAATAATCATCGGTTATATCTTCGCAATTCTCGGCGGTGTAATCGGCATTTTCCTCGCAGCATCACTTCTCGGCAAGAAACGCATCTTCAACGGCGAAAAAGTCAACATCTACGACAAAGCAACACGCACAAACGCAATCATCTACCTTACAATATCGATACTTGTAATCATTGTAATAACGACGTATTTTGTCGTTAAGAGTTAAAAGTCTGCAGAGACTTGCGAGCAACGACATGATTGACAAGATGCAAGAATCAGTTATGAGTCTTGTAAGATCGTTGTGTGCAAAGATTAATGCAAATACCAGCAAATAGTTAAGAATTAAAATCGGGCAAACAGCTAACCGCTTGCCTACGCTTCGCAAAAAAAGCAAAACAAACGCCATATGTCGATACACAATTAAATACTTTTTTAAAAAATTAAGAAATCTTTTTGATTAAAAAAAAGAATTTGTTTTATCTTTGTGGCGTTAATAATTTAAAGTTTAGTGTTATGAGGAAGAAATTATCATCCCAATTAGTGTTTTTGTTTATTGTATCAATGATGTTTGCATTCGATTTATCTGCACAAACGGTAAGTTTGTCACCTGCGCAATGCGGACAAACGATACAATATGGAGATCCGATTTTCTGTACTGCAAACGATAGCGCGACAGAATACGAATTTAAGTTTTTCACTAAACGTGATACTGTTATTATCAATGCGAATCGTAACTATTTGCTCGTTGATGAATATCGCAACAAAATTCGTACTCATGTTAATTTTAATATTGTGATACGATGCAAGTTTGGGAATGACTGGGGACAATATGGAGATACTTGTTCATCATTGATATATGTGGATGGATTTGAAGAACTACTTGCCAAGTTTGGAAGGCCAGAAGAACCTGCTGTTAATACTCGGTCAATAGATGATGGCTCTATATATGAAATCCCTATTGTGTTTCATGTTTTAGTTCCAGACTCAGACCCCAATTCCTATTTAGCGGATTATCTTCCTCCAGAGAAAATATACGAATCACTACAAATATTGAATGATGTATTCTCTGGGAAGACAGGGGAAGAATATGGAGATGGTGTTGATACTCGTATTCGTTTCTGCATTGCTAAGAAAGATAATGATGGAAATGAAATTAAAGTTACTCACAATGGACAAGAATATTATGGGATTACATACTTCAAAAACACATCGAGCCATATTAATGGTGAAGGGCTAGAATATCCTTTAGAAGAGGGAGTTGGATCTGTATCTGACCCGAATTTAGCTTATTATAATAGATTCCCTCGTGAAAAATATTTAAATATTTTTGTTTATAATAGTCTAGGCAAAGCTGCAGGAATGGCGTGGTCGGATTATTTTGGACGAGGAATTGGATACGTAAAACTAGCCAAGAGATATATTGGCACGAATGAAGATCCCAGCAGAAGTCTTGGATATTCGTTGCCTCATGAAGTCGGTCATTTCTTTGGGCTGTATCACACGTGGCATAGTTACGTGGAAGCATATCCCGAAGATACAGACCCAAGCCAACAAAATTATACTGTAGAAGATGAGGAAATTCACCCTAACGATTGTCATTGCGATCCTAATGAGCCTGATAATTACGAAGACTATAATAGTTGTATTACCGACTTTGTGGATGATACACCATGTCACTTGAGTGCATCCCATGACTGCGACGCTTACACCAATGAACCAATTACCAATATTATGAACTATGCACCAGACGGATGCCGAAGAGTATTTACCCAGGGGCAAAAAAATCGTATGCGAGGCGTAATTAGTTCCAGTTATAGAGAATTGGCAGGTTTAGACATAAATAACAATGTTGAAACGTTGTGTATAGATGATGATGATTTCCCCCCTAGTATTCTAGCGACACGAATATTATCGCCATCAAAACATTTGATATGCCCAGACTCATATAATTCCATAGAAATAGGAATTGCCGATGTCCGTCTTTTAAGAAGGCTGGAAATATATAAGAATTCAGTACTTCAAGAAACATATACATACAATACATTAACAGAAGATAACATTATTGACAACGAAACAATTAGTATTCAATATAACTTTAACGAAGAAGGGTTCTACCGAATTAATGTATACACTGGCAGATACAAAGAAGTTGAGGGGCATATTTTAGATACAGACGAAGATATCTGGCATATGATAACTCATTCGATGAGAGTAGTTGAATGCAATAGTCCTAATGTTAACAACAACCAAGCGCAATGGTTCTTCGACAAATATGTCAGTTTAGATTTTAGAAATGGAATAGCACAATTGCAGGAAGGTTCAAGAATGAATGCCGACAAATCTGAATCATCAATTTGTGATAATGAAGGAAACCTATTATTTTATACTGACGGAACAAGAATTTGGAATAAAGAGCACCACGAACTGACAGGGCAGTCAGAAGAAAATATATTATCCAAGAGCACCATCGCATTAAAGTTCTCTGACACCAAGTATGCTGTTTTATCAACTACAGAAACAGGCACCTTGACATATAGGATTATTAACGTTAACGGTAGCAACTATACCATATCCAGTTCCGATATAGGAAACATAACAAACATTGATTTAAGTGCTATTAACTGCAAAATAAGTTGTCTGACTGCAGTTCCTGCTATGGAAGAAGGAAAATATTGGCTGTTATCATCAACAATGGGACCTGTTCAGGTTAATCCTGTTGTAATGAAGATTTGGTTAGATAGCAATGGCAATAATGATTACATAGAAACGTCAAACCTACATACCTGTGAAGACATAGAAATACCATGTGGAGAGAGAGACCTTTACGCGAGATCAATAAAAGTATCTCCTTCATCCGAATATGTAGTATATTGCGCATATGCAGGATCAAAATTCTTACGTTTCAATGCTGCGACAGGAGATCTATTTGACTATAATTGTACGTTTGGTGTCATAAAACAATCAAATGTAGCATTCAGCCCAAGTGGACGTTTCTTATATGTAGCTTCTGTTGCAAACCAGCATATTGTACAATACGATCTGTATAATATGAGCGAATGCGATTGTCCAAACGATTATATAACTATTTTTAACCCTAGAATGGGAATTTTGGGCGACTATACTTCAGCCGAATATATACAAGAATTTGGCAGCATAGTAAGTGAGGAATTTCAGTCTGAAATAGGCATTCTGCCTAGTAATATTGGAAATTACATCCAAGAAGGTCCAGATGGAAGAGTTTATTTTTCTGTTTGTGCAGATAACTCTGGACTATCTCGCACCTTAGGAGTAATAAGAAATCCAGATGTGCTTGCTTCTTTAAATAACAACAATGAATGTGGAGTAACATATCCCTTTATTCTATATGATGTAAGTTCTCCTTACTATAATCACGCAAATCTTCCTAATTTTGTAGATGCTATAAACATTGACACTTGCAAGGTAAAGTTCATAGTTTGTTCACACAATTGTTCCGACATAAAAATAGAAAACATGTCACTGGGCTTCGCTCGATATCAGTGGACATTCAGACGTATTGGTCATAATGGCTCTCTAATACACAGTTGCATAGGATATAACCCGACGGATCGTGATATTAGAATATTAAGAAACATACTTATTCAGGATAACATTAGCTCTTTTATTGTTCGCTTGGAAAAACTCAATTCTCCCAATGCCCCTGCATGTGAGAATGCTTATATGGAAAAAACAATATCTTTTGATATTCCAAGTATTTCAATCTCAGGCCCCTCTTACATATGTAACAACGGAGATCCTGCCATATTTGGAATAAACCCAACAAACTCGTTTGTGTCAGCATCATGGACAACAACTCTAAACGAATATTCTTATCATGGACTTGAACATTCTTTTGAATATGCAGAATCAATGCCAGAAAATTTTACGATTACCGTTACTGGTACAAATACAATGGGTTGTCAAGCAACAGGAACAAAAGAAGTTGAGGTTAGAAGGATAACTCCTAATATAATAAGCATAGAAAGAGATTGCAATTCCTATCCGTTGACTTATACTATTACTATTGGCAATGTAACAGAAGCATGGGCAAAAATCCAATCTATGGAAGATTATTCATGGGTAAGCGATGACGAAAATAATACCATTATAATATACATATCAAATATACAGATTGAAAACCTGTCTAGTGAACATTCCGTTGCATATTTGCCAAATCTCGGAGCATCGTCAATCGTATTACCAATAAGTGTTTTTGATAATATATCAGGTTGTGAGTATGCTTTGGAAGCAGATTTACCTGCGACTCCAGTTGCACAGCAATTAGAGGTTAGCTGTGACGGAGAAAATCCACATTCCATATTCGTCATACATAATGTAGGAGATGAGGATGATATAAGAATTGAAACAAATTTAGATGGTTATTTCATTGAAGGATATGAAGACTTTTTAGTTTATAGAATTGATGCATCTTCGTGTGATGAGTTAAATGGCAGTATTGTCTCTATTTATTACGAAAATGGTAGTGAAAATACAGAATGCTTACTTTATATGGGTTCTGCAGGACAAACAGAACCACTTACTGTTGCCCCCACACAAATAAATGAAGAAAACTTTAACTGTATATCGCAAATTGTTTACTCCTTGCCAATAAACATTTCTGGAGGTCTACCTCCATATATAGTTACAGTGGAAGAAGAAGGAGGTAGCACACAAAACTTTACCATCGACCAACAAGGCGAAAATATTATAGACATACTGATTAACCCTCCCGCATCTGGCAGTCATAATATTTCATTTACCATTACATCTTACGATATGCAACAATATACATGGAACGATATAATAACAAATAACGCGGATATTAGTTCAAATTTATTGAATATAAACACTCTGGCTGATAATAATTATGTATTTAGCAACCGTACACTATATGTTGCACCAGAACCATTAATATTTACCCATGATGCTACGTTTAAAGAATGCACAATTTACTGCGCTTACACCGACTACGACGACATTGCCAGCACACAATGGACTGTAAACTCTGGCAATACCGTAACATTCAACCAATGTACAATTATGTCTGGCTGTCCCGACAAGATGTGGCAGGGAATAAAGGTTATTGGAGAAACAATAACACATATTGACCCGCCATTGCCTCCTCTCCCAAATGATCCTTCCGACGGTAGGACAAGGGCCACCGCACTATTTGGTAAAATAAGATGCGACAATACGACTATCGAGGATGCAATAAAAGCTATAGAATCGATCAGAAGCGGTAAAATTATAGCCAACGGCAGCCATTTCAACAACAACCAGTACGACCTGTATTACAATAGTTATGTATTTGCACAGGGAAGCGCTAATGCCCCGACAATAACCAACTGCACATTCACGACAACACGACAGCTGAACGACAATACTATACATCCAACAGCACATATAAGCATGAAAGGCACAAGTGGCATGTTTATCAGAGGTTGTACGTTCGAGAACACACTGCCATTTCCATCGACAATTCATGGTGCCACTAATACCGGCTACAACCGTGGCATGGGCATAGAGGCTAACACCAGCCATATTGACGTGTCTTCGTCGTGCAGTTTCAAGAAACTTTTCCACGGAGTACACGCAAGCGGTTTCAAGTCGAAAGCCGTGGTAGTGGAGAACTCTTCGTTTACTGGCAACCACCGAGCAATCTACATAAACAATAACGACGGCTGCAAGGTGCTGAACAACAACATTGTCTCACGCGGAGAACCTGGCGAACATTATGAAATATTGAGTTCCGCCCGCGAGGACCGCGAAGTCGACTATAGCGTATTTATTGGCTCGTGCCACACATTTACATTCGAGCAAAACACTATCTCGAATGCCACTACCGGCCTGTACGTTTACAATTCGGGCAACCTTGGCAACCAAGTTAGGTACAATACATTCGAAGGACGACCCGCCGAGAGAACATTTCAGCTTGGACTGCCGATAGCAACAAAACCTCAGTACAATGCTATTGTTGTGGTTGGTGAAAATTCCAGCTATAGGTCCGATGGTTTAGGTAGTAGAGGTTTGGAAGTCCTCTGCAATACTTTCAGAAGAAATACCCGCGACATATTTATAAAGGACGGATATATGCGCCAGCAGCAGGGAAGTAACAGGGCTCCTACGGGCAACTCATTCCTCTTTACCGACCTCACTGGCAGCCACAAGCAAATCCTTACTCAGTTCTCAAATACATCAATGAGTAATCAGTACGATGTGTATACCAAGTATGACTACTACCAGCACGATGAAGAAGATAATGATATTGACGCATTAGGCAATATTCATCATTTAAAAAGTGGATGTTTTAATCCAAATAAGATTGACGCAATACCAATTTTCGGGAACCATTATACAAGTAGCTATTGTCAATGTAGCGATGGAACCGGACCTGTAGTCAATCCATTCAATCCAATACCATTCCCAGGTATCGACAGAACCAAATCGCACATCCAGCAGCTTAGCACTACTCTCGATAGTGCTGTAAACGAGTACGAAACTAAACTCGACGGAGGCAATACGGCAAACGCCCTTATGAAAGTTTCTGCTATTTCGCAGACTACTGCTCCATCAATCAATGACCTACCTCAGGACGGATACCTCAGCGATACCGTATGCAATGCACTTGTGGCTAAAGTAGAGGAAAACCCAGTATATGTAACTTCGGTTTTTGTCGAAAATTCACCTCTTCCTTCTGCTACATACGATGACATTCAGGATGCCGAGATTTCTAACATACTTAAAACGGTTCTCTCTTACTACCAGTCGGGCGAGAATAAGAGGGTTGCCGACGAGAAGGCTATCGGAGAAATCAAGCAGGAAATATCCCTCAACGAGAACCTGCTTTACGACAAGGCTCTGAATGACAGCCTTTCCGATACAGACTATGCTATTATACTCGATTACTTCAGCACAAAGACCGATGTCGACAGCAAAATAATGGCATGCAACATACTTACATCATCCGAAAATTATGATGATGCTCGCCAGAAGGTATCCGATATCCGTTCGTTAGGAACAGCAGAAGCAATAAATTGTGCCGATGTGATGGATATGTATATCAATACTATGGACACCACAATGACCAAGGAAATGCTTAAGGCACATAAAAGTCAGCTCGAAAATCTTATTGCTGACGACAATTATTTGTATTCTGGCATTGCAACTACATTGTACGAGTATGCCTTCGATACTATAATTCCCGAATATACACCGATATACGAGGAAGAATTTACTGCAAAGTCAACAAAGACGGAAACTGCTTCCGAAATTTATCCTTACGCAATATATCCCAATCCTACAAGCGACTTCATAAATATTGAACTTGCCAGCAATGTTCTTGACGATGATATTATAGAATTCCTTAAACACTATGGAATAAATAATATTGAAGACTGTGAAACAATACAAATTAATATTTTTGATGTAAATTCGCGGCTTGTAAATACCGGCAAGTATAAATACGACACTCTCATAAGCATTGATGTCAAGAACTATCCTTCTGGCACATATCTTGTTGAGATAAAGGGATGTTACGATAATGTAATGCAGACGAAAATTGTTAAATTGTAATTGAAGAATGAAAAGATATATAACTAATACTAAATATTTATTATACATAATCTTTGATATATGTATGATTGGGATATTTAGTGGTGTATCAAATTGTTACTGCCAATCTCGATTTAATAGGATTATAGATTGTGAACATCGAACCATGAATATCCTAGTATCTGTATTACCTTTGCACGACGGATACTTACTCACCGTAGGTACTAGTGATGTTGAAGGATATAGCGACAATAGATGTACGATGCTTGTAAAAATAGATACGGGAGGAAATGTACTATATAGAAATTTCATTTGTGACAGTACATATGATGTATATGAAGGACGGTTTTCTTCTGGACTAATAGAACCAACACCACATATGACGTATAAGTGCATGCTAGAAGGCCATTGGAATAAAATGATATGTTGTGAATTTGATGATAGCCTTGGTTGTATTTATAGGCAGGATACTTTTTTTGATATTCCGCATACAATTGGCGATGCTCATTATTGTGACAATGGCATATATATTGTTGGACAAATACATGATAATAATAAATATTGCGGCTATATTGAAAAAAGAGATTCATTAGGAGTTCTTTCAAACAGAATCATTCCTTATGGATATAATGTAGAAAGTGCATATGATGCCGTCATTAGAAATAATGAAGGCTACTTATTAGCATATGGCATTGTAGCTACTAATATCAATAATCATCTTTATTCGTTGGTAAAATTAGACACATCTTTGAATATAATTTGGCAAAAGACATATGGTCGCGCCAACTGGAATAATGGAGAACAATCATTCATCGCCCCCTCCCCCGACAACTGCTATGTAATGAGCGGCATATACCCAGTGTGCTATGCCGACCGCTACGAGTACGAAACCTGCGATGCAACATGCATACGCAAGATAGACGACAATGGGAACCTATTGTGGGAAAAGGTGATAAAGAACTATGGCCCTTCGCCCTTATTCTACCTGAATGACGAAAGTTACGACTTATATGTAGATGATAACGGATACATATATGTGGCAAGCACAATAATGTACAATAACTTTTCAAGAACAGGCGCGCTCACCAAACTTTCGCCACAAGGTGATATTATGTACATTAGGCATTATGAGCCGACTGGCAGAGGTGAACATCAGTCTGCTATCACCTACCTCAATAGCGTAAAACCAACCCCCGATGGCGGGCTTATTATGGGCGGATACACATACGACAGCTACTATACGGCAGCCGAATTTGACGACTACTTCCAGCAGCCATGGCTTGTAAAGACAGATATGGATGGTTTGGACGGATTGTGCTATACAGAACTGCCAGAACTTGATTTCGACATTTTTATTCCCGATACTGTTTGTAATCTGGACTCAATTGACTGCGTAGTAAACATCAGCGGTCCCTCGGCTCCATACCGTCTTGATTTCAGTACGGGACAAGTGATAGATAGCATCTACTATCCAGACACATACGTACCGTACGATTTCGGCATTGACAGACCTATATCATCGGAATATCTATACGAATACAGCGATTACATTACAGAAGCCACCCTGAAAAAGAATACAACGTGGGAAGACATAATCGCCCGCCACTACAATATCCGCACGCCAAGAGACCCAGGCGAGCATCAGCTTGCAATCACTCTCACCGATTTCTACGGCAATACCAAGACCATATACAAGGACATCTATGTAAATCCCTGCCACGACCTGGCCGTGGACGAGAACGACAATATTATGCTGTCGGTTTATCCGAATCCTGCCACAGAATGCATAAATATCGCAGGCGATAACATTTCAAGCATAGAAATCTGCAATCTGCTAGGTGAGGTAGTACATTACATTAGTGTCGCGCCAAGGCACGAACACACTAATGTAATATCAACGGAAAACATGCCAGCAGGAAGCTATTTTGTAAGGGTTAGGATGGTAAACGGAAAGGTGGTGACGAAAAAGATTATCGTGCTGTAGCCTCATGTTTCCGCAAATGGTTAGGATGAATGAAATTTTTGATTACTTTGCTTCAAAGACCGACATCGACAGCAAGATAATGGCATGCAACATACTTACATCGTCCGAAAATTATGATGAGGCTCGCCAGCAGATTTCAAGCATCCGTTCGCTAGGAACCGATGCCGCCAGCAAGTATGCCGATATTGCAGAGCGCTGCATAGAGCTCACCGTTAATCCCGATTCTGCCAGGATTAGACTTCGTAGCGAACGGGAATTCCTTTTGCAGCTAATTGCAGACAATTCATATCTATATTCCGGCAAAGCAATGACACTCTATAAGTTTGCCTTCGATACAATTTTGCCCGATTATACTCCTATGTTTGAGGATGTTATTGCGCCGAAATCTAAATCGGTTGAGGCTCCGCAACTTCCAAATATATTTACCGTATATCCGAATCCTACGACTGGTCTTGTAACAGTTATTATCGACAGGGACGATATTAATGATGAAATGATAGAATTCCTTGAGCATTACGGAATGCAGGATATAGAAGATTGCGAGAATGTTACGGTAAGCATACTCGACAGCAATGGCCGCATGCTCCAAACTCAAGAGTTTAATTATGAAGAAGAAATAACTCTTAATATTGGCAACTATGTACCTGGTGCATACATTGTTGAGATTAGGAGCTGTTTCTCCGATGTTTATTCAACCAAGATAATAAAAATGTAGCAATGAAAAGGATCGTAATATTGCTTTTTATAGTATTTATGTTCTGCGGAAACGTGTTTCCGCAGAACACATACAATAAGATATTAACCCTTAATAGAGACGCAAATTGTTTGTTGATGTCTTTGACACCAGTAAATGAAAACTATCTGATAGCGTTTGGAACCGATAGTTTAGTCGATACCAGCCGTAAACGTTGCTCTATGGTTGCAAAGGTTGATAGTGATGGTAATATTATACATAGAACATTCATTATGGATAGTGTTTATGGTGTATATGAAGGGACCTATGCTACAAATGATTTTTTTATAACCCAGAACGACACATATAAGTATGTTTTTGATGCTGAACATCATAAATTTATTTTATGTGAATTTGATAGTGTTTTGAATATTATACAAAGGGCCGACAAAGAATACATAAACAACTCTTTTCGACAAAATACATTAGGGAATCTATATACACAAAACAATGTTTATTTAGTAGGTCAAAGAGTCAACACAAATACAGAAGAATGCTGGGGCAATATATTGAAATTGGATACTTTAGGAAATATATTGCATGAAATGGTTATTCCTAGTGATATCTCAAACGCCTCAACTATGCAAATAAAACAAACAAAAGGCAATACTTTTATTGTGTCTGGTGATGATAATCATATGACACAGATAATAAAGATTGATACATCGTTAAATATTATATGGCAGCGAACATTTGGTCGGAGTGGTTGGAATAACAATCCTTTCAATTATGTTTCACTTTCCCCCGACAGTTGCTACGTAGTAAGTGGGCACTATCCAGTATGTGCCTCCCATCATAGTATTCATGGCGCAGAAGAATATGCCTCGTGCGTGCGCAAGATAGACGACAACGGCAACCTGCTGTGGGAAAAGATAATAAAGAACTACAACTATCAGCCACGCATATATCCTCACGAGGATTATTGGGATGTATATGTTGACGAAGAAGGATATATATACTATGTGGGTAACGGATTAAACTTCGATGGCTTTGCAGGCTTCCTTACAAAGCTGTCGCCCAACGGCGATATAATGTATCGCCGAAGCTATACGCCAACTGGCAACCACAACGACTATCTTGCCAAGCTTACCTGCATAAAGCCAACTGCCGACGGAGGGCTTATAATGGGCGGAACCACCAGCGACAGCTACTACGGCCAGTTTTTCAACGGTTACTACCAGCAGCCCTGGCTAATAAAAACCGACAAGGACGGACTGGATGGCCTGTGCTATACGGAGCTTCCCGAGCTGGATTTTGATGTGTTCATTCCCGATACGGTGTGCAACCTGGACACAATAAATTGTGTAGTAAACATCAGCGGACCATCGGCTCCATACACATTGGAGTTCAGCACTGGTCAGGTAATCGACAGCATATATTATCCCGATGTTTTTGTCCTGAAATCTACTGGCATAGATGTATTGCTGGCATCATCGGGCATGTACGATTACACCGAATACATTACCGAGGCTACGTTAAAGGATACAGTAGAAAACATCATTGCCCGCCACTACAATATCCGTACGCCAAGAGACCCCGGCGAGCAGCAGCTTGCAATAACACTCTCGGACTATTACGGCAATATCAAGACCATATACAAGGACATCTATGTAAATCCATGCCACGACCTGGCCGTGGACGAGAACGACAATATTATGCTGTCGATATACCCGAACCCTGCCACAGAATACATAAACATTGCTGGCGAGAATATTGCAGGGATAGAGATTTGCAATCTGCTTGGCGGTGTTGTGTATGAAAAGCAACAATGCAATGGCTATAATGTGATTTCCACGGATGGAATGGGCGCAGGAAGCTATTTTGTAAGGATTACAATGAATGACGGAAAGGTTGTGACAAAGAAAATAATCGTGCTGTAGCATTGTAATACTTTGCAATGTGATGATTATAAATTATTTATTGACAATAAAACACAGAATCAGATGCTGAAACAAGTTCAGCATGACATTCTGTGTTTTTTGCATCTTGTCGGAACATGAAACCCAGAAACGTGCGTAGCCATAGAACGGCGTACTTCGACTGCGCTCAGCACAAGTAGCCCTCAACGAAGTTAACCTTTAGCTCGGCGTAAGCCAAACTCAGAAACCAAGCCAATGTGGTAACGAAGAAGATTGTTGTTATTAAGGGCTGACAGGCTCAAAGGCTAACTGGCTGACAGAAATCAGTTGTCCCCCATATGCCTTAGGTCATTAAAGGCCTTAATGGCCTTTAAGATTGGGGACAAACCTTTAACTGTCTGCCAGCCTAATCGCCTGCAGACCTTCAAAAAAATTTTGTTATTTCAGAAAAAAGCAGTATTTTTGCGCAAATTTAGAACTGACAGGGGGATAGATTTCCCCCGTTTTATTTTCTGACGTTGATAAGGAAGGAAGATATAGAAGTTTTAAGCAAACGGTTTCTTTCTGAAACACAGTTTGTTGTGGATATTGCTGTAAGTGTATCCAACGATATTTCCATATACGTTGACGACATGAACGGCATCACAATAGACGAGTGCCGCCGCATCAGCCAGGCCATCGAAGAATGCCTCGACCGCGAAAAGGAAGACTATTCGCTCGAAGTAAGCTCACCGGGCCTTACAAATCCTTTCCGCGTAAAGGAACAGTACCTGAAAAATATCGGTAAGCAGGTGGAAATTGTTTACGTCGATGGTGAAAAAATCATCGCCACTCTTAAAGCATATTCCGACAACGCCATAACCGTAGAAACTTCCACCGTGAAAAAGGAAGCCAACAAAAAAGTGGTTGTAACAGAACAATTTGATATTGAACGAATTAATATAAAAACAGTTAAAAGCGTAATTGATTTTAAATAAAAATTACCATGGGACTACAGGAAAACTTAATTGACACCTTTGCCGAATTTAAAGAACTGAAAAACATCGACAGATCGACGATGATCGGCGTGATGAAGGACGTATTTTCTTCAACATTGGTAAAATTGTATGGCGAAGACAGCAAGTTCAACGTAATTGTAAACGACAAGACCGGTGACCTTGAAATTTGGCGTACAAGAACAGTTGTCGAGGACGACGACTACGATGATATCGAAGACAAATACACCAAGATTCCATTGTCGGAAGCACAGAAAATCGACGAGGACTACGAAGTTGGCGAAGAATATTCCGACGAAATCCGTCTCCAGGATTTCGGCCGCCGCGCAATCCTCGCTCTGAAGCAGAACCTCCAGGCAAAGATTTTGGAACGTGAAAAGGATAATATCTACCTCAAATACAAGGACAAAATCGGTGACCTTATCACTGCCGAAGTATATCAGGTATGGAAACGCGAAATCCTTGTCCGCGACGAAGAAGGAACCGAACTCCTCCTCTCGAAGCAAGACCAGATTCCTAGCGACAAGTACCGCAAGGGCGACACCCTCAAGGCTGTCATCTCGAGCGTAGAACTCAAGAACGGAAGCCCGATCATAAAGATTTCGCGTACTTCGGAAAAGTTCCTCGAAAGACTTTTCGAACAGGAAATTCCCGAAATCGGCGATTCTGGACTTATCACAATCAAGAAGATTGTCCGCATCCCTGGCGAAAGAGCTAAGGTTGCTGTTGAATCGTACGACGAACGCGTCGACCCGGTTGGCGCATGCGTAGGTATGAAGGGTAGCCGTATCCATGGTATCGTTCGCGAACTTCACAACGAAAACATCGATATCGTAAACTACACGACCAACATGCCGCTGTATATCCAGCGTATACTCAGCCCGGCAAAGATTTCTTCGCTCAAGATTATAAACGAAGAAAAGCGTGTCGAAGTTTATCTGAACCCCGACCAGGTATCGTTGGCTATCGGTAAGGGCGGCCTCAACATCAAGCTCGCTTGCCAGTTGCTCGGTTATACCATCGACGTATTCAGGGTATCGCAGGAAGAAGATATCGACCTCGACGAATTCAACGATGAAATCGAACAGTGGGTAATCGACCAGCTCAAGGCTGTTGGCTGCGACACCGCACTTAGCGTACTCGAACTCAGCAAGGAAGAACTCGTTCGCCGTACCGACCTCGAAGAGGAAACTATCGACGACGTAATTAGAATCTTGAAAGCCGAATTTAACAAGTAAACGCGCAAAACAGAAAGAAACAGGTAATTTAGGAGAAAAATATGACTTCGGAAACGAAACCAAAAAGATTAAGCGCCGTAGTTGCTATCTACAATGTAGCGACAACTACCATCGTGGAATATCTTGCAAGCAAGGGTATTGAAATCGAAAACAACCCCAACGCCAAGGTACAGCCCGAATGGATGGCCTTACTTGACGAAAAGTTCAAGGACTCAAAAGTCATGAACGAAACTGCAATCAAGGATACAGAAAAGGCTAAGGAAAACAAGGAAATGAACATTTCCATCGAAAAGCAGCAGAACCTTGAGAAGCAGAAACAGGAAGCTGAAAAGGCTAAGGAAGCAAAGGAGAAGGAACTTCTCCAGAAGGAGGCCGAAGAGGCTAAACCTCAGGAGAAACCTGCCAAAGCTCCAGCAAAGGAAGAAAAAGCGACTCCTAAACCACACGAAATTCAGCCAATCGAAGGCAACGTCGACACCGACGAAAACGGACCAAAGGTTCTAGGCAAGATTAATCTTGACCAGATAAACCAGAATACCCGTCCGAAACGTAAGACCGCTGCCGAGAAGGAAGAAGAAAGAAAGCAGAAGGAAGAGGAACAGAAGGCTGCTAAGGAAGCCCAGAAGAAGGCTAAGAAACAGTCCAAGGCCGAAGAGCCTAAGAAGGAAAAGCCTGTTGAAACTCCTAAACCTGCAGAACCTGAAAAACCAGCCGAACCCGAAGTCGAGGCTAAACCCGAAAAAGTTGCTCCTCCAGAGCCTGAATTCATAAAGACACACGTCGAAAAGCTCCAAGGACCTAACATCATTGGCAAAATCGACATCAGCGAATACGAGCGCAAGCAGGAAGCTGCAGAACGCGCACGCAAGGAAGCCAAGGAAGAACGCCAGAAAAACCGCGAAAAGGAAAAGGCAGAGCGCAAGGAAAAACGCAAACGCATCAAACGCGACAACATAAAGGTCGACATCAACAAGGTTTCAGGATCCAACGACTTCTCGAAGAAGGGTCAGGCCGGCGAACTTGGCGGAAAGAAGAAGAAAGGCGGAAAGCCAGTTCCTAAGAAGCCTGAAATCAACGAGGAAGACATACAGGAAAAAGTAAAGGAAACTCTTGCTAAGCTCACAGCCAACAAGACTAAGAGCAAGGCAGCCAAGTTCCGTAAGGAAAAACGTGAACTCTTCTCGATGCGTCGCGCCGAAGAAAACGAAAAGCTCGAAGCTGAAAAGAAGATAATAAAGGTTACCGAATTCGTTTCGGCAAACGAACTTGCAACGATGATGGGCGTTCCTGTAACGAAAATCATCGCTACCTGCATGAGCCTCGGTTTGTTCGTTTCGATCAACCAGCGCCTCGATGCCGAAACAATGTCAATCGTGGCAGAAGAATTCGGATTCCAGGTTGAATTTGTCAGCGCCGAAATCCTCGACGAAATCAAGCAGACCGAAGACAGCGAAGAAGACTTGGAACCACGTCCACCTATCGTTACCGTTATGGGTCACGTCGATCATGGTAAGACCAAGTTGCTCGACTACATCCGTCACACCAACGTAGTTGCAGGCGAAGCCGGCGGTATCACACAGCACATCGGTGCATACAGCGTTAAGCTGAACGACAAGAGGATAACCTTCCTCGATACTCCAGGTCACGAGGCATTTACCGCAATGCGTGCCCGTGGTGCCCAGATAACCGACGTGGCTATCATCGTCATCGCTGCCGACGACGACATAATGCCGCAGACAAAGGAAGCTATCAACCACGCATCAGCAGCTAACGTTCCTATCGTATTTGCTATCAACAAGATAGATAAGCCAACCGCTAATCCGGACAAGATCAAGGAATCGTTGGCAAATATGAACTACCTCGTCGAAGAATGGGGTGGCAAATACCAGTCGCAGGACATCTCTGCAAAGGCTGGTCTCAACATCGAGGAACTTCTCGAAAAGGTTCTCCTCGAAGCCGAAATGCTCGACTTGAAGGCAAATCCAAACAAGAACGCCAACGGTACCGTAATCGAATCGTCTCTCGACAAAGGACGCGGTTACGTTGCTACCCTCATAGTTCAGTCGGGAACACTGCACGTTGGCGACATTCTGCTTGCAGGATGCGCAACAGGACGTGTAAAAGCAATGTACAACGAACGTAACCAGAAGGTTACCGAAGCAGGACCTTCGACTCCTGTACTTGTACTTGGTCTCAACGGTGCTCCGCAGGCTGGCGACAAGTTCAACGTACTCGACTCCGAACAGGAAGCCAAGAGCCTTGCCAACAAGCGTTTGCAGTTGCAGCGTGAACTTAGCATCAGGACTCAGAAGCATATCACTCTCGGCGAAATCGGCCGTCGTATGGCTCTCGGCGATTTCCACCAGATCAATATCATTGTAAAGGGCGATGTGGACGGTTCAATCGAAGCATTGTCGGACGAATTGATAAAACTCTCAACCGAATCGTTCGAAGTAAATATCATACACAAGGCAGTAGGTCAGATTTCCGAATCGGATGTCATGCTGGCTGCTGCATCAAATGCTATCATCGTCGGTTTCCAGGTTCGTCCTTCAACCTACGCTCGCAAGACCGCAGAAAAGGAAGGCATCGAAATCCGTCTCTACTCCATCATCTACGATGCAATCAACGAAATCAAGGATGCAATGGAAGGTATGTTGAAGCCGGTTGTAAAGGAAACAATCACTGGTTCGGCCGAAATACGCGAAGTCTTCAAGATTTCGAAGGTTGGTTCGGTTGCAGGATGTCTCGTTACCGATGGCAAGATTTCACGCAAGTCGAAAGTACGTATCATTCGCGACGGTATCGTTATCTACACTGGCGAACTCGGCAGCTTGAAGCGTTTCAAGGACGATGCCAAGGAAGTTATCGCCGGTCAGGAATGCGGTCTTAACATCGACAAGTTCAACGACATTAAGGTCGGCGACATTGTTGAGGCATTCGACGAAACCGAAGTAAAGGCAACATTGAGCTAATGTTTAAAATCGGTAATACCGAATTTAACGACAGGCCTGTATTCCTCGCACCAATGGAGGATGTTACAGACCCGTCGTTTCGTTATATGTGCAAGAAATTCGGTGCCGACTTAATGTTCACCGAATTCATCTCCGCCGACGGTCTTATCCGCGAAGCCAAGAAGACAGTACAAAAACTCGATATCTACGACTACGAGCGACCTGTAGGCACACAAATCTACGGTCATATTCCCGAAGCAATGGAAGAAGCGGCTCGCTTCATCAACAACGCCGACCCCGACATATTGGACATAAACTACGGCTGCCCGGTAAAAAAGATTGCCGGACGTGGCGCTGGCTCTGGAATGATGCGCAACTTGCCACTGATGAAAGAAATAACCGAAAGGGTTGTAAAAGTGTCGCGGTTTCCAGTTACTGCCAAGACTCGTCTTGGATGGGACAGCGAATCACTCAACGTTGAGGAAGTTGCTCTTATGCTTCAGGATTGCGGCATTCAGGCGCTCACAATACACGGACGTACCCGCGCACAAATGTACAAGGGCGAAGCCGACTGGACGCTCATAGGCAAGGTCAAGAACAATCCTGCAATTCACATACCAATTATCGGCAACGGCGATGTTACAAGCGGAAAGATTGCCGCCGAACGCTTCAACACTTATGGCGTCGACGCAATAATGATAGGTCGTGCCGCTATTGGACGACCATGGATTTTCCGCGAAGTGAAACACTATCTTGAAACTGGCGAAGAACTCCCCACTCCCACCGTCCTCGAACGCGTTGACTATGCACGCGAACATCTGCACAAATCGGTGGATTACAAAGAAGGAATGCGCGGAATTTACGAAATGCGCCGCCACTTCACAATGTATTTCAAGGCTATTCCTAATTTCAAGGAAACAAGGCTAAAGCTTCTCACCGCCAACACAGTAGAAGAAATAGAAAGTCTCCTTGACCTCATTGCCGACAAGTTTGGCAACGTGGAAATAAACAAGGAAGTGGCAAATGTAGGAATTTACGAAAGCTAATCATTGAATTATCCATATCTTTACAACAAAAACGATGAACTACGAACAATTATTCCAGCAAATCAAGCAAAAGAAAAGTTTTCTTTGCACAGGACTCGATTCCGACATCCAAAAGTTGCCTAAGCATCTGCTTGACAGCGAATCACCAATCTTCGAATTCAACAAGCAGATAGTCGACGCTACTGCAAAATATTCGGTGGCATACAAACCAAACCTTGCCTTTTACGAAAGCGAAGGCACAACCGGTCTTAAAGCCCTCGAAGATACAGTTGCTTACATCCGCAAGAACTACCCAGAGATTTTCATCATAGCTGATGCAAAACGTGGCGACATAGGCAACACCTCAAAACTATATGCACGTGCCTTCTTCGAGAAGATGGACTTCGACGCTGTAACCGTTGCCCCGTATATGGGCGAAGACTCGGTATCCCCTTTCCTACCCTACGATGGCAAATGGGTGATTCTGCTAGCTCTCACCAGCAACAAAGGTTCGGAAGATTTCCAGATGTTCAACAACGGCAATAAAAGGCTTTTTGAGGAAGTTTTGTCGAAGTCGCAGCAATGGGCAGGCAAAGACAAAATGATGTACGTAGTAGGCGCTACAAAGGCTGATATGCTGGCAGACATTCGTAAGATTGTCCCCGAACATTTTCTGCTCGTTCCAGGTGTAGGTGCACAAGGCGGCTCACTCGAGGAAGTAGCTAAGTACGGAATGAACGACCACTGCGGTCTGCTTGTCAACTCGTCGCGCGGAATAATCTTTGCCGACGGCACCGAAAACTTTGCCAAAGTAGCAGGTCAGAAAGCAGAGGAACTGCAGAAGCAGATGGAAGCATTGCTAAAAGAAAAAGGTATAATATAACAAGACCATAAAAACGCAATCAGATGCTGCCCTTCGACTACGCTCAGGGAGCAGTCCAGCATGACATTGCGTTTTTATTATAACATCACAAAAAAAGGCGGACCGAAATCCGCCTTTTTTATTGTTACCATTATTGATTATTCTTTGGTAAACTTGAGGTTGTGAACCTCGCTTCCAGTTGTAACTCTAAGGATATACATTCCAGGAACAAGGTTGCTTACATCAACAGAATGTACCGATTCGTTGTCAACCGATATGGTTTCGAAAGTCATTTCTCTACCGCTGAGATCAACAACCGAATAAGTAACCATGCCTTCGTAACCCGTAACGGTGAAGTTTGCCTCATCGCGTACTGGGTTAGGATAGAGTTGGATTTCCATTGCTGTAAACTCATCTATCGATGTACAGTTTTCTACTGTTACCGTTATCGTATCAGTTGTTTCGCAGTTCTCGTTGGCAACAGTTACCCATAACAAGTAATCTCCAGCATATTGATAAGTTTCGGTGTATGTATTGCCTTCAATCGAACTGAACCATAATACTTCATCATCGGTATTGATAGTGAATATAATTTCACTATTATTACATACCGTTGTGTCGGTGAAGACAAATGTAGGAGCCTGCAGAACTGTTACATTTACTGCATCCGAAGCGGCACATCCAAATTCGTCGGTTACAGTTACAGTGTATTCGCCTGCTTCCGAAACCAAAATCGACTGGGTTGCGTCGCCATTGCTCCATGCATACGATGCAAAACCTAAACCAGCATTTATTTCTGTCTGAGCATTGCTACATACATTAACGTCGTCACCAAGTTCAATTACTGGCAGCGGGTTGAATGCAATGGCAACATCATCAGTTGCTGTACATCCGTGAGCATCGGTTACTACAACAGTATATGTTCCTGCTTCGGTAACATCGATTGAACTTTCTTCGGAACCATTGCTCCATTCGTAGGAAGCAAAACCAGTTGCCGATACTGTGATTGAAGTTCCTTCACAAGCTGCAGGATATTCTCCGAGTTCGATAGTCGGATTTGCATATACAGTTATTGTAGTTGATGCAACATTTGTACCGTCTGGGTTCGATACCATAAGCAATACTGGGTATGTACCAGGCTCGGTGAACTCGAAAGTAGGATTCTGCTCGTTGGAAGTTGTTGCTCCGAAATACCAAGTCCACGACTGCGGATAGTTGGTACTTTCATCAGTGAAGTTTACTGTAAGAGGAGCACAACCAGAGGTTACTGAAGCAGTAAATGCTGCAACAGGTGGAGTCTGTGTAAGACCAACATTAACAGAACCGCTAGCTTCACAACCGTTATTATCGGTAACAATTACTGTATACTGACCAGTTGCAAGACCAGACAACTGTGCTGTAGTTGCGTTAGTGTTCCAATGTATTGCGTATGGAGCAGCACCGCCCGAAATTTCTACAGCTGCAGTACCGTCTGCCTGACCTGTTCCTGTTTCGGCTGTAGAAGTAAACGAAAGTACTGGTAATTCGTAATGAGTAACAGAAACCATATCGCTTGCAGTACATCCGTGGTTGTCGGTTACAACTACTGTGTATTCGCCATCTTCGTTTGCAACATACGACTGCAAACCTACTTCACCATTCCATGTGTAAGAAACGAAACCTGGAGTAGCGTTGAGTGTAGCAGTAACGTTTGCACAAACTGCAATGTCGTTGCCAAGATCAACTACCGGATTAGCGTTTACGATAAGTTCTGTGTGGAAGGTATTTACACAGCCTGTAGCTGTGTTTTCTACATCAAGGGTATAAGTACCAGCATTGTCCAATGTTGCGGCTGAAATTACAGGAGAAGCAACAGTAGAAGTGAATCCGTTAGGACCGCTCCAGGAGTATGACAATGTTTCGTTGCTCGATGCTGTAAATGTTACCTGTTCGCCTTCGCAGGCCGGACCATTATTCGAGATTGCAACACTTGGATTAGCATATACAACCACATTGGCTGTTGTATTTACTGCACAACCGTTTGCAGGTGTAGCAGTAACAACGAATGCACCATTGTAGTTAGTAGTTGCATTCGGCAATGTGATTGATGCCGATGAAGATGTGAATCCGTTAGGACCGCTCCATGAATAGGTTGCAGGAACATTTGAAACTGCTGTGAGCGAAATCGTTTCACCTTCGCAGTAT
Source organism: Bacteroidales bacterium (assembly GCA_017617125.1). Classification (GTDB taxonomy): domain Bacteria; phylum Bacteroidota; class Bacteroidia; order Bacteroidales; family ML635J-15; genus Bact-19. Next base: position 45,622 of record JAFZWY010000046.1, read on the forward strand.
GCCACATCGCCTTCAACTGTAACTGTAGGATGATCTGCATCTTCTGTTATTACTATTGATGTTTCGGCTGTACAGTTGCCATCGTTTGTAACGAGTACTGTGTATTCGCCAGCTGCCGTTACATTGTATTCGGCAGTAGTAGCTATGCCGTTGTTCCATGAATATGAAGTACCACCGTTTGCTACAAGTTGGATTGATGACATCGAACAGGTCAATGTTGTTGTTCCACTATTGTTTGTAATATAAGCTACAGGATTTGCACTTACAGTAACATTTACGCTTGCTTGAACTCCACATCCGTTTGCGCTTGTTGCAACAACGGTGTAGGTACCGCTATTTGCTGGAGTAGCGTTTGAAATGGTCGGGTTCTGCAATGCGGAAATATATCCGTTAGGACCATTCCATACAAACGATGCAGCATTCGAAGTTGCCGTCATCGAAACAGTTTCGCCAGCACAATAAGCAGCATCATCAGATACTGTCAATGTAGGAGTTGCATTTACTACTACTATAGTGCTTGCTTCGGCCGAACAGTTGTATTCATTTGTTACAACCAAAGTGTATGTACCTTCATTTGCTGTGGTTGCATTTGCAATTGTCGGGTTCTGCTCGGTAGAAGTGAATCCGTTAGGACCGCTCCATTCATAGTTGCCAACTGCAGTTGTCTGCAATTCGATTGCCTGACCTTCGCAGTAATCACCTGTGTTAGATGCATTTGCTGTAGGAGTAGCATTTACTGTAACTTCTACGCTTGCATTAGCAATACATCCGTTTGCACTTGTTGCAACTACGGTGTATGTACCGCTATTTGCAGGTGCCGCATTTGCGATTGTCGGGTTCTGCAAGGTTGAAGTATATCCGTTAGGACCATTCCATACAAACGATGCTGCATCCGAAGTAGCAGTCAACGAAACGGTTGCTCCAGCACAATATGCAGCATCATTAGATACTGTCAATGTCGGATTTGCATTTACTACTACTACAGCGCTTGCTTCGGCTGTACAGTTGTATTCGTTTGTTACTACCAAAGTGTATGTGCCTTCATTTGCTGTGGTTGCATTTTCGATTGTCGGGTTCTGCAAGATTGAGGTAAATCCGTTAGGACCACTCCATGCATAGTTGCCAACTGCAGTTGTCTGCAATTCGATTGTCTGACCTTCGCAGTATGAAGCACCGGTTGAAGCATCAGCTGTAGGATTAACATTTACAATAACATTGGTTGTCGATACTGCCGAACATCCTGCTACTGTAGTTGCTGTTACAGTATATGTTCCAGCGTGGTTTGCAGTTGCATTGGTACGTGTAGGATTCTGCAATGCGCTGCTGAAGCCCATAGGACCAACCCACTGGAATTCGGTGGCGATATCGCTTTCAACAGAAAGTTCTATTGTTTCGCCTGCGCAATATTCACCTGTGTTAGTTGCATTAGCTGTAGGAACAGCATTTACAACAACCATATTTGCATATTCCTTTATATCGCTTCCATCAACATTTGAAACAATGAGCGAAACAGTATAGCTTCCTGCTGATGCGTAAGTGTGAGTTGGGTTCTGTACGTTGGATGTTTCACCGTCGCCGAAGTTCCATGTCCACGATGTTGGAGTGTTAGTCGAAAGATCGGTGAATGCTACCTCTGTGCCAAGACATACAACTGCATTGTTAACCGAGAAGTCGGCAACTGGAGGAGTATTCGATGTTGCAACGTTAACCATAGCTGTTGATTCGCATCCGTTGCCATCGGTTACAGTAACACTGTAGTTGCCACCAGTAAGTCCACTGATTGTTGCGGTAGTTCCATTGTTTGACCAGATATACTGGAATGGAGATGTACCTGTCGGAGTTACGGTTGCTGTTCCATCAATAGCATTGTTGTGCGATTCAGCTGTAGAAGTTACAGCGAGAGTTGTCTGCGGGTGGTTTGCAACCGAAATATTGTCGGTAGCCGAACATTCGTTTGCATTGTAAACGGTTACATAATAGTCGCCTGCAACAGCAGAAATTGTCTGAGTAGTTGCACCTGTTGACCAATGATATGTAAGACCTGCACCTGCATCAAGAACAGTGCTTGCTCCTGAACAAACTGTTACGTTTGCTCCAAGTTCAACTGTCGGGTTGGCATTTACAACAACTATTGTACTTGCCTCTGCATTACAACCATTAGCGTTCGAAACTACCAATGTATATGTACCTGCATTTGCAAGAGTTGCATTTTCGATTGTCGGGTTCTGCAATGTTGATGTGAATCCGTTAGGACCGCTCCATGCGTAAGTGCCAGTTGCAGTTGTCTGCAAGGTTATTGTCTGACCTTCGCAGTATGCGCCAGTGTTAGATGCATTAGCAGTAGGATTAGTATTTACAACTACTACTGTGTTAGCATTTGCTGTACATCCGTTTGCGCTTGTTGCAACTACTGTGTAAGTACCAGCATTTGTGTTTGTAGCATTTTCAATAGTTGGATTCTGAACGGTTGAAGTAAATCCGTTAGGACCATTCCATACATACGATGCTGCATCCGATGCTGCCGACAACGAGATAGTCTCGCCAACGCAATATGCGCCGGTATTCGAAGCTGTCAATGTTGGAGTTGCATTTACAACCACCGTTGTTGTTGCTTCTGCATCACAGCCGTTAGCACTTGTTACAACCAAAGTATAAGTACCAGCATTTTCTGTGGTTGCATTTGCAATTGTCGGGTTCTGCTCGGTAGAGGTGAATCCGTTAGGACCACTCCAAGCATACGAACCTGTTGAAGTCGTCTGCAATGCGATTGTCTGACCTTCGCAGTATGCGCCAGTATTAGATGCATTAGCAGTAGGAGCAGCGTTTACAACAACGTTTGTGCTTGCATTTACATAACATCCGTTAGCACTTGTTGCCACTACGGTGTAAGTACCTGCATTTGTGGTTGCTGCATTTTCGATGGTCGGGTTCTGCAATGTTGAAGTGAATCCGTTAGGACCGCTCCATGCAAACGATGTTGCATCCGATGCTGCCGACAACGAGATTGTCTCACCTGCACAATAAGCACCGGTATTAGAAGCTGTCAAGGTAGGATTGGTGTTTACAACAACTTCTGTGCTTGCTTCGGTAATACAACCGTTGGCGTTGGTTACTACCAATGTGTATATACCAGCATTTGCTGTGGTTGCATTGTCGATAGTCGGGTTCTGCAATGTTGAAGTAAATCCGTTAGGACCGCTCCATGCATACGAACCTGTTGAAGTTGTCTGCAAAGCGATTGTCTGACCTTCGCAGTATGCACCAGTGTTGGATGCTGTAGCTGCTGAATTAGCATTTACAACAACTACTGTTGAAGCTTCTGCTGTACATCCGCTTGCACTTGTTACTACTACGGTGTAAGTACCGCCATTGTTAGTTGTTGCATGTTCGATTGTTGGGTTCTGTTCTGCAGATGTGAATCCGCTAGGACCGCTCCATGCAAATGATGTTGCATCCGAAACAGCCGACAACGAAATGGTATGTCCTGCACAATATGCACCGGTATTCGATGCAGTTACAGTTGGTGTTGCATTTACCACAACATCTGTGCTTGCCGTAGCAGAACAGTTGTTAGCGTTTGTAACTACCAAAGTATATGTGCCAGCATTCAAAGCTGCTGAATTTGCAATTGTAGGATTCTGCAAGTTTGAAGTAAATCCATTAGGACCGCTCCATGCATACGAACCTGTTGAAGTTGTCTGTAAGGTTATTGTCTGACCTTCGCAGTATGCACCAGTGTTCGATGCATTGGCAGTAGGATTAGCATTTACGGTAACAACCGTGCTTGCCTGTGCGGTACAATTGTTAGCGTTTGTTGCTACTACGGTATAAGTACCGCCGTTTGTTGTTGCAATATTTGCAATTGTCGGGTTCTGTTCTGCCGAAGAATATCCGTTAGGACCGCTCCATGCAAACGAAGTTGCATTCGAAGTTGCCGACAACGAAATTGTCTGACCAGCACAATATGCACCTGTATTAGATGCAGAAACTGTAGGATTTGCATTTACAACAACAACTGTATTTGCCTCTGCCGAGCAACCTGCTGCGTTGGTAAGAGTTACGTTGTATGTTCCTGCACTTGTTGTTGCAGCATTTGCAATCGAAGGATTAATAGCACTTGAAGTGTATCCGTTAGGACCGCTCCATGCATATGTTCCACCAGAACCGTTAGCATTGAGAGTGATTGTTTCGCCTACGCAGTAAGGACCATTGTTGGATGGGCTGAGCGTTGGCAAAGTGTTTACAACAACATTGGTGGTTGCCGTAGTAGAGCAGCCCGTAGTTGTGTTGGTAAGTGTTGCTGTGTAAGTACCAGCCTTGCTGGTGGTAGCATTAGCGATAGACGGATTACGCTGAGTTGATGCGAATCCGTCGGGACCGCTCCACGAATACGAAGTACCACCGTTGCCAGTTGCAGTAAGACGAATTGTTGCGCCTTCGCAGTAAGGACCATTATTAGAAACAGTCAAAGTAGGCGATGCATTTACAGTGAGAGTTGTAGATGCAGTAGCGGTACACGAAGCTGCACTTGTAACTAATATTGTATAGGTACCAGCATTGTTTGTGGTAAGATTTGCAACCGAAGCATTCTGTGTAGAAGCAGTATAGCTGCTAGGACCGCTCCATGCGTAGGTTGTTGCACCCGAAACATTAGCCGAAAGAGCTGCTGTTCCGCCAACACAGTAAGGACCATCGTTTGAAGCGGTAACTGTAGGAGCAGCATTTACTGTAATATAGTTTGTCTTGGTTTCTGTATCAGTACCGTTTGCGTTACCAGCAACCAAAGTTACAGTGTATGTTCCTGCAGTTTCATAGGTATGAGTTGGGTTCTGTGCTGTAGAAGTGCCACCATCACCGAAGTTCCATGACCATGATGTTGGGTCGTTTGTTGTTTGATCGGTGAATGTTACAGTTGCACCAGGACAGATGCTAGTTACATTGGCTGTAAAGGCTGCCTCTGGTGTGGTAATCATTGGGACACCTTTGACAATAATATCGTCAATATAAGAAGCATATGTATTAGCATTAACAGTATTACCGCCAATACCTGTATTTGATCTCATTATCCATCTCAGATATACAGTTCCCTGGTTATTACAAGCTGTAGGTAAAGAAATTTCGTCAAGAACACCCGAAGTCCAGTTTCTTGCAACGGTAACATTTGTTCCTGATACATCTGTCCATGTAGAACCATTAAGGCTGTACTGCACTTTGAAATCTCTAGGAGACCTATTATTGTTACCGCTCTGCTTCGACCATAACTTTATTGTTTCAAATCCTGTAGTTGTAAAATTAACAGTCCAATATTTCGAACCACTACCACTCATCCATGTTGTCGCACTAGCACACATTGTCGATGCTCCTGCAGTAGTATATGTTATTGTACCTACACCACCACCAACAGTTAATTCCTTGGAAAGATTGGCTTCGATACCGCCATCGGCAGTTGCATCGGCGCTGCTTGATGGGAAGTCCCATTTAACGATAACATTATAAGGACTTACTGTGATGTAGCCAGTCTTTGTCTCTGTATCGGTGCCCTGAGCATTTGTTACTGTAAGACTTACCGAATATGTACCAGCGGTATTGTAAGTTACTCTTGGGTTCTGTGCGGTGCTTGTAGAAGGTGTACCGCCATCGAAAGTCCACGACCACGAAGTAGGCATCTGTGTCGACCTATCGGTGAAGCTAACCGTTTCTCCTCTGTCGATACTAGTAACATCAGCCATAAAATCGGCAGTTGGAGCAGAATTACAATCACCTGTTATTTCGATATCGTCAATCATGAACGCATAAGCATCGTTCGACACGCACTGTATTGCAACATATACGGTCCGACCTGCGTATGCAGAAAGACTATAAGTGTACTGTGTCCATGTTGTTGGTGCTTCAATATAGTTGTTTCCACTAAGTTTTACAGTAAAACTCGATGTACTATTGTCGGTTGTAGAAAGCAATACATTGAATCTTTCGAGACCATAACTATCGGTAATAGATTTTGCCCAGAACGAGATTGATGCATTTGAGCACAAAGTAAGTGGTGCAGATATCAGCCAGTCATTATTAGGAGGCGTAGTTGAAGCAAAGCAAATACCGCAGCGATCGCCGCCATGTGCTTCCCAGCCTGAAGCTTCAGGACTAGTTGCCGAAGAATTGAAAGCTATGAACGAACCTGTATAAGCCTCATTGAGAAAATCAAAATTTTGAGACGCATAGGTCGCAGCTCCATCACCATCGTAGGTAGTCCAAGGATGGAAGTTATCAACCTGGAAATCTCCACAAGCCTCGAAATCGAGAGAGAAAGATGCACTGGATGCATTCGGATCAAAAACATTGATGTAAGATGCTATTGTCCTAGTGTCACTTCCTGTAGCATTGGAAACAGTAAGAGAAACCTGATAGCTGCCAGGAGCAGAATATGTAACTACAGGATTTACTGCCGTACTCGTCGATGGACTACCGCCTTCGAATGTCCATGTGCGCGATGTAACATTTCCTGCCGATATATCGTAGAAGCTAACACTTTCTCCTACTTCTATCTGGCGAGTATCAGAAGTAAAGTTTGCTGTTGGAGCAACAGAACCATCATAGCATACAAATGGGAACATTGGATATTGCAAACCTGTTGTGCCGAACAAAGATGCATATTCTACCCAACCGCCAAAGTCAACATATGCTGTACTAAATTCTCCATCCTCACTATTTGAATATGTTGCTAGCGTATCCCCAGAAGAAGGAGTACCTGGACGGTCGAAACCTACAGCAAAACCTTCGGCAGGAATATCATAAGTTGCACCAAAATCGACGTCTATATATCCATCACTATTCATTGCTGAAATAACATTTGCCATCGAAATTGTCTTAGATGCAATTACCTCGCTCGGGGCACCATTAGCAACGCTCCACAAATTGAATGTCACATTACAATTTGTTCCGTTATTAGCTACTGCTGGGAAAAATCTGAATCCAGAAACCTTGTTATAAGGACTATAAGCCGTAAACTTTTCAGCCCATGATGTCATTTCATAACTATTAGTACCTGAAAGGTAGCCAGCATAAGCATTATTATTTGTTAATGAATATACAGCTGCCTCTCCTCCGAACTGCGATATTGTATCGCAATAGGTTCCTGTTGCCGCCAGAACTGTTATATAACCATTCTTGGTTTCTGTATTAGTTCCATAGGCATTAGTTGACGAAAGAGAAACATTGTAAGTACCAGCAGTATTATAAGTAATTCCTGTTGGTTCTTGTTCCGTACTTGTCGAAGGTGTACCTCCCGGGAAAGACCAAGAGTACGACTCCGGATTATTTCCAGTATAGTTGTAGAAATCAACACTTCCACCTTCAACAATCGTTGTGCTTGATGCTGCAAAATCTGGCTCTGGAGGCTGATTTGCATACGGGTCGTATGCAGGACAAGTTGTTACACCTGAATTCGTAGGATCAAGCCATGGTTTAAGTCTCTTATTATCAGCAGTACCATTTGATTCCCAGTGATAATAGAATTTTCCATAGTAGTCATAACCAGTCTGAGCTGTACAATAAGAAGAACCACCAGTAAGCGTACCTACTATAAATCCCTGATTATCAAACAAAGGAGATCCGGAAGAACCACCTTCGGTAACACCATAACCGTTTGAATTCTGAGTCCAGCGCAAACGCCAGTGAGCATTTGAAGCAGCATTGTTATATGTTCCCTGCGAAGATGTGCTATATGTAGAAATCTTCTTTACGTCACCAGCAGGATGGTGAATACCTACACCATTTGATGGAGCAGTATTTGCACGATTCCATCCATTGTAATATGGTTCGTATGTTGAGTTCGGGGTTGTATTCAAACGCAGAAGCAACAAGTCGGAACCACCTGTTATGCTTCCACTTGCAATTTCGGTACAACCTGTAAGTGTTTTATATGCCGGTTCACTAATATTAGAACTAGTACCAGAGCCAGAAGCTTGGTTTGCAGGTACTTCATATTTGAAATAAAACTGCCACTGTGAATATTGGGTAGCAGTGACCTCCCCTTCTCCGCAATGAAATGCAGTAAGGATATACGGTGTTCCATCGTTGTTGGTATTGTTGACAAGAGAACCAGAACACCAACCCCATCCATCAGGAGTCCTAAGGTATATTTCGACAACACCACGCTTTTCGTCCTGCCAGTTGTCTCCTACAGGCGTACAGTTGATATCAACTTCACAATTACCAGATGATTGCCAACCTGTAGATTTTGTATGCATATCTTCATAGTATCTAAGATGCGGTAAGTCGCGGTAAAAATAACCTACACTAAAGATATGGAAAGTTGTCTTATCAACATTACCGGATTTCTTGTACGCAGGTTCATAATATTCTACATACAAGTTTTCTCCCTGGATAACTTCGATACCGAAAATTCCATCTTTAGGATTGTTCTCACTTGTGAAAGCACCTATCACCTGCCTGCGATTTTCGTTGTAGCAAAACAACTTGCTACCTTCGGCAAGATGGAAATTCTCAAAACCGAGGTTAAGTGCTTTTGCTCCAGGAACCGAAATTTTCAGAGTCCACAGACGTGCTCCCATTGGAAGCTCTGTCCATGTACCTGCGGTTTCCATAGAAATGTCAACATCAATATCCACACCAATACGTGGAATTTTATCCTTGCTGGCATTTACCGAATCCTCAGCAATTAAAGGTTCAACATTGGGAGCCTTGAGTGTAATCTCATCGTACTCCACGTTAATAAAGGAAGCTTGTCCTCCCTTTTCCGTACTGAAAGTCCACGGCTTTCCGCCATACGACATCTGAGCCGACACGCTATTGCCGAATAACGTCAGAGATAGCAATACTATCAGCCCAAATATAGACTTAACTAGTAATTTTCTATACATATTTGTACAAATAAATGGTTACTAAATAAAACTAACAAATATACTAATACACTATAATAGATTTTGAACCTTCAAAGTTATTAAAAAGTTTAAAAGCTATTACGGTCAATAAAAATATTATACAATATTATATTTTTTTTAGACAATCATAGTAATTAACACGGATATGCATCAACAAAGCACACAATATCTACACTGTCATTAATAACAAGAACCATGCTTTTTATAGAAAAAGATAGGCATTTATACCGATTCACCGCCATTTGAACCAGCACAAAAAAAGGTCGTCAGAAACTGACGACCTTGGATATATCACCTACCTAAAAAATATCAATTATTTTACCTTGTTGCAGATTGCTGCAAATGCTTCTGGGTTGTTCATAGCGAGGTCGGCAAGAACCTTGCGGTTGATGTCAACATTTGCTGCATGAAGCTTACCCATCAATTGAGAATAACTCAAACCATTTAGACGAGCACCAGCATTAATTCTCTGAATCCACAATGCGCGGAATTCTCTCTTCTTGTTTTTTCTGTCTCTGTATGCATAAGCAAGACCTTTTTCGTAAGCATTCTTTGCTACGGTCCAAACCTTACTTCTTGCTCCAAAATAACCTCTAGTCTGAGAAAGAACTTTTCTTCTCCTGTTTCTAGCGGCAACTACGTTTACACTTCTTGGCATAATCTTAAAATTTGCGAGCGTTAGCGTCCTTTTGATCGGAACTTGCGGCTAAACGTTCTGGTTCATAATTTAATTAATCATTCTAACTGCGCGGAAAACTATTTCATTCCAAGCAACAACTTTACAGACTTTTCCTTGTTTTCTGCTACTGTTGTGTAGTGAGCAAGTTCTCTTTTGCGCTTAGTAGCCTTCTTTGTCAAGATATGACTCTTGAAAGCATGTCTTCTTTTGATCTTACCGGTTCCGGTCAAGAAAAATCTTTTCTTAGCTCCGGAATTAGTCTTCATTTTTGGCATTGTTCTAAATTTTTAAAGTTATTATTTCTTTTTAGGTTTTGGTGATATCACAATTTGCATTTTCTTTCCTTCGAGCTTAGGCATCTGGTCGATCTTGCCGTACTCCTCGAGGTCGTTTGCAAGCTTCAGGAGCAATATTTCGCCCTGCTCCTTGTACACAATCGAACGTCCCTTGAAAAATACGTATGCCTTTACCTTGTTGCCTTCGTCGAGGAATCTCTTGGCATGGTTCAGCTTGAAGTTGTAGTCGTGGTCATCGGTCTGAGGGCCAAAGCGCAACTCCTTGATTGTCATCGTATGAGTCTTGCTCTGCAACTCCTTCTGCTTGCGCTTCTGCTGATAAAGGAATTTCTGGTAGTCGATAACCTTGCATACGGGCGGATCGGCGGTCGGAACTATTTCTACCAAGTCCATCTCGAGTTGTTCCGCAATGTCCAAAGCTTCCCTAATGCTGTAAACTCCAGGTTTATCAACATTATCGCCTGTTACACGTACAAATGGTGCGCGAATTGCGCGATTAATTCTGTGTTCGTTTTGCTGATTTTCTTTTGCCATATAAATTTTATAAAAAACTTTTACCTCCTTTTATTAGTCAATATACTTTTTAACTTCATCGTTTACAATCTTAGCGAAATCTTCGACCGACATTGCGCCCATATCGCCTGCACCCTGCTTGCGAACCGAAAGCTGACCGTTTTCCTGTTCCTTTTCGCCTACGATAAGCAGATACGGAATTCTCTTCAATTCGTTGTCGCGAATCTTACGGCCAATCTTTTCGTTTCTTTCGTCGATGATACCGTTTACATTCAAGTCCTTAAGCTTGTTTACTACTTCGTGAGCATAGTCGTTGAACTTTTCGCTGATTGGCAATACTACAAACTGGTTCGGAGCAAGCCAAATCGGGAACTTACCTGCGGTGTGCTCGATAAGCACTGCCACGAAACGTTCCATCGAACCGAACGGTGCACGGTGAATCATAACCGGACGGTGCTTCTTGTTGTCTTCGCCAACATATTCGAGTTCGAAGCGTTCCGGCAAGTTGTAGTCGACCTGGATTGTTCCAAGCTGCCAACGACGGCCGATAGCATCCTTTACCATGAAGTCCAACTTAGGACCGTAGAAAGCTGCCTCACCATATTCTACGCGTGCAGGAAGATTCTTTTCCTTGCATGCATCGATGATTGCCTGCTCTGCCATTGCCCAAACTTCGTCGGAACCAACATATTTGGTTGTGTTGTTAGGATCGCGGAGCGAAATCTGTGCTTCGAAGTTCTGGAAATCGAGAGCTTTGAAGATGATTTCGATAATTTCCATAACGCGGATGAACTCCTGCTTAACCTGGTCCTGACGGCAGAAAATGTGTGCATCGTCCTGTGTGAACGAACGAACGCGGGTAAGTCCGTGCAATTCGCCCGACTGCTCGTAGCGGTAAACAGTACCGAATTCAGCAATACGCAGAGGCAAATCCTTGTAGCTGCGTGGGCTGTTCTTGAAAATCATACAGTGATGAGGGCAGTTCATCGGCTTGAGCAAGTACATTTCGCCTTCTTCGGGAGTTGTAATCGGCTGGAACGAATCCTTGCCGTAGTGATCCCAGTGACCTGAAGTAACATACAAAGCCTTGTTTCCGATGTGCGGAGTCATAACCTGCTGGTAACCGTAGCGCTTCTGGATTTTCTTGAGGAAATCTTCGAGACGCAGACGCAATGCTGTACCGTTTGGCAACCAGATAGGCAAGCCCTTGCCAACCATATCGGAGAACATGAAAAGTTCGAGTTCCTTGCCGATTTTGCGGTGGTCGCGCTTCTTTGCTTCTTCGAGCATGGTGATATATTCTTCCAACATCTTCTGCTTCGGGAAGCTGATACCGTAAACACGGGTAAGCTGCTTGCGGGTTTCGTCGCCACGCCAGTAAGCGCCAGCCAAGCTCAATACCTGGATAGCCTTCACATAGCCTGTCGATGGGATATGCGGGCCCTTGCAGAGGTCGGTGAATTCACCCTGGTTGTAAAGGGTAATCTTACCGTCCTCGAGTTCGGAGATGAGTTCCACCTTGTATTCGTCGCCGCGTTCCTCGAACAGCTTGAGAGCGTCGGCTTTCGAGATGTCCTTTCTTACGAGCTTTGAATCGGCACGACAGATTTCCATCATCTTATTGTTGATTGCTGCGAAATCGTTTTCCGAAAGGATTTTTCCGTCGGGAAGTTCGATGTCGTAGTAGAAACCGTTTTCAACAGCAGGACCGATACCGAACTTTGTTCCCGGGAACAACTTCTGGATAGCCTCGGCCATAATATGTGAAGAGGTGTGCCAGAAAGCGTGCTTACCTTCCTCGTCCTCGAACTTGTGCAACTTGATGGAAGCATCTTCCGCTATTGGCATGGTCAAATCCTGAACCTTACCATTTACACTGATAGAAAGCACTTCCTTGGCAAGCCTCGGACTGATGCTTTCAGCTATTTCCATACCAGTAACACCTTGCTGGTATTCCTTAACCGAACCGTCGGGTAAAGTAATTTTTATCATCTTATTCTTTTATAGTCAAAAATTTCGCGCAAAATTATCACTTTTTTTTCAGATACACAGCAGTAAGCAGAAAATAATTTTACGCACCTAAATCTCTGTTTGTCAGGGTACTAATAGATTTTAAGACATTAAAGCAAGTTTAATCCGGTTTTTGCATGCTCCCAATTTGTTCATAATCGGTTAATTTTTTGAGCATAAAATAGTTGCAGAAAGAATGTCCTCTAATTTTGCTTGTGATGGAATTTTTCTTATTTTTGCATCATATAAAAAATACAACCATGAGGGAACACACAAAAACTATTGCTTTTATAAAAGCTGTGACCATAATTTTGGTCAGTTTGACATCGTTGCAGTCTGTAGCACAAAATGCTAAAACATTGGACTTCAATATTTCACGCACCAATTTTGTAGATACGGTGAAAATAAAGATCTGGGATGGGGCAGCTGTTGTTCCAGTAGAGATCAACGGAGTTGTAAGAAACCTGATGTTTGACACAGGTGCGACAAGTGGGTTCTGGATAGGAGAAGAGGAGGACTGGATGATAAAATCCGGCGACAGCGTAACCACATACGATTCCCAAAATGTAATGCACAAGAAGGCTATTCTCAAGTTACCGCCCATTAAGATGGGTAACATTGCCATAGAAAACTATCCAATGATTGTCGATAATGCAATGAGCCAGTTTACTTGCGGAACTATTGATGGCGGTCTGGGGTTCGACCTTATCTTCGACAAAGGCCTTTCGTTCAAGATTGACACGAAAGACAGCCTGATGATAGTAACCGACCGCAAGGGATTCTTCGCAAAGGAGGAAAAAGGCCATAAAACACTGAAATACGATTCAAGAAGGCCGACATTTTTCGTAAAATTCCCGTTTTCCAATATCAGAATGCTCTTCGACTCGGGAAACGTTGGCGCCTGGTTCGATATCCCGCAGGACCTTCTTGACCGCTGGTCAAGAAGCGACCAGAAGATGAAACAGAAAGTAGATGAAATGACGGTACTATCCGATACAACGGTCTTGACAAGTGCTGGTATTTTCGGCGCCACCTTCGACACTATTGCCTACAGGATTCTTCATCTTCCGCAGGTGGAGATTGGAGACCTTATATTCAAGGACCTATATATCTCGACAAACACAGCATCGCTAAAGCTTGGTACTGCCGTAATGCGACATGCTTCACTTATTATTGATGCATCGAAACGGCGTTTCGTATTGCTTCCTCACGATGGGAAGACAGAAGTTGTCGTCGCAAATAAAGTAACAAAGGGGCTCTCATTTAGACCTGCCGAAGAAGGCGACACTCTTGGCGTAGCAATAGCTATTGTAAAAAAAGGTTTGGAAGCGGAAAAAAAGGGTATCCGCTCAGGCGACTACCTGATAAGTGTCGACGGAATTCCAATTACTGATTTTTGCACATATAAGTTGCGGGAAACACAAGGCGATGTAACACATTTTGTACTACGCAGTCCCGATGGAGAAATAAAAGAAGTAGACTTGTAATATTATTCCTGGGCTTCAGACTGTTCTAGCCCAAGATTCTGATTTTGCTTTACATATTCCTTGACATTTCTGCTGAAATCCGATTCATTTGTCAGGGTTCCCGATAGTTCCTTTACGGTTTCAAAGTCAAATGACTCTTTCTGCTGGTCAAGGATCAAATGTGCAAAATAGCTACCGGGGTGGCTTCTTATAAAATCAACTATGGTATTGTTGTATTCTTCTAATGCAGCATTGAATAGCGAATCAAGTTCCGCCGACATAATGGTATCGTCAATCACGCTGAGTTCAGAATAGATAGCCATAATCGAGTCTTCCTTTGGCAAAAGGATTCGGCGGAATGTGTTGTAATCTTCCATTGTGGGACAACCTTTCACCGTCCAATTTTGCCTTGCATTAAAATCGCCGGTAATAGTTGTGTTCTGGTTCTCTGTAAAGAACAAAAAGATATTATTTTCACATCCTATATTGTCGCATTTTTTTTGATGATCGAACCGAATGATATAACAAGTCTGCGGAGCATCGAAATCGGCTTTGAGTTCTGCATTTTTGCCAACGAAAACGGTACTGTCGAGACGCACTCTCTTTCCATCGACCTCCTTTAGAAGCGACACTTGCATGTGGTCGGCATTTTCAATATTAAGAGTTACCGTAAACTGTTCCTGTTTGTTGCAGCCAAATAAAACAAGAACTGCAATGAGGATAAAGACAATTCTTCTCATATTATTTATTTTTATACTGCAAATTTATAAAATACTTGATATACTTAAAAATATTGTTGTCTGCTAAAAGTTGCGCTGCTCATAGTATTTATTGTTGAAACGATATTTGGCGAATACCAATAATTTCAAAACATCACCCGCCTTTTCAGATCCTGAAACAAGCCCAGGATGACAAAAAGGCGGATGATGTTATTTATCCCAAGCTTTATTTTTCTGTTGAAATGTATTCTTTCAACGCAGCCACATAGTTTTCGAATGCTTCGATACCGGCTGGGGTAATCTTGCAGGTTGTGCATGGCATTTTCCCCTTGAAGCCTTTTTCGACTGATATGTAGCCAGCAGCACTAAGCTTGTCGATTTGCACGCTGAGATTTCCCGACGTAGCGCCTGTCTGCTTCTTGATGTAGCTAAACTCGGCACCATCGACATCGGCCAGAATGGAAATCACTGCCAATCTCAGCTCCGAATGAAGAATCGGGTCAAGTTTTGGAAACATAGCTACTTGTATTGAAATTTAATAATCAGACCTGTTACCACTAAAATAATTCCACCAAGGGTGAAAATGAGCAGCTGAGCCTCATTGTAAACCATTGAAGCAAATATAGCGCCCCCTATACCAAGAATAAATCCACCGATAGTGATTGCCCAGTTTTTCAGCAGGAAGCCTGAAATGCATTCGGCAAAGCCCAAAAGCACGGCAATAACAAGCGAAATATTCATAGGTACTGCCAGCATTGCGATGACACTGATACTAACTGCAAAAATGCAATAGGTGAGCCATATCAGACCAAGCTGCTTGTTGATGACGTTTTGCGGCACATCGGTATTTTTCCTGTCGAGGATTCTCACAATTGGGAAACCCAATGCTGGCATGGCAAACCAAGCGCAGTTCCATATAGGATTGCCGGTAATGTGCCAAAGTTCGTAGATGACAAGCGATGTCACTGTGAGCAAAATACCCCAAAGCATAAAGTGCTTTGCATTGTTCTGAAGGATAATGCGTCTGCTGTTGTTCAGCATTTCACTAATTAGAGAGAGGCTCTCCTGAGCCGTCATCTCTTTGTTCTGTTCATTCTGATTCATAATATCAAATTTTAAATTAACCTTATTTTTCTTTTGTGACCTAATCACCACCGCGCGTTAGTTCTTAAATCACATTGCAAAGATAAACAAGTTTATATTATAAACCATAATAATTTTGAAAAAAAATTTTGTTAGACATAACACTATTAGTATCAGGTTTTTATGCAAAATAATTTTTGTTTTTCGAGTAAGAATGCTACCCTATAAACAAAAAATGACGGCACAAAACCGTCATTTTTTCATCATTTATTATGCAAACCTATTATTCCTTTACAAATTTTTGTTGTGTGACAACCGCTCCCTGAGCCTGTCGAAGGGCGCGGATTCTAACCACATACACCCCGCTAGTCAAATCTTCTACATCGCAAACCGCATTGTCGGCATTCACTTCCATGCGCTTTACAACCTGACCCAAAGCATTTACGATTTCAATTTCAGAAATTTGCTCTGATGACGTGATGTTGAGAATGTCGTTAGCCGGGTTCGGGAAAATGTTTATATGCATTTCTGACTCCGAAATTCCAGTAACAACATTCAAATGCAAGGTAACAATTGAATCGCAACCATTTGCGGCGGTAAATGCCTGAGTGTAATCGCCAGTTTCGGTAAATGTTTCGCCGTTCCAAACGAAGGCCTCATTTACAGATGTATCGAACTCATAAGTTACCGGTTCGTTGATGACAAGATGCAACGTAACGACCGAATCGCAGCCAGTTGCAGCAGACAAAGTCTGAACATAGTCACCACTTTCGTTATATGACACACCGTTCCATACATAGAAATTGCAAGCCTCGGCTTCAAATTGTTGAGCCTGCGGATGGTTAATTGTCAGATGCAAGGTAACAACTGAATCACAACCGTTAGCTATTATAAATGTCTGAGTATAATTACCGCTCTCGGTATAAGTTTCACCATTCCATACGTAGGAATCACAAGCGGAAACCGCGAATTCTGCCGTAGTCGGATGATTTATTGTCAAATGTAATGTTACAACCGAGTCGCAACCATTGGTAGCCGTGAATGTCTGCTGATAGTTGCCACTTGCGGTATATATTTCGCCATTCCAATTGTAATATTCACAAGCCGTAGCTTCGAATTGATGTGCAAGCGGCTGGTTTATGGTAAGATGCAAAGTAACAATGCTGTCGCAGCCATTGTTAGAGGCAATATTCTGTGTATAAGTGCCGCTTGTGGTATATGTTTGTCCGTTCCAAGTGTAGCTTACGCACGATGTTGCGGCAAATTCACGAGTTGGCGACTCATTGATTGTGAGACGCAAAGTTACAACGCTGTCGCAACCGTTTGCAGCTGTGAAAGTCTGCTGATAGTCACCACTTTCGGTATAAGTTTGGTTATTCCATTGGTAGGAATTGCAGGACTCAACTTCGACAAGCTCAGCCACTGGCTGATTGATTGTAAGATGCAGTGTGACAATACTGTCGCAACCATTTGACGCTGTTATATTCTGTACATAATCGCCACTTTCGTCGTAAGTCACACCGTTCCAAATGTAACTTTCACATGCGCTGTACGAGAATTCGCGCTCCGACGACTGGTTGATTGTCAAATGCAAGGTAATTATGCTGTCGCAACCGTTAGACAGATGCTTGGTAAAGTCGTAGTCACCCGATTCGGTGTAGGTTGTACCACGCCAAACATACGAACCACAAGCCTCCACAGCTGTTTCGCCAGTGAGTTCGCACGATTGAGTATCGAAGTTCCATACCTGCGACCACACCGAATTGCCTGCCGCATTATAGCCCTGAACGCGCCAATAGTAGGTCGTTCCGTAATTTAGGTTGCAAGTTGCCGTTGTATTAACTGTGGTGCCACTACGGTATATTGTTGCAAAAGTATTGTCGGTCGACACCTGATAGCGGTAACCAGTTACATTGTCCAGTGGATTCCATACCAAATCGACACCAGATGGCTGTATTTCGGTGCTATTGTTTTCTGGACTTACAAGCACTGGTCCAGAGGTAAGCTGATAGGCAGTAGTGAAACGCCATACACTCGACCAACCCGACGTATCAACGGCTTCATTTATAGCGCATACACGCCAGTAGTAAGTTGTACCGTATAGCAAATTCGATATAGATGTACTCTTATAGGTGTCAGTATTTGTTTCATACGACGAAACGTTCACATTGCGAAGCAGCTCCGAATTAAAGTTTCTTGATGTATCTACTTGTACAATATATGCTGAAGAACCTATTGAATTTTTCCATTCCAGACTTCGCGACGTAACCGACACTCCTGTCGTATTATTCGATGGATAGTTTAACACAACCCAATCGACAGTATGGAACTGCCAGGTCGAAGACCAGCCCGATGTATCAGCATTATTTACCGCACAAACTCGCCAATAATACATTGCACCATAACGCATATCGTAAACATACTTGTAAATATATGTATCGGTGTTTGTAGATGATGATGAAACATTTATACTGCGTAGCAAATCAGAATCGAAACTAGGAACGGTGTCAAGTTGTAAAATATATGATTTTGAACCTATTGAATTCCTCCATTCCAGTTCTTGGCGGGTATAATAGCCAACAGTAGAACTTGTGTCGTTCGGTAAATAATATAGCGCAACCCAGTCGGTAGTATGGAATCTCCAAGTTTCAGACCATCCCGATGTATCAACTGCATTTGCCGAACATACGCGC
This sequence comes from Bacteroidales bacterium, assembly GCA_017617125.1. Taxonomy (GTDB): domain Bacteria; phylum Bacteroidota; class Bacteroidia; order Bacteroidales; family ML635J-15; genus Bact-19. The sequence continues at coordinate 63,978 of JAFZWY010000046.1, forward strand.
CAGTAGTACGTTGTACCATAACGCATATCGTAAATGTATTTACCTATATATGTATCAGTGTTAGAATTTGAGTTTGTCGCAGTATATGTCTGCAGCAATCCAGAATTGAAACTTGGTGTTGTATCGAGCTCGATGAAGTACTTAGACGAACCAATGGAATTCTTCCATTCAAATTCTTGTCGTGTATAATAAGTGCCATTTACACTAGTATCACTTGGGAAAAACAGCTGTACATCGTCCATCGTATGGAACTGCCAAGTCTCAGACCAGTCGGTTGTATCGACAGAACTTATTGCACAAACTCTCCAATAGTACATTGTTCCATAATATAGATCGTACACACACTTTTCATAATATGAATCTGTATTTGTACTTGATGTTGATACACTTATATTGCGCAATACACTTGAACTGAAATCGGAAGTTGTATCAAGCTGGATCAAGTATTCCGAAGAGCCTGGTAATGTATTCCACTTTAAATACTGCCGTGAATAAAACCTGCCTGTCGGGCTTGGATTGTTGGTTGGTGAACTTAAAGTAACTGTTCCGGCTGTTGTGAAATTCCACACTTCGGAATAACTGGATGTGTCGCTGTCGTTTGTATTGGTTGCCTTAACGCGCCAATAGTACTTTGTGCTGTATAGCAATCCATTAATATAAATGGATGTCGATGATGTTGTATATGTGCGGAACATCGTTGATGAAAACGAAGGCACTGTATCCCACTCTAGGATATAACTTCCTGCGCCAGTGATTGAATTCCAAGAAACAGAAGGTCTGACCATACTCGTATAAACCATACCATTACTTGGAGAACTCAAAATTGGAGCCGAGCAAGTTGTAAAGTTCCTCACTTCGGAATAGCTGGAAGTGTCGCTGTCGTTGCTGTTGGTTGCCTTCACTCGCCAGTAATACTTAGTGCCGTATAGTAATTCTGTTATATTGACAGATGTTGAAGTTGTTGTAAATGTTCGGAACATAGTTGATGAAAATGATGGTACTGTGTCCCATTCAAGGATATAACTTCCAACGCCTGTTATTGTATTCCAAGAAACTGTCGGCCTTACAATCGATGTATAAACTATACCATCATTGGGAGAAGATAATGTTGGTGCTGAGCAAGTTGTAAAATTCCGTACAGCAGAATAGTCTGATGTGTCATTTGTACTTTCTTGCACAGCACGGACTCTCCAATAATACTTAGTTCCGTACA
>JAFZWY010000047.1 GCA_017617125.1 Bacteroidales bacterium
ACATGTGTCTCTTCATACTCGCGTACAACTGACAATTTAAAAGCCATTGTGTAGTCCTTTTGTGTACGCCTAACATACTTACTTTCTTTATTTTCCATTTCGTTACTATTTTTATTGTAACGCTATTTCAGGACGAGACATCGCAATAAAATAAAAAAGGGATTCTGCGGAATCCCTTTTTTTGTGCTATATTGTTTCTTTTCTATTTCGGTGGAAGAATCTTTCCGTCGTTTGATATTCTTGGCAGGTTGTCGTAAATGTCTGCCGTAGTGAGTTCCTGAATGATTTTAAGAACTCTCTTTTGTGGGTCAATGTGCGGACCTTTGTTTGGTTTGGTCTGGTAGGTTGAGATTATTTCGCCGCTGATGAAATTTCCTGTGCTGGCATTTACTTTGAAACGGAAAATAGGAGCGAGGCCCATTTCATCGTTTATATTGATGGTATTGTATGTGAAGAAATTTCCCATGCTGTAGGCAATGAATTTCCCTTTGTAGATTTCGATTGCACGTGTTACGTGTGGTCCGTGACCAAGCACTATGTCGGCTCCGTTGTCGATGGCATCGTGGGCAAACTGGTAGGCGTTGCCGCGGTTCTGCTCAATGTAGTAGTCGTCTTGGCGTGTTAAGTGTCTGTACTTTTTACCTTCGCCGCCGCAGTGCATCGAAACTATGACAATGTCGCAGGTTTTACGAAGAGATTTTATTGTGTTTGCCACCAGTTGCTTGTCGTGCAGGTATGCTATTGCAGTGTTGGGCGAGAATGCGCAGAAACCGTATTTTACACCGTTTATGGTAAATGTGCACGATGGCTTTGTTGCGTAGCCGGCCCAGTTGAATCCCATTTTGTCGAGGATTTTGGCTGTGTTTTCACGTCCATACACGCGGAAGTCGTTAGCATGGTTGTTGCCGACGCTGATTAGGTTGAATCCTGCTTCCTTGTATCCGTTGGCAAATACCGATGGCATTCCGAAACAGAAAGGACAGCATTCGGGAACAAGCGTGTCGGCAAGTACGCCTTCCATGTTGCAGAAGACAATGTCGCCATTGAAGTAAGGCTTAACCTCGTCGAGAAAACCCTTGTAGTTTTCGTTTGGTGGCAGGTAGCTTCTGTCGGGGAAGATGGATCCGTACATTATGTCGCCTACGGCAACAACGGTGATGGTGTCGTTGTGTTGCGAATAAGCATTCAATGCAATTGTTGCAATTGCAGCTAGTGTAAGTATTATATTTCGCATGTTATATGTGAGAGTATGTTATTTCTTGATTGCTCTTGCAATTTCTCCAATCCATAGTACTATTGATGTTGCTCCAACGATTATTAGCCAGTCGAGGATTTCAAGATGGCAAACGTTGAACATCTGTCCGCCGACTTCAACAATCAGTATCTGACCGAAGAAAATTACAATGGCGATTACCAGGAACCACTTGCACGACAGCATTCCCGAGAATGACGACTTGCCGGTCATAAATGCCTTGGCGTTGAACATGTTCCAGAACTGAAGCATTACGAAAATCGTAAAGAACAAGCTTAATTCTTTTGCGGTAAGTTCTGAGAATGAGCCGAAGTCGAAATTGATGTTTGCAAGTGAACTTATGTCTGAATGCTGGAACCAAAGCAATATTCCGAGAAGCAATACGAAGAATAGTCCGCCAATGCCGAAAATTCTTCCTGCCATCGGCTTGCTTATAATCGGGTCGGTTACCTTGCGAGGCTTTTCGTTCATCACCGACTTTGATGGTGGAAGCGAAGCAAGAGCCAATGCAGCAAAGGTGTCCATAATGAGGTTTACCCAGAGCATCTGTGTTACTGTGAGCGGCGATTCTGTTCCGAGGAATGCTCCGACCAGTACGATAAGGCAGGCGGCAACATTTATTGTCATCTGGAACATGATGAAACGCTGGATGTTCTTGTAGAGCGAACGTCCCCACATTACTGCGTTTGCTATGGTGCTGAACGAGTTATCGAGGATAGTCATGTCGCTGGCTTCCTTTGCCACGGCGGTTCCGTCGCCCATCGACAGACCAACATCGGCTGCATTGAGTGCTGGAGCATCGTTTGTGCCGTCGCCTGTAACAGCTACAACCATGTCGAGTTCTTTGAGCATCTTTACGACGCGTTCCTTGTCGCTCGGACGGGCACGCGAAATTATCTTCACGTCGGCGATTACAGCCTTTAGTTGTTCGTCGGTCATTTCGGTAATATCCTGACCAAGAAGTATGTTGGCGTCGGTGTCGTTTTCTGTCCAAAGACCAAGCTGACGACCAATTTCCTTTGCGGTGCCTGGAGCGTCGCCGGTTACAATCTTAACATCGATTCCTGCGTTGAGGCATTCGCGGATAGCAGCAGGAACTTCGGGACGAATCGGGTCGGAAATTGCAACTACACCAAGCATCTGCATATTGTTGATGCAAAGCTTTCCGTCTTCAAATACTTGCTGTCCGTCAGCCACATTCAGACTTGCAAAACCCAATGTACGCATTGCCTTGCTCTGGTATTCGGCAAGTTTTGCTTCGTATTTTGCTTTGTCGGTGTCGGAGATTGCACAGTAAGACATTATGATGTCGGGTGCGCCGATTACGTATAGTATGTTACCATCGACTACCTTTGATTTTACGACTGTAGCCATGTATTTGTTCTTGGTTGTGAAAGGAATTCTGTCAACAATTCCTGTATTTTCGCGGATAGTGCGGTAGTCGATTCCAAAATCGTTGAGCCATAGAAGAACGGCACCTTCGGTTGGACTGCCTATGGTTTTTGCTTTTTGTGGGTTGGAAAAGTCAAGGTTTGCACTTGTATCCATGGCGATACATTCTACAAGCAGACGAGATGCATTGTCGTCGGTAAGCTTTTGGTCGGCAAGCGACTCAAAGAATGTATCGTATATTTTCATCTGGTTTTGGGTGAGGGTGCCGGTCTTGTCGGTGCAAATTACCGATGTTGCGCCCATAGTTTCGCAAGAGTGCATTGTACGAGGCAGAGTGTTTTGCTTCATCAGTCGCTTCATGCTGAAAGCAAGGCTCAATGTTACACTCATAGGCAGACCTTCAGGAACAGCCACAACAATCAGCGTTACGGCAATCATTATTGTGTCGAGCACATATTTTACAAAGTTGATTATGCCTTCGGTTTCTGCAAAGTCGGCATCGCCCTGAATAAAATATACAACGAGTCGTCCAACAATGATAAGTGCGGCAATAATGTAACTTGCAGTTGTGATGAGTTTGCTGAGCCAGTCGAGTTTCTTGCTAAGAGGAGTGGGGTCGCCTTCTTCAACCTGTGCTGCCTTGAAAACTTTTCCGCATTCGGTGCTGTCGCCTACGCGCAAAACCTTGGCTGTGCAGTAACCTTCGATTATTGTTGTGCCTTTAAGTATTTGGTTTGAAGGGTAGGTTGCGTCCTTGTCGAAATGAGCAGGGTCGGTGGTCTTGTTGCACTGCGGTTCACCAGTGAGCGACGATTCGTTCATGATGAGGTTGAACGATTCAAGCAGTTCGCAGTCGGCTGGAACTTCTTCACCGATTTCGAGCAGTACGATATCGTCAACAACTATTTCCTTGCGCTGAACCTGGCATACATTGTTGTTACGGATAACCTTTACGAGTGTTTCGTCGTTAACTTCGTTGAGGCTCTGGAAAGTCTTTTCGTTGCTTAGTTCGAGGAAAAATCCTACCATTGTTGCCAAAAGAACGGCAACAAGTATTCCGGCAGGTTCAAGGAATACAGAAATACCTTCGCCACACCATCCATACTGATAAATAGAAATACCAATAGAAAGTAGAAGTGCTACGAGTAGTATTCTTATAAGCGGGTCGGAGAAGCAGTCGATAAACTTGCTCCAAAGAGATTCGCGTTGTGGTGGTGTAAGTATATTAACTCCATGTTTCCCCCTGCTATCAAGGACTTGTGCGTCCGTAAGACCTTCGTAATGATGAGTCTGATTCATTCCCAATGATGTTTTTTTTAAAGTCCGCAAAGGTAATGAAAAATATGCTAGAAATTTTAAATTTTTTATAGATTTTTTGATGTGTTGAAATAAAAAAACAGCGTCTCGTTGCGGGTGTTGTTCCAGCATTACGAAACCGCCGTTTTTATGGATTCGAACCTATTGGTTATCTAGCGATTGTCAGTTTTTGAGCATGACCATTTGCAACGATGAAATATAGTCCGTTGGGTAGGTCTGAAATGTCGATTGAAGTAGAACCGTCAGTGCTTACGTGTTTTACTTCTTTGCCGGTGGCGTTGAATATTACGAGATCGGCGTTGTCATCCGTTGTGATGTTTACAATATTTGCTGCAGGGTTGGGGTAGATTGAAAATTTTGCAGCGGTGTTTTCCTCTATTGCCTGAGTGCCGTTTTCCTGACCAGTGAAGAACTTGTATATCTCGGTGTTGTAGTCGATGTCGTTGCTCGAACCATTGTACCAGTCGTGAGTGCCGTTGTTTACCTTAATGAAGACAGTTCTTTTGCCAGTATTTTCATTCTTGTAGGAGTATTGTTCGAATGTTAAGCCGTCGTTTTTGGTGTCCTCAAAATTGTATACTAATGGTTCTGCTCCGCATTCGTTGTAGTTGCGCCATGTGTCGACAAGGGCTTCTGCGCCGAGACCAACTTGAAACGAGACTACTGAGACGGAGAAACTTGCATCGGCATACGATATTGTTTGGTCAGCGGTTCCGTGAATGTGCATGGTGTTGATATTGCCTGTCGGCTCGAAAGGCTGGAAATGTCCGAGAGTTCCGCTAACCGATGCGATTGCCTTAATTCTATCGGCGTGCTTTACGGCCATCTTGTTGCTCATGAATCCACCCATCGAGAAGCCTGCGACGAAAACGCTGTCGGTGTCGACATTGTAATTGTTGATTAAAGTGTCGAGGATTGCAAGAATGAAACCTTCATCGTTTACATTTTCGTTCAGATTAATGTTGCCAAGAGGATAACCATTGTATGTAATGTCTTCGGCTCCCACACCGGCAGCCCATGCATTCCCAGCGCTTTGTCCCATAATGTTTGCATTGGTAGCTTCGGGAGTGATTATAATCCATTTGGGAGCAACGTTCTCGAAGTGCAAGCTCGAAGAGAAGTTGACGCAGTTGTCGCCTAGTCCATGAAGAAGGAAAACAACTGGCATGCTTCCGTCTGGTGAACTAGTCGGAATGTATTCCATATACTTTCTCGAAGTGCCTTCGAAATCCATAGTGCGAGCTACATGTTGTGCGCTCATTGCAAATGTGCATAATGCTAATGCTGCGATAGTAAAGATTTTTTTCATATTGTGTTTTATTTAGTTAATTCTTTTTGATGTTGTCTCTGTTGCAAATTTTTCGGTACGGACAGTATGTGCAGTTTTTTTCGTTTGCCTGCTTGAATGGCGTATTTTCGTCGAGAATTTCGCCCAATATTCCGCGCAGGTTGGCGTTGAAATCGTCGCGAAGCGAATTGCTGTCCTGGTATGTTATGATGTCTGCCTTTTTGTTAGCCTCTTTGTATTTAAGGTGGTAGTCGTTAAGGTTGGTTACGCTAATGATGGCCGGCTGAGTTTTATAATCAGTCACCTGCGACATAATTTCCGAGTAAATAAGGACTTGTAGCGCTTCCTTTGACTTGAAGTCGTCGCGGTCCCAGAAATTTTCGTCGTATGTTTTCTTGTTGTCCTTTATGGAGGAGGTCTTGTAGTCGATTACGCGCATAACGCCGTCCTTCAAGTCTATGCGGTCGATTATTCCTTTCAGCAGAACTGTGTCGTCGCCAACATTATACCTTATTGTATAATTGCTGTCCTTGTTCGATTTGTGTAATTTGTCGTTTTCCAGGTCGTATATCAGGAAAGGTGCATATTTTTCGTCGTTGTCGATAATCTTCTCAAGATATTTCCGCAGGGGCTCAATCATTATATTTTTCTTGGCTTCCTTGAGAGTTTCCTTGTCGTTGGCGCTTATGTTGAAGATTTGACATGCGGCAAAGTCTATTGCGTTCTCAATGTTGTTTCTAATATCTTTAAAATCATCCTTGTTGATTTCTTTGCCTGTGTATTTGCCATATAAGAACTGGCAAGACTTGTGAAGCAGGTTTCCGAAGTCGAGGGCGCTGGTGTCTTCTTCGATGCCTTGAGGTTCCTTTATGTGTTCAATGTATTGGAAGTAGAACCTGACGGGACACTGCATATATGTGTTTATCAGCGAAGGGAATGCACCGCTTTGTGTATTAATGTCGTCGTTTGGGTCGTTGAATCCAAGCTGCCTGTGGATTTCTTCCAAAGCCTCTTCGCTCTTCTTTATTTCAATGGCTGGCGTTTTTGACGGACGTATCTCGTAGCTCTTGGTAATGTGGTATTTGATGTCGGGTGTATCCTTGTCCTCGTATAGCCCGAGCTCGTATTCTATCTGCGTTATGAACCGTGACTTTTCGCCTTTCGAAATCTTGCCTTCGGTGCTGTATAGCATTCTTACCTTGTTGCACCGCTGTAGCAGTCGGTAGAAATAGTAGGCGAATATGCTGTCCTGAAATTCAATAGAAGTCATTTCGTAGGCTTTGCGGAGCCTGTATGGTATCATGCTTTGCTTGTAGCTCGATTTTGGGAAAGTGTCCTCGTTCATCGAAAGCATTATGGTGTTGTCGAAGTCGATGCTACGGGTTTCCATGAAACCGAGTATCTGTATCGGCTCGTCGGTCTTGCTGTCGAATGCCAGGCTGTTTTGCTTGATGAGACTTACCATCAGCTTCTGGTACATTTTGTCGTTCTCGAATTTTATTTCCTTTTCTACAGCGTTCATGAACGAAGTGTATATGGCGATTATCCTGTGCATGAAATCCGACTCGGTACTGGCGCCGTCGTCCTTTAGCAATCTGTCGTAAACATAGTTGCAAGCGCAGATTACATATTTAGGGAACGATTCGTTCATGGTTTCGATGCTGAAGATTGCCTTTAGCATTTCGTCCTTGTCGACATTTTCCTTTAGCTTGGAAAAGTTGATGTATTCAATCTTTTGTGTTGCCAGTAATTTCAGTATTGTGTTAAGTACGTCTTTGTCGGCGTACTTGCGCGTGAAGTTGTTGGTCAGTATTGTGTATACATCTTGCTTGCGGACGAACGTGTTTTCCTGCTTTGTCGACCTGTGCATAGCCAGTTTCATTATTGCCTGGGCAAAACTTGACGATGCCGTGTAGCTCAGAGGATATCCCATTGTTATGTTGTAAGCCTTGCCGGTTTTGTCATCGTCTTTGTGTTTGATAGGAGGAAGCGAATAGATAAGGGGAACAAGAAGTTTCTCGTCGCCGAGAATGATAGCGGTCTTTCCTTCGGCCTTTTCGTATTCCTCGAGAAGTTTCGGCACGAGCTTTACCTGAGCTACCGACGATGGCACTTCAATTATTTTGATGTCCTTGTCCTTGATATCCTTTATAGTGTCGGTTATTTCGAAGCCTTTTGGCGGAGGGAAGTTTTTTATGTTGTTGCGCAGGAATAGTCCGGCTTCCTGTACGTTGGGCTTGCCGTCGTGCTCGTTGATGTAGTATTTGTCGGCATCCCAGAAAAACATGCAGTCGCCGCCTTTTGCTATTGCGACTTCCCTAATGTGTTTCATGAGGATTTTCTCGCATTTGTTTAGCGCGCTGAAACCAACGAAAGCATAGTTCTTGTGTTCAAATTTTGTGTCGTTTATCTTGTGCTCAACAAACTGGCGGTATATTAGTCCTTGGTAGCCCAAGCCCTTTTTGCATAGTTCGGCAGTGAAATTCTTATAGATGGCCGGCATATTCTGCCATAGTTCAAGGGTTTTAAGCTTGCTGTCCTTGGGCTTTGGAATGTTTGTCCAGAAGTTCTTCAAGATTTCGAACAGTTTTTTATGTTCTTCGTCGTAATCGGAGAACTTGAGGTCGATTTCTATTTCGTCGGTAATGTTTTTGAACAGCTGGTCGGGTTCTATAAGATATTTGTCTATGTCGTCGAAGTCGCTCAGCAGTACTTCGCCAAGAGGGTAGAACTTGTCGAAGTCGGTAGGCCCGAATACATCGCAGTATGCCTTGTATAGGTAGTGGACAAGTATGACGCTTTCGGCATCCTGAATTTCTGTTCCGCGATAGAATATGTCTTTGATAGGGGTTAGTTTCGGTGCCCAGCAGACTTTTGTTGCTGTTCTTTTCAGTGAATCCAGAATTGCCGAGCCGGTCCTGTTGTTTGGAACGATGATTTCCAGCGTCTGCAGGTCATCGATATGCCCGTTAAGATATCTGGTTACCGAGTCGATGAAACTTTCCATTATCTTGTGGCTTTTGAAATTAAGGATAGGTCGGCTACGGCTATTGCGGCAAGAGCTTCGACGACTACAGGGGTACGCAGGGCATAACATACATCGTGGCGACCATTGATTTGCAGCTCCTGCATCTGCATTGCGTTGAAATTGAATGTCTTTTGCGTCTTAGAGATGCTTGGAGTAGGATGGAAGTAGGTGCGGAATACCACTTCGTTTCCGTTTGAGATGCCACCGTTTATTCCACCGCAGTTGTTTGTCGCGGTTTGTCCGTCTGACGAAACTATGCAGTCGTTGTATTCCGATCCGAGCATCGATGCCGATGCTATGCCGTTGCCGAACTCGATGGCTTTTACGCCAGGAATTGAGAATATTGCATGAGAAATGATCGATTCCAAGCTGTCGAAGAAGGGTTCACCGATTCCTGCCTCTAGGTTTCGTATTCTGCATTCTACTATTCCTCCAGCTGAGTCGCCTGTGGCAATAGCCTTGTCGACATTCGTCATGCATTCGGGCAGTATGTTGGCGGAGAATTCTATCGACGGGATAATTTTTTTTGCAATGCAGCCGGCGGCAACCAGCGGCAATGTCATTCTGCCCGAGAACTGTCCGCCACCGAGAGGATTGTTGTAGCCGTCGTACTTTCTGTAGGCTGCGTAGTCGGCATGTCCGGGACGGAAGAATCCGTCGAATTGGTAGTCGTCGTCGCGGCAATCCTCGTTGCGGAAGGCTATCATAATAGGTGCTCCTGTGGTGTGTCCGCGGTAGATGCCGCTTCTGATTTCGGGAATGTCGTTTTCGGCGCGGGTACTGCTTGCGTATCCGCCAGTCTTACGTCGTTCGATGTCGGGTAGCAGGTCGCTTTCCGATAGCGATATTCCGGCAGGGCATCCGTCGATTACTATGCCTATTTCCTTGCCGTGCGATTCTCCGTATAGTGTTATCTTGAAAATGTTCCCTAAAGTGTTCATGCAACGTTATTTTGAGAAAACAAAGGTAAGGAAATTTGTTGTATTTTCAAAACAACAAGGATATATTTTGTGTATGTTAAAATCCGATAGGTTTCTTAGTTAAAAACAAATATTGTTTTGCCCGTAGGGCATATATAACAATAGAAATACCAATGTCTCCAAAGATTACCCAGTATGGGTTTCATCTATTTCCGCGAAAATATACCGCTCGTCATATTCTATTCCGAAAATCTTTAGAAGTTCTTCATATTCTTCTCGAAATTTCTTAACTTTATGATGTTGTTCTTGGGTACAAATATAATTTGCAACATTTGGTATTTGTGATTTTCCGTAAGAAAACGCTCCATAGCCAGCCTGCCAAGAAAATTTTCCTATCGTGAATTTGTTTTCGTTAATCCATAGCGAGGAACTTCTTTTTACATCCGCAATTAAATCAGAAATTGATTGTTTTGGCGACATGCTTACAAGAATATGGACATGGTCTGGCATTCCGCCAATAGCCATCAGCTTGTGTCCTTTATTGTTGACTATCCCCGTAATGTATTTGTACAATTCATCTTTCCACGATTTTCCTATCAAACCGATCCGATTCTGTACTGCAAAAACAAAATGTATGTATATCTGACTATATGTGTTTGCCATAATTTTTTTCCTCAAATGAAACCCTTACAGGGTTGGTCGTTTGTTGTTTGTGTTTCTATTAATATATAACCTCTACGAGGTTTGTAGTTGTCACAAAAATAAGAAATACAATTCAATCCGCCAAATTAAGTTCTTGCTTAAATCTTACTTAAAAAAATCTAAAATGGTAAATCGTCAATCGTAAATTACATTATCTTTGCGGTATTGAATTAATAAAATTTTGATTTATATGAATAAGTTTTGGAAAGTTATGTTGGCCGTTGTTGTGGGTGTTATCATTGTTCACATCCTGTATGGCCTGATTTTTATGCTGATATGTTTGTCGGCAGCGGGCGGTTCTTCGTCGTCAGATGTTTCTGTAAAGGAAAATTCGATACTGAGGATTTCCCTTACGGCAGATATGCCCGACAAGGTTACCGATGGCATGGACTTCGATTTCATGTCGATGACTACGATAAAGAGGCTTGGTCTTAACGATGCTCTTAAGTCAATCGAAAAGGCAAAGACCGACGACCGTATCAAGGGTATATATCTGGATATGGATGGTGCTTCGGCTGGTACAGCAACCATCGAGGAACTTCGCAACAAGCTCATCGAGTTCAAGGAAAGCGGAAAGTTCATAATAAGCTATGCTACTGCTTATTCGCAGTTCGGCTACTACTTGGCATCGGTTGCCGACGAGATATATGTCAACCCGCAGGGCGGAATGTCGTGGCAAGGTATGTGCTCGCAGATAATGTTCTACAAGAATGTGCTCGAGAAACTCGGTGTTGAGATGCAGGTTTTCCGTCACGGACAGTTCAAGTCGGCTGTAGAACCTTACATCTGCGACAAGATGAGTCCCGCAAACCGCAAGCAGTACAGCGTTCTCCTGAATTCTATCTGGGGAAGGGTTTGTCAGGGCATTTCCGAAGCTCGTGGTATTTCGGTCGAAGACCTCAATATGTATGCCGACAGCCTTTCGTTGCGTAAGGCCCAGGATGCTGTCGACTTGAAGTTTGCCGATGCAGTAAAGTATTACGATGAGGTTATCGACGAACTCAAGGCTAAGTCGGGATTCGACGGCAAGGACAAGGATATGTTCATCGACCTTGAAAAATATGCAAAGGCAAGTGTTTCTGGTGGAAATAACAAGTCGAAGAACGAAGTTGCTGTTCTTTTTGCCGAAGGCGAAATCGTTGATGGCAACGGAGGTAAAGGTCAGATGGGTGGCGACAAGATTGCAGAGGAACTCCGCAAGATTCGTGAGAACGATGATGTTAAGGCTGTTGTTCTGCGTGTCAACTCACCTGGTGGTTCGGGACTTGCTTCGGAAGTTATGTGGCGTGAAATACAGAAGGTTAAGCAGGCAGGAAAGCCAATCGTAGTTTCGATGGGTAATCTCGCTGCTTCGGGCGGATACTATATTTCTTGCTCAGCCGACTATATCTATGCACTGCCTACTACTTTGACAGGTTCTATTGGTGTTTTCGGAATGTTCCCGAACTTGCAAGGCCTTGTAACCGACAAGATTGGTGTTACAATCGATACTGTTTGCACAAATGCACATGCTGATTTTGGAACTACTATGCGTCCAGTTACCGAAATGGAATACAACTATGTACAGCAGTCAATCGAGGACTTCTATGATACTTTCCTTACAAGGGTTTTCGACGGACGTAAGGGCAAGGGTGCCGAAGGTCATGTTTTGAGTGAAAAGGCTTTGGTCGATTCGATAGGACAGGGCCGTGTTTGGGCTGGTTCTGATGCTATAGCAATCGGTCTTGTTGACGAGCTTGGTAGCCTCAACGATGCAGTAAAGAAGGCTGTTGAACTTGCAAACCTTTCCGACTACAAGGTTGTTGAGTATCCGACAAAGAAGGAATGGTTCGAAGAATTGGTTGAGCAGTTTGATATTTCGACCAGAATCATGAAGAGTGAACTTGGTGAAAACTACATGTACTATCAGAACGCCAAGAGAATTGCCGAAACAAGCGGTATTCAGGCTCGCATGGAGCACGATATTGTTATAAAGTAAATGTTTTGTGGTTATAATAAGGAATCCGCAGGCGATGAGCTTGCGGATTTTTTTGTGTATTTGTAAACCGAAAAGGGATAGATTTTGTCACGCGTATTCTTGTTTTTGTGTATATTTGTATTTTCTGAGATTGTATGGCAAACGAGTCGGTTTTGTATTATATTGGTTTTGAGGAGCCTGTCGGAGGCGAGGTGTCGACATTTGGATTGGGTGCAAATGTTGACAGCGGGAGTGAGATGTACAGGGGCATTCATGTTTATTCGTGTAAAGATGATTCTGAGTGCATGACGTTTCCGTTCTATTTCATTATGGGCAAGCACGATTATGTATGGAATGCTGGTGGCGACAAGATTTTGCTTTCGGCCTGTATTGGATTTTTCGAGCTTGGCGCCGAAATGCTTCCCGACAAATATTCGAAGTGGACGCCATTGATAATAATTGCCGATGTGTCTGAAAGGCATGTTGTTAAAATATATGAGGGACGTGGAAGGTTGTGTTGGAACGACAATGAAACTGATATAAGGGACAAAAAAGGTTTGAAAGAGTATTCTTACGACGTGTGGCTGTTGCGATACGAAGCCCAGAAGGAGAAGATTGAGCTTTTGAGGGAAGATTTGGAAGATGTGGGATATACGTTCAAATATGAAGATGATGACGATTCCCTATTTGATAATCCGAACAATAATGCAGCAAGGGATGAAAATAAGTCATCTGCTGAAGATGGCGCAGAAAATGGTGGGCAGAAGAAATCTATATTGCGGGTAGTGTTTTTCTTTATTGTTGTGGCAGTAATTATTGTTTTGGTAAGATGGATTAGGTATAAGATTATGTCGTATTAAAGAGAACGCCGACCGCCTAAGGCGATGAGCATGCGGATTTTTGTGAAAATATATTCGTTTCCTAATGTGTGATTTGTAATTGACGATTACTATTATTGTGTGATGACAGGGATTCGATAGTATTTCTCTTTGTCGCCCCTGCTATAATTGTTAAAGAAAACATCACTATGCCCATTTATTCTCTCAAGGTTGATATCAACGGTATTGTCAACATCTACTGACCCTGAGACTGATGCATTAACATAGCCGCCAGATACATAAACATCCTGCTTGTCCTTTCGAATGCTTTTATGACCAAAACCACTAAGCAGGCAGCAATAATTGCTAATAATGCTAATCTTGTTATTTCCAGTTTGTTATTCATGATATGTTGTTTTTTGTGATTAAATTCTTGCGAAAAATAATTTAAAGAATAAAAGTAGAATTATTTTGACTTGCGGTATAGATATGAAAAAAGCCACATTGTCTGTGGCTTCTCTGTGGGAACAATAGGATTCGAACCTATGACCCCCTGCTTGTAAGGCAGGTGCTCTGAACCAGCTGAGCTATGCTCCCTTGTCATTAGCGGTGCAAAAGTATTGCAAATTTCCGAACTGACAAAATAAAATCAATAATTTTTCAAAATTCTTTTATCCTATTGAAAACCATAGTGTTTAAAATAGTCTCCGACGATAAAAGTGCTTCCACCAATGAAAATTGTGTCGTCCGATGAGGCATTTTTCTTCGCGGATTCGTAGGCTGAAGGAACATTTTCGTAAGTTTCACCGTCGAGGCCGAACTTTTCTCCGTATGCCTTTACCTGTTCGGCTGGCATCGCTCGTGGAATGTCGGCATTGGTGAAATAATACTTGGCATCTTTCGGGAAAAGCGGCATCACATGCTCCACGTCCTTGTCGTTGACAAAACCAAGCAAAATGTGCAGCTGCGGACATTTAATCGCCTTCAGTTGTGCGGTAACATACGACAATCCATCAACGTTGTGGCCAGTGTCACAGATTGTTAATGGGAAGTCGGAGAGTATTTCCCAGCGTCCGTGAAGCCCGGTAAGACCTTTTACATTCTGCAATGCATCCGAAATGTTCTTGTCGCTTATTGCAAATCCGCGATTTTTAAGCTGTTTTGCGGCTTCGAGTATGGTGGCAAGGTTCTTAGTCTGGTATTCGCCGAAAAGGTCGAATCTGAGCGTTTTTGAGCCGTCTATCGAATATTCGGCGTAATTGTGGTTGCTGGCGGTGGCTGTCTTAGCAACTTTTACGCACTGGTCGGCAAAGGAGATGGGAGAGTTGGTCGCTTTTGCCTTGTTTTCAAAAACGTCTTTTGTCTCTGCGCGGGTTTCGCCGATGACAACCGGAATGTTCGGCTTTATGATGCCGGCCTTTTCGCCTGCAATGAGCGGCAGAGTGTTGCCGAGGAACTGCGTGTGGTCGAAACTTATGTTGGTTATCACCGAAAGTTCGGGCGTGATGATGTTGGTTGAGTCCAATCTTCCTCCCATGCCGACTTCGATCACGGCCACATCTACCTTCATGTCGGCAAAGTACTTGAATGCCAGCGCAACAGACATTTCAAAGAACGACGGCTTAAGTTTTCCGATGATTTCCTGGTTGTCGTTGATGAAGTCGCATACGTAATCCTTCGAAATCATTTCTCCGTTTATGCGTATGCGCTCGCGGTAATCAACAAGGTGTGGTGATGTGTAAAGCCCAGTCCTGTAGCCTGCCGACTGCAGAATTGCCGCCAGCGAGTGCGAAACAGAGCCCTTGCCGTTTGTGCCGGCTACGTGTATGGTTTTGAACGACTTGTGCGGATGTCCGAAATATTCGTCAAGGGCCATAGTGTTGTCTAGGTTGGCCTTGTATGCAGCTTTGCCAACTCGCTGATACATAGGCAACGAGTTGAACATAAAGTCGATAGCTTCCTGATAGTTCATTTCTTTGATATTTTTTTGAGGTCGTCGGACGTGATGTGTCCTGTAGTGTTTTTCTTTAGCTTTTCAAAATCGTAGTAATATAGCATTCCTTTGCTTGCGTCTATTATTAACTTGATGCAGTAGGGTTGTCCGTTGCCATCGTACGGATTGATAATGTGGACGATAAGGGCCTTGTCGTCGTTGGCGTTTGTAAGTTCTTCGATCTGTTCTGCCGTAGCAAACTCTGCATTGTAAGGATATGCTGACTTAAGTGCTGAATTACTGCGCAAATCGTCTGATACATCGTCCTTTAGCAAGTATAAGGTCTTGTTGGCAAGATCGCCAGTGTTGTTGGAGTAGTAGTCGAGGATGGTTTCCTTTGTCAGTTCGGGATGTTCTCGGCATAGTGCCACGTGTGTCTGGCAGTGCTTCAGCATCGCGCCGAGCTTGTATGTGTATTTGTCCTCGTCTTCGTCGTCGTAGTAGCAGAGCGGAACAGCGCATAGGGTGGGCATATCGTCGACTGTCTTGTACTTGCTCCCGCCAAGCGACAGAATCATGAACTCAAATCTTGCATCATCGCCGTCGAAATATGCTATGTTTATCACAAGGAAGGACTTGTCGTCGTCGTGGCGTAGCTTCTCGAACTCGCTGGCTTTCACAAATTTGACTGGCGTGGCCGTCCAGTGCTTTTCGACGGCTACCTTTATTGCGTCGTTGTAGTCGCTCATGAATTCGTTTTTCATAACGACGTATGTGGTTGTCGTGTAGAACTTTTCTACCTCCGATTTGCTTCCCATCGGCATTTTCAACTGCGAAAAAGCCTGCAATGCGGTTGCAAGTATTATGAATATCATGGTTAATCGTTTCATTTTCATGGTGTTATTTATTGAAATAGATTGGGTGTTTCCTATTGTATTTCTGTACGTATTCCATCACGCTTTTTATGCGCTTGCGTTTGCCCAGTTTGGAGTATTCGTTGTAAAGTTCGGTGTCGTCCTTTATCAGTTCCAGCAGCGATTTGCTTCCGTACGAGATTATTTTTCCCGTGTTCATGTCTATAAAGTAATGCACTAACTCTTCGGTTGTATATGATTGTGTAGAAGGTATATACATCGGGTCGTACATCATAGTTCCGCCTACGTAATGTGTGACGAGTTCGGTAGATACGAAATGCGAAATCGTTCCGACGTAAGGTATGAGGTTGAATTTGTTGAGCCAGTAAATGTTTGGTTTCCCGTTGTTTGCGTATCCCCAAATTGTTTTTCTCGGGATTTCGTTGAGAGTTCCGTTTTCGTCGTAAAAGCTTATGGTCTCGACTTTTAGGAGATTTTTGAAGAAGTCATCGTCGTATGCTGGCGAGACAAATCGCGAGAACGGAATCGGGGAGTTGTTGCGGAATGAATAGAATGAGGTGTAGACGCCATTTTTGAATTCGAACGAATAGTCGTAGCGGACAGTTTCGTTTGTGGTTTCCTGTGCAACGGCGGTGCCAAAAAACGACAATGCAAGCATCAAAATCAATATAAAGCGATTGTTTAGCATATTACCATTAATGATTTGTGCTTTATGGATATGTCAACAGTTTTGCCAACTTGTTTTGCTTCTCCGTCGATATTGGCGTACTCGTTTGTGTTGTTGCAAATCTTGACCGTTTTTCCTTGCAGGATTTTTACCCGATGCGAGTGGTCGAGGTTGTTGGTCAGTAGCAGCATTGCCGTGTGTGGAGCCGTGATTAGCGGAATGTTTTTGACTATGCAAACATCGATAAGCCCATCGTCTATTCTTGAATTCGGCGATACTATTGCATTGTAACCGAACTGGTTAGCGTTGGCAAGGCAGATAAACATGGCCTTGTGGACTGAACTTTTGCCGTCTATTTCGATCTTGTATTCGTTGGCTTTGTAGGTCGGGTACTTTGTCGCGATAAGCTGAACATAGGAGTGAAGTCCTCTGGTGTTCTTTGGCTTCTCTTGGAACTCCTTGGCTATCAGTGCATCGAAGCCGATTCCTGCAATGCTTGCGCAGAAATTTCCGTTGACCGACATTGTGTCTATGCGCTTCATCCTGTTTTCGTTGAGTACTTCGACGGCTTTGGCTGGGGTAACAGGAATTTTAAGGCTTCGTGCAAGACCGTTGCCTGAGCCACAGGGAATTATGCCCATTTTGGTTTGTGTGTCGACAAGTCCGGCAGCCACTTCGTTGACGGTTCCATCGCCACCGACAGCAACTACGATGTTGTAGCCATCGGCAGCTGCTTGCCTTGCAATTTCGGTCGCGTGTCCAGCATACTTCGTTCTTGCAATTTCGCAGTCGAAGTTGATGCGGTCGATATTGCTTTTTATGGCCTTTAACGCGGCCTTCTGCTTGCCCGTGCCAGAAACGGGGTTGATGATTATCAATACTTTTTCCTTGTCGTCCATAGGCATTGGATAATTTGGTGCGAAAATAAATAATTTATCGTGGCAATAATTCTTTTGTTGCGATAGTTTATCAACAAAATATTACCTTTGTGGAAATTTCTAGGACGGAATTTTTGTTCTGTTGGAAATTGCTGATATGTTATAGCATTGATATTCAGATGATTTTTTCGAATAATGCCATAGAATATACGATTAGGTGCATTGCCGACATTGCATTTCCGCAAAAGGAGTGCCGTGTCGAACTTGGCGATGTCCCAACGCTTGTCGTTGACCCGGATGTTGAAATAAAATTTATCCGTCCCGACGATTCAAGTGTAGAATTTTTGTATAATGGAAATCCTTGTTGTTCAAATGTTAAATCGTTTGATAATAAAGTATTGCTTAAGGTATTTTCTTTGTCAGAAAACGACCATCCATTTTCCTTTGACGGCAAATGCGTGCATGTGAATTTTGATATGCTGGGCATTTCTTTCCTGTTGCTTTCGCGTTACGAGGAGAAATTAACGGGGCATCGCGATAGGTTTGGGCGTTTCTGCTATGAAGATAGTCTTTGCTGTAAATACGAACTTTCTGATATTCCGATAGTTGACGAATATGCGATGCTGCTCCGTAAGTTTGTGCAGGAGAGTTTCGCTAACTTTGTGGTAGCTAGACGAGAACCGAAATTCATTCCTACTCACGACATTGATTTCTTGTTTCGTTTCCCGAGTTTCGGAAAGGCAGTAAAGACTATAGCTGGCGACCTGTTCAAGAGGAAAAGTCTGCGGATGTCGTGCAGATCTTTGTCTGCGTATATGAAATCACTGCGCAATTTTAGGCAAGATCCTTACGTTTCGGCAGTGTATGAATTGCTTAAAGTTTCAGTTGAAAATAAATTAAATTCTCAATTTTATTTCAAGCCATTACGAAGTAAAGATTTCGACTCTACATACAATATTCTTTCGCCAAAATCACGTGAGTGCATTAAGTATTTGCAGTCGCAAGGAGCGTCCGTAGGTTTGCATGGGAGCTTATATTCTTTTGCCGACAAAGTTATATTTACAATTGAGAAAAGTCGGTTTGAGGGAGTGTGCGGATGTGAGGTAGCAGCAGTTCGCCAACATTTCCTGCGCTTCAATGTGCGAAAAACTCCGCAGATATGGCAGGAATGCGGTATTCGTAGTGATTCAACGTTGGGATTTCCTGAGCGTGAGGGCTTTAGGTGCGGGACTTGCCATCCTTATCCCTTGTATGACATTGTAAACGATCGGGTGTTGGATGTCGTCGAGCATCCGTTGGTTGTGATGGATACAACTTTGTTCCAATATCGCAAATTGTCTGAAAATGAAGCATTTGATATCGTGCGCAAATTGTATGACAGGTGTGTGGCTGTCGAGGGCGACTTCGTTATGCTGTGGCACAATACCACTATGTTCGGCGAACTCAAAAGCTGGTACGGAAACGTGTACTTAAGGTTCTTGAAGTCATTGTAAATCAGTTGTTAGCAAATTTCTTTAAGGCGTCTTCGCTAAGTCGTTGTATGGTCCATTCGTCCATTGGGATGGCACCTATCGAACGATAAACTTTCAGTGCAGGTGCGTTCCAGTCGAGGCAAATCCATTCCATGCGTCCGCAATTACGTTCTACGGCAATCTTGGCAAGGTGCTTTAGTATGGCTTTCCCGTGGCCGAGGCCGCGTTTTTTCGGAATTATGTATAAGTCTTCGATATAAAGGCCTTTGCGTCCGACAAAAGTCGAGAAGTTGTGGAAAAACAAGGCGAAGCCAATGACAACGCCGTTCTCTTCTGCAAATATTACTTCTGCTGACTTTTCGATGAAAACTGAATGATGGATAGTTTGTTCGTCGGCGACAACTTCGTCCAGGCATTTCTCGTATTCGGCAAGACTTTTTATCATGTCGAGGATGAGTTTTTCTTCGCCAACGACCGCTGGTCTTATGCTAAAATTGGTTTTTCCTGTCATAAATTTATAGTTAAAGTAAATGGTTGTAATTCATTTGTATTCATATTGATATTAAATCCAATCTTTTGCCCAGTAGTATGCTGTTGCAAAATATTCTCTGAAGCAAATGATTTCCAGTCTTAGGTAGTTCCAGTATGTATATCGCAGGTTGGTGCTTTCTACATCTGGGATGTATCTGTTACCCTTAAGTGTTTGGTTGTCAATTGAAAGGTCAAAGTCAACTGTGCTTTCAAATGTTCCTATGCCACGGATATTTTCTATTTCGCACTTTTTGAGGCATTTCAATGTGCGCGACAGATGTTCAGGTGCAGTGATTATCAGCGATGAAGCTTCTTTTAGCTGTGGAAAACTATCGGCTAGGCAGACCGCCTGCGAGCGAGTGTTGCTTCCGTCTGTCATATACATTATGCTGTCGGAGGCAATCCCATAGTTTACAAGGTATTGTGTCATTTCTGCCTGGCACAAGGAATCTTTGGGGTGAACGAGTATAATCGGTTTATGCAGTTTGCATGCAATTTCGGCTGTGTAATGCAATCTTATGAGGTTGCTTTCGGATGGCATTCCGGCACCACCGAACATTATAATGTAGTCTGGGGTGAATTGTGTCGTGGAATCGTTTTCCCACGATGCGTCTTCGCCGAGACTGCGATGCATGTAGAATGGGAGTGGGGTGAGTGCAAAAATGTTTATTATAACCGTTATTATCCCAAGTGAGATAAATAACCACTTTAATATGCCAAACGTAATCTTCATTTGGTTTTACAGACTGATTATTTCATCCATTCTGATGTCGGTCGGTTCGGTCGGAATCTCATACACAAGCTGGAAATCGAAGCAGATGCCAATTTTCTTGACGCCAGTGTGCTTGCATAGGAAACGGTCGTAATAGCCGCGACCACGACCAAGACGATTGCCGTTTTTGTCGAATGCCACGCCCGGGACGATTATAAGGTCGTATCCGCCAGTATATTCCAACGACTGAGGCTCTTGTATGTCGAAGTCGCCTTTGGCGAAAGTGGTGTCTGCGTCAAGTTTTACAGGAATTATGTCGTCGCCGACAACGGTAGGCAGGATTATCTGCTTGAGGTTGCGCCACTTGGCAATGAAATCGGCGGTCTGCACTTCATCAGGAAGCGAATAGTAGAGCATTACGATGTTTGCCTTGGCAAAATCGGGATGGGCTTCGACCTTCGCCATTATTGCTTTAGACTGTGCTTCAAGCTGTTCGGCTGTATGTTGCCTCTTCAGTTCCTTTATGTGTTTTCTAAGTTCTTTCTTTTCCATTTAAAATGTTTCTAAGTTTCTATGGCTTGCGGCTGCTGAGCTTCGCTACCAGAGCGTAGTCGAAGGGTCGAAGTACGCCGTTTCTGTTGAGACGCAATATTTTGCGTCTGTACAATCGAATAGCTGTGACGCCTTTATGTTTTCCAGCCCGTTCTTCTTTCTGCCTTCTGGTCTGTCTGTAAGACTGTCAGCCTTCTAGCCTGTTCGCCTTTAAGCCTTTTAGCCCTTCTACATATCTCCGCCATCGTCGTCCGACTCTTCGCCTTTCTCTTTGCGCTTCTTGAAGTCGTTAAGCTTGTAAGTTATTGATATGTTGAAGTTTGGCCAAGTGTTTGAGCGTGTCATGTGGTAGTACAGGTAGTCGGTCTCGGTAGTCGTGTTGAACTTCATGGTATTGAACAGGTTGCGGAAGTTTACGCTGATCGAGAGCCTCTTGTCGAGGAAGTCCTGCTTGATGCCAAGGTTGAATGCAATTCTTCCTGCACTGCGTCCCTGTGCTGTAATCGATGGCGCATCGTAGAATCCACCGAACTGGATGTTCGTTCCCGACTTCTTGATTCTGAACGTATTATTGATTCTTACTCGCCAAGTGAAAGTGCTGTTGCTGCGGTAAGTCTGCGACTTTATCGAGTAGTAGTAGGCGTTTACGCTGGCGTTGAGGTTGTACCACTTGCATGGATTGAAGTTGCCCATGATTTCACTTCCGAGCGACAAGTCCTTGCCGATGTTGTCGAAAGTCTTGATGTACATGTTTGAATTGGCGGTATCGACAAGTGTAACGTTCTGTATCAGGTCGTTGGTCTGCCGAGCGTAAAGCTCGAACGAAACAAAATGTTCTCCGAAACGTTTCTGCAGCGACATGTCGTACGAATTGGTGTATTCGGGGTTAAGTGCAGGATTACCACGGCGTATGTTGTTGGGGTCTTCGACCTGTGTCATCGGGTTGAGGTTCCATGGACGCGGACGTTCGAGACGACGGCTATAACTTCCCATCAACTGCAAATCTTCTGAGAACGAGTAGGATAGGTGCACTGATGGGAAAAAGTCGAATTTCTTGTAGGCATAGTCGCCGGTTGGAATGGCAAACAGACGGTTGGTGTATTCGGTTCTCAAACCTACCTGATAACCAAAGTTTTTCCAGAAATTCGAATAAATCACATAACCAGACTGCACGTTAAGGTCGAAGTCGTATGGACTGTGGCGCGATTCGTCGTTTACCCAGTCGTTGCTCTGCCATATCGCGTATTTGTAGTCGTTCGTCTGGTTGCGGATATTTATTTCGTAGCCGGCTTCCAGTTTCGACTTCTCGTTGAATGGCAGCACATAGTCGGCCTTGGCCTGATAGCGGTCCTGTGTGCCGATTTCCACGGTGTTGTAGCGGTCTTGTATTGCGCCGTCAATTACTTCACCACCAAGGCGCTCGGTTTCGGCTTCGGTATATTCGTTATAGTTGTTCGAGCGGTTTGCCGAATAGTTGAAATACAGTTGCAGTTCGTGTCCTGGCTTTGTAAATTTGCGCTGGTAGTTGATGTCTCCGCTCCAGTAATTGTTCCTGCGCTTCGAAATTTCATCGGTGTAGTACGAGTACGGGTTGCCGAGCATATATGTGTGCGGGTCGTAAATCAGTGAGTCCAACTTGTTGAAATAGAAGGTCTCAGCTTCGGTAATGCCGTTTCCTCCGTGTCCGCGCGAACCATATTTGCCCGAAATTGTAATCACATCGTTGTCGGTAATGTAGATGTCCAGGCCTGCACGTGCGTTCCAGCTCTGACGTCCGTAAAGCCCTGAGTTCTGGTTGTTTAGACAGAACATGGAATCCTTGGCTGCGTTAAGGTAGGTTTCGCGTTCCGACTTGCCGAAACTCTTGCTCATGCGGCGGTTGTATTCGCCACCGACGAAGAAGTTTACCTTCTGGGTGCGGAAGTTGAACAGTGCGCTGCCGCCGAAAGTATTGTTGTTTCCATAGTTTGCCGAAACCTGACCGTTGTATCCCTTGCGCTTGTCCTTTTTCAGCACTACGTTGATAATTCCGCCTACGCCATCGGGAGCGTATTTTGCTGACGGATTGGTAATTATCTCGATGCTTTCAATCGAACTTGCTGGAATCTGCTGCAAAGCTTCGCTACCTTCGAGAGGGCTGGGACGACCATCGATAAGCACAAGGAAACTCTCTGAACCACGCAAAGATACGTTGCCGTCGAGGTCGGTGGTGACAGAAGGTGCATTTTCAAGCACTTCTACAGCCGATGCTCCCGACGATACAATGTCCTGGTTTACATTTATGACCTTGCGGTCGAGGCGGTAGTCGACATTGTTCATTGTGGCTTCAACTTCCACTTCGCCAAGCATTTGCGCATCGACGCTAAGGTGTATCTTGCCCATGTTGAACGACTTCTTGTCGGCGGTTATGCTTACGTTTTCGCGGGTTACCTTGCCGTAGCCAATGAACAGAATTTCAACCTTGTGGGTGCCGTACGGAACATTCTGTATGTTGAACTTGCCATGACTGTCGCTCATGCTTCCAGCTATGACATTACCATCCTTGTCGTATACGACGATGTTGGCAAATTCAACAGGTTCGTTGCTGTCCTTTTCGTGTATGGTGCCGTATATTACGCCGTCGGCAGGCTGTCTGTCGGGACGTTGCGCGTTTGCTATGCCAATGCTGAGGCAAATGGCAGTAAAAAGAAGTAAGATCTTTATTTTCATGCAATTACTTTTTGTGACTTATGAAATTTCTCCGCAAATCGACTGCATGAGAAGACGTTTCATTTCGTCGCGTGAATAATTTTCCCCTAAAAGGAACATCATCTTAGTAATTGCTGCTTCGATGGTCATGTCTTTTCCGCTTACTACTCCGCAGTTCATCAGCTTGAGGCTGGTGGCGTACTTGCCGTGTACTACCGAACCTACGGTGCATTGCGTTATGTTCAGGATTGTTATTCCCTTGTCGATTGCTTCTTCGAAAAGCTTGATAATCTTGTCGTTGGTGGTAAGGTTTCCCGAACCGTACGATTCTACGATCAGTCCGCGCAGACCTTCAATGTTTATGATAGCCTCGATGGTCTTGGGCTGTATGCCGGGGAAATACTTCAGCACGGCAATGTCGCGGCAAAGGTTCTTGTGCGTGACCAGCGGTGCGTTTTTGCTTGTCCACAGCTTGTCTTCTTCAACCTTTACGTCGATACCTGCTTGTGCAAGCCAAGGGTAGTTGGGCGAACGGAAGGCGTCGAAATTCTCGGCACTGTACTTTGTCGTTCTGTTGCCACGGTATAGGCGGCTTTCGAAATAGACGCAAACCTCGTGGATTACAGGCTTTCCATCGCGTTGCATGCTGGCTAGTTCTATTGCCGAAATCATGTTTTCGCGTCCATCCGTGCGAAGAAGGCCAATCGGTAACTGCGAACCGGTAAGAATTATCGGCTTGTTTACGTTTTCGAGCATGAAACTCAATGCCGAAGCGGTGTAAGCCATTGTGTCGGAGCCGTGAAGGACGACAAATCCATCGTAATGGTCGTAGTTCTTTTCAATAACCTCCACAATCTCAACCCAGAAATCGGGGTCGGCATCCGATGAGTCTATCGGTGTTTCGAAGCTGTATGAACTGATGTCGGCAGGAAAATCCTTGAGCATCGGTATGTAGCTCAGCAGGTTCTCGAAGTTGAACGGCTGCAAGACGCCGTTCTTGTCCTGAATCATGCCGATTGTTCCGCCGGTATATATTATAAGTATTTTCGGTCTGTTCATTGGTATCAATCGTAAATATTAAATGTCTTAAATGATATTGGCATCTTATATAATACTGGCACAGCAGTGCCTTCTTTGTTGAAGCCAGGTTTCCATTTTGGCAAAGACTTAACGACTCTCATTGCTTCAGCATCGAAATAGGGGTCAAGTTCCCGAATTATCTTTGCATTTGTAACGGTTCCTGTCGTGTCTATTATGAACTGTACGATTACTTTGTCATTAACATTTGCGCAATTGTTGGGGAATTTTATGTTTTCTGACAAAAAAATCATAAGTGCAGTATCTCCTCCTGGAAATTCCGGTTTAGTTTCAACTTCTGCATAACTTATAGGTTCACATTCTTCGTATTTTTGTGCCATGTGTGCAGAGTTGGATGCACATAATATATAAAATGTCAATATTAGAAACTTAACTTTCATTTATAAGTTTTGTCTTGACGTTATACTATAGCAAGCTGTCAATCTTTTCTGCAAGGCGGACAAAAATTTCCTCGATGCTGCCGACTCCGCTTATCGACATCACTTTTCCTTGATTCTGATAGTGTTCCATCACAGGGAAGGTCTTTTCTTCGTATTCCTTGAGGCGGTTTTCGAAGATTTCCGGAGTATCGTCGGCACGGTTTTCAACCTGAGCGCGGTGCATCATTCGTTTGATGAGTTCTTCGCGTGGCACATCCATGTTGAGCAGACACGAAAGTTCCATTCCTTCGCGCTTCAATATTTCATCGAGGTTCTTTGCCTGTTCGCGTGTGCGTGGAAATCCGTCGAAAAGGAATCCGTTTGGATTGCGGTTGTCGGCTATGAACTTCTCGATAATCTTGGTTACCAATTCGTCGCTTACGAGGTTTCCTTTTTCTATAATTGCCTTTGCCTCAAGTCCTAGCGGCGTTCCTTTGGCTATTTCCGACCTGAGGATGTTTCCTGTGGATATGTATTTCAAGTTGTACTTGTCGATGATGCTTTGGGCTTGTGTTCCTTTTCCTGCGCCCGGTGCTCCGAATATTGCAATGTTAAGCATGATATTTTGTTTTTATTTGGTTTGATAAATGCTAGGTAAGTTTCTACCGTATCCGTTGTAGTCGAGGCCGAAGCCGACGATGAATTTCTGTGGTATGTCGAAGCAGAAATAATCAATCGGATACTTGTTGTTGTAAATTTCCGACTTGTAGAGCAAAGCAGCAATCTTTATTTCCTTTGGTTCGTAGCCAATCAGCTGCTTTTCGATATGGTCCATGGTGATGCCAGTATCTATGATGTCCTCGACAATAACGACTGTTCTGTCCTTGATGTCCTCGTTCACGCCGATAAGCCTTTTAACCTTGCCGGTAGAGTTTGTGCCTTCGTACGAAGCGAGTTTCAGGAACGAGATGTTGCAGTCGATTGTAAGATGGTTGAACAATTCGGCGGCGAACATGAACGAGCCGTTAAGTATTCCAAGGAAGAGCGGATTCTTGTCGCGAAGGTCGCGGTTCATTTTTTCTGCCATCTCCTTGATTTTCGACACTATGGTTTCGTGGTCGATGTAGGGTACAAATTCCCTGTCAAGAACTTTAATAGTTTCCATGCCTCTTTTTACTCAAAAATTCAAGGTTGCAAATTTAATTAAAAATTGCTTTTGTAATAGTTTGCGATGCTAAATTTTTAATAAGTTTTTGAGTTTTCTTTGATGTTTGTTGGATGATAGAATGTCATTTTTTTTTGAAAAAAATGTACAAAAGGTTTGTGTGGATTTAATTTTTTTTTAAATTTGCGGTGTTAACTTCTTAAAATTGTTGCATATGAGAAAAATTTATTCGTTAGGTGTGCTTTTGTTGGTTGTTACTATGTCTTTCGGACAGATTGCGCAGAAAGAATCGCTTTCCTGTCAATATAGCTCTAGCAAATTTGTCGATAAGGTTCCTGTAAATAAACACGTTGTTTCTCTTACGAGGGATGGTCTTGCTTTGTTTCAGGATTTTTCGTCAACATTGTTTCCTCCTCAGGGATGGGACACAATCCAGGGTGCCGAAAGTGTAGATTTACAGCATTGGCATCGCAGTACTGATGTGCCTCAGAACTGCGAAGGTGAGTTTAGTTATGCCGCAGTGCAGTATGCAAATTCCGACCAAGTGATTAGAAATCAAGATGAATGGCTTATATCTCCTTCGTTTGTAGTACCGGCTGGAGCATCGAGGCTATTTTTCGACTACTATTCTAATCCAGGTTGGTTCGTTGCCGACTGGGGATCTTTCAACAACGTTGATAATGCCGATATTAATATAAAGGTTTCTACCGATGGAGGAACAAATTGGACAACAATATGGAACGATGACGAATATTCGGCAGCAGTAGGAGGTGCTTCTGGATTCCCGCAGTTGACTTGGTCGACAATATCGGTAAATATGTCAGCATATGCTGGACAAAGCGTCAAGGTGGCTTTCCAGTATGTGGGTATCGATGCTGCAATGTTTTACTTGGACAATATTTTTGTTGATGTCGCTATTCCACAGGATTTCGAGTTAACCGATGCTCGTGTTAATTTCAATTCTAAGTATGTAAATTACGGTTACAACGGAAATTTCAGCCATTTTCCGCGTCGTGAAATAACCTCCGATTCGAAGGTTTGTTTCGAGGGTGTAGCTACAAACTATGGAACCGAAGCGGTAACGGTAAACTTGGTTGCCAAGGTGTTTGATCCTAGCGATCAGCAGATCTTCTCGTACACATTCAGTTCGGAGACAGTGCCTGCCGCAACTTATGTAAACGGTGTATATCATCCTAGTGTCGATACTATCGTATATTATACAGAATCAAGTACAGCGGGTTCTTATTCTGTCATACAGGCTTCGTTGTTCTCGATGAGTAATATGACAAATGATGGCACTTACAGGTTCGAAGTTTCGTTGCAGCCTGCATCGGGAACATACAGCAATCAGAACAACAGGAATTTGTCGGTAAACCGCTACGCTACAATTTCCGACGATTGCTTGTATTCGCGAGACGATGCAAATTATACCCAGGGTTCCTATTACGAGGCATGCAATCCTCAGTGGCATAACTTTTCTGCATTCGGTACGCCTTACCAGATTTATAGCACTTCCGACGCTATTAATTCGGTAGAGGCATATATCACTGGTGCAACAAATGGCGCTACTTTCCACTACGAAATATTCAATGTGGATGAAAATGATACATATACAAGTGTCTTTACAACCGAATCGTATACTATTAATACGTCAACATTTACCCCCGGCTTTATAAAACTATTCTCCGAAAATCCGTTGACATTTACAAATATGTCACTCGATTTTCAAGAAATAGTAGTCGCAGTGGTTGTCGAAAACAACAAGCGTGTAAGGGTTGGCATTGACGAGTCTGTACAGCCTGGTGCTTTCGAGAATAAGGCTTTCGATGGAACTAGCTGGTATAGGATTACAGGAACCGACGGAATTCTTATGATAAGAACATACGTTTGCGAACAAGGTTCATACATTACCGTTACAAGTGCAGATCCGCAACAAGGAACTACTACGGGTACTGGTCGCTACGACATAGGAAGCACAGCTACTATATCCGCTATTCCGAACGAAGGATTCAGATTCCTGTCGTGGACCGACGGCAATACCGATAATCCTCGCAATGTGATTGTAGAACAGGATGCTACTTATACGGCAACATTCGAAGCTATACCAACATTCATCGTCACAGCTGCAAGTAACAACGATTCGTTCGGAACCGTAACTGGTGGAGGAACCTATTATGAAGGTACGGTGGTAACTATAACTGCCAATGCAAACGATGGATACTATTTTGTTTCGTGGAACGACGGAACGACTACAAATCCAAGGACAGTAACCGTAACACAAAATATTGTGCTTATCGCAACTTTTGCCGTAAGAACTACTGTAAATATCACTGCACTGTCGGCAAACGAGGAGTATGGAACTGTAACCGGCGGAGGTGAGCATTTGATTGGATCTACTGTAACTTTGATTGCACATCCAAATTCTGGATATCTGTTTGAATCATGGAACGACGGTAATACCGACAATCCACGTCAGTTTGTCGCAACCGAAGATGCAATGTACATTGCAACATTTATATATGATGATTCTGGTGTGGACGAATTCGAATCGGCTTCGGTCGCATTGTTCCCGAATCCAGCAGGCGATGTACTAAATGTAACTGCAGGTGAGACTATCGAAAAGATAGCGATTGTTTCGGTTGCCGGTCAGCTGGTTTACGAGGCAGAGGTAAATGCCGACAATGTTGTGTTAGACTTGAGCGCCTTCGCAAAGGGAATGTATTTCATGAAGGTTTATGGAAAGGATTCTGCAACGATAGGTTTGCAGAAATTTGTTAAGGAATAGAAATCTAACGGATACCTAAATAAAAAATCCTCGCCATTGGCGGGGATTTTTTTTGTTTTATTTCTTGTCGTGGTTATTCCTTGTATGAATCGTTTACAGCACAAAGCTTGGATATCAGTTCTTCATCGGTTATTTTCTTTTTTGCGTAAGTCATTTCAATGTCCGACAACGGCTTGCCCTTGCTTGTAATTTGTGATTCAATCAGAGATTCGACAAGATTATTGTCTGGATCCTGTCCGTTTATTGAAAAAACATTAATCTTATTGACAAGCGGAACAAGTACAGTCGCATCGTTTATTACTTTCTTGTATTTCGAAAATATTTTATGTGCTTTTACGACAGCTTCTTTCTTGTTGAATTCGTCAATACGCTGCTGAAGTGCTTCATTTTCGCTTGTTTCTCTACGAATGTATAGGTCGAGACTGTAAAATTCGGAATCGAACTCCTTCATGGCCTCTATTTCGCTGCTTGAAACACTTGCCATTTTCAGTTTCGACATTTCCTCGATGGTCGTGGTTAGAAATCCAGTGTTTATTCTTCCCAATTTAATCAAGTTGTCGATATTGTCCAGAAGAGTTAGCGGCTTTATGTTTTTGTGGCAATATTCCATTATGAATGTTTTTTTCACAGGCGCTTCTTCGTAGCTTGGCGGGGCTATTGTGCCCATTACATCTTTTTTTAGCTGATTGAGTTCTTCTGCAATTTGTGCCGAATCCTTGGGTTCGGCCCTGAAGATTGTGTTTTCAATCTTTTCACGTTCTTCTTTTGCCTTTTTGTAGTCGATTATTTTGTATACGATCAGCCCTCCAAAAACTATGATGGCAACAAGTCCTGTAGTGCGAATCGGTGTAAAAAACTTCTTTTTATTTTCCATTGTTATTTGTCATTTTTTCTACGTTATCATTATTCTTTTTGTGGTACTGGCGGATTATCAGTACTATGCCGAAAATAATAAATGGTATGCTGAGCAATTGTCCCATTGTGATAGGTGCATTCCAGATGAATTCAGCCTGTTCTGTCTTTGTGTACTCAATTATAAAGCGGAATCCGAAAAGTACAATTAGGAACCATCCGAGGAAGGTGCCGTGCTTCCATTGTGGTACAAATTTCTTGTATATGATCAGAAATCCAAAGAACATGGCGAGGTAGAACAATGCCTCGTACAACTGGGTGGGATGACGTGCAACCATGTAGTCCGAAAGGCATGATATGTCGAGGTCGGGGCAAGCTCCGGTGAGATGTTCGCTCAGGTTCTGGTAGTTTAAGTCGGGACATGCACCGTTCGAGGCTTCGAAGGCATTGATTAGGTCGTCACCGTTATGCATGAACTTTACGCCCCACGGCATGGTGGTCGGTACGCCAAGGATTTCGCTGTTGACGAAGTTGCCAACGCGTACGAATGCACCTGCCAGCGGTACAACTGCTGCAGTCTTGTCGATTGCTTCGAAATATGGCATTTTCGAACGACGCGAATACAGCCATATCGCTACTAGTATGCCGATTGCGCCACCATGGCTTGCAAGTCCGCCTTCCCATACCATGAGTATTTCGAGCGGATGGCTAAGGTAGTAGCCAGGGTTGTAGAACAGGCAGTGGCCAAGCCTTAATCCGATTACGCATCCGATTATGACATATATTGAAAATTTGTCGGTTTGCTTTTGCTCGTAGCCTTCTTTCTTCATTATGCGTCCTATTACTATGTAGGCTAGCAAAAATCCGATGGCTAACAGCAGTCCGTACCATCTTATTCCGTGTTCGCCGATTGAAAACATCACTGGGTCGGCATCCCAGACAAAGTATAAAAGGTTCATATGTTTCTAAGTTTCTGGTTCAATGTTCAAGGCTAAAAGGCAGAAAGACTGCAAGCCTATTAGACTGCAAGACTTTTAGCCCCATTATAATATCACATTTTTTTGTTTTCCTTGCAGATACGAATGCAAATTCGACTTCACGATGACAAACCTTTTCTGCATGGCCTCCTTCGATGCATAGCCGACGTGTGGCAAAAGTATCGTGTTGGGGGCGGAGAGAAGCGGATGATTCTCGGGCAGAGGCGGTTCTGTTTCGTAAACATCAATTCCTGCACCAGCAATCTTACCGTTCTTCAGCAGTTCGGCAAGTGCGGCGTTGTCCATGACAGGTCCGCGGGCCGTGTTGATAATGATTGCTGTGCTTTTCATCTTCGAGAGCAAATCTTTGCTAATCAAACCTTTGGTTTGTGCGTTTGCAGGGATGTGCAGGCTTATGATGTCAGATTTGGCAAAAAGTTCGTCAAGTGTAGTGTAGGTTATGCCTTCAATGTCCTTCTTGGTTCTGCTGTATGCTATTATTTTGCATCCGAATGCTTTGAATATGCGTGCTGTGGCAAGTCCTATTGCACCTGTGCCGACAATTCCGACGGTCTTTCCGTAGAGTTCGGTGCCGAGGAAATTGTTGCGGTTGCCAAGCTTGCGCGTGTTGCCGTCCATCTGGCTGAAGTTGCGCATGAGCGCAACAGCAAGTCCGACAGCAAGTTCCGATACGGCTTCGGTGGAATATCCGGCAGCATTGCTGACCTTTATGCCGTGGCTTTTGCAACATTCCAGGTCTACATGGTCGACGCCAGTGAAGGCAACGTTCAGGTATTTCAGGTTCGGGCATGATTCTATTGCCCTTGCCGAAAGCTTTATGTTGCTGATGTTCACAATGTCGGCCTCCTTCATGCGGGCAATAAGTTCGTCCTCGCCTTTGGGAATGTCGGTATAATATATATATTGGTGTCCTAGTTTCTCGAATTCCTGTTTTGCATCCTCGAGTTCCTGCTTCGAAACGCCAAGCGATTCAACTTGTACTATCTTCATCTTTATTTCAGTTTTTGTATTTCTTCGTCAATCTTTGTCATTGCTTCTACTGCGCCCATTTCGAGATAAATGTCTGTTATTCTGCCTGTATATGCCGAATGCTGCGGGTTTACCTCGATAATTTTTGCACCATGCTGCTTGGCTACATGCGGAAGATATGCTGCAGGCTGAACTTCACCGGTTGTGCCGATAACGAGCATCACGTCGCATTTTCCAGCAAGGTCGAACGATTCGGTGTAGGCGTCTTCGGGAATTCCTTCTCCGAAGAATATGAATCCGGGCTTCAGTTTTCCGCCGCAATCGCAATGTGGCACTTCGTCGGTAAGCTTGAGCGAGGCTGTCGGGTATTTCTTTCCGCACTTGAGGCATACAAAATGACCTTTGCCACCATGAAACTCAATCACATGCTTGCTTCCAGCTGCCTGGTGCAATGAGTCGATGTTTTGTGTTATGACGGCCTTTACCAAGCCTTCCTGTTCCCATTTTGCAAGTGTCTTGTGTGCTGCATTAGGTTGCGCTTCCTTGAAAAACTTGTAGAAAACCTTGTTGACTACAGGCCAAGCCTCTTCGGTACGACGGATATAGGTGTTGATTTCAAGCATCGACTGGTCGTATTGTTCGTAAACGCTGTCCTCGCTTCCACGGAAGGTAGGAATGCCACTTTCCTTTGATACACCTGCGCCGGTAAATACGCACAGGCATTTTGCATTGGCGATAAGCTTTGCTGCTTCTTCAAATTTGTTCATTGCTGAAGTGTTTTGTTATCGATGCAAAGTTAAGCTATTTTTATGGTATCGCTGTAACTTTATTTGGATATTTCTTCGCTTTCCTCAACCACTGGATTTTCATCTTCTTCGTAGCGAATTTTCTTGAAAACCCACTTGTCGGCAATGAGGTAGTTGAAGATTCCTGCTACAGCCAAGGCTATGAAGTTGCATAGTGCTGTGTGCCATCCGAAAGTGAGTTTCAAGAGGTTGAGTACGCCGAGTTTTATGCAGTAGCCCATTATTGCCGACAAATTGAACTTTAGGAAGCGTTTTACAACCGAGCCTTTTTCTTTGTTGTCGATACGGTTGCGGAAAACAAGATAGCTCGATGTGATGAAGTTCACGAATACAGCCATCTCGAAGGAAATTGTAGGGGAGAGTACGTTCACAAGGAAATAGTCCTCGAAAACGAAGTCGGTCAGAAGCCAAACCACGCCAACATCGACGATTGTGCCGAAAGTTCTTGTGGCAGTGAAGAATATAAAGCGTACTATCCCTTTTTGTTCTTTCATTAGAATCTTTTATACGATGCAAAAATAATGCTTTAATTCGAATAAAAGGTTTTTTAGTGTATCTTTGTGTTTTAATAATTTTTATGGCAAACGAATCTTATCTATATTATATCGGTTTCGAAGATGCTGTAGGCGACGAATCCGTAGGACGGGAGATGTATAGGAACGTTTATGTCTATTCAAAAAAAGATGATTCCGAGTGCATGGTGCTGCCGTTCTATTTCATTATGGGAAAGCACGATTATCTGTGGAACGGAAACGGCGACCGCTTGCTCTTGTCTGCTTGCTACGGATTCTATGAGTACGATGCCGAAATCCTGCCCGAGAAATATACGCAGTGGCATCCGGTAATGGTTGTGGTTGACGTGGCCGGGAAACAAATCGTCAAGGTTTACGAGGGCGACGCCGCTTTGCAGTGGAATGTCGACGAATCGGATATAATGGATAAGTCTGGACTGAAAGAATTGTCCTTCGATGAATGGTCGGCAAAGTATGAGGCTGAGCGCGAGGAGGTGGAAAAGCTAGTTGAAAAGCTCGCGTCGGAATATACGGTGTCATTTTTTGCGACACATAATTATTCGGGTGGGCATCATGTTCTGGGTGATGTTGGAGATGAACTTGTTGAGGAAAAAATTAGAAGGGAATACCCCGAAGAAGAAGTCGGTCCCGAGGAGTTTGAAAAGAAGCTGAATAAGGCGAAAACTAAACATTACATTATTGTTATTGTAGTGTTGGTGGCGTTATTGCTATTTTTGTGTCTGATTAAAATTCTTTGAAAATGGATTCTCAACGTAACGAACTGCTTGAACGGATTGCCGAAGGCGAGGGCTTGCACCTTGACTTCAAGCACTGCATAAGCGATTCTGGAAAAATTGCCCGTTCGCTTGCGGCGTATGCCAACACCGACGGCGGTTCGTTGCTAATAGGTGTGCGCGACAATGGCTCGATTGCAGGCGTAAGTTCCGAGGAGGAATGCTATATGATCGAGACCGCTGCAATGCTATATACTTATCCCGTAGTGGAATACACGACAGTCAGCCATCGGGTAGAGGGTAAGACCGTGCTCGAGGTGGTTGTCGAAAAAAGCGACAAGCTTCCGCATTATGCACCCGACGTGCGTGGCGACATGGTGGCTTTTGTTCGCTGCGACGACAAGAATGTGCTTGCTCCGCCCGAGCTTGTCCGCTACTGGCGGCAGTCGAAGAGCTATGTGCCGTCGGAATTGTTCTACGACGACGTCATGAAACTTATTGTCGATGAGATACGCATCAGCGGATTTGTGACCAAGGAATTTATCGTGCATTTTACGGGAATGCCAGTGCGCAAGGTCGAGGATGTACTTGTAAACCTGATGCTTATGCGCGTCGTGGAGATTGAGATGGACGAAAAGTCTGTCCGTTTTGTTTTTACTGAAGAATATAAAAATCAATAGGATATGAAAAATATACTGACAATTTTGCTTTTGCTTGTTTCGGTGGCTGTTTTCGGTCAGTTCGACAAGTATTTCGAGAATAGGACCATGCGTGTGGATTATTATCACGCCGGCGACAGCAAGAACGACTACTATTATATCGATGAGGTCATTGCCGAACCGTACTGGGGAGGTTCCTTGGTGAACCTTATCGACGATACCAACTTTGGCAAGTATCTGGTAAAGGTTCTCGACAAGGCTTCTGGAACGTTGATTTACAGCCGTTCGTATTCGACACTTTTCGGTGAGTGGCAGACTGTTGACGAGGCTCGCACGGTGCAGAAAAGTTTCTCCGAGTCGGTTGTGTTCCCTTATCCTAAGGCTGCGGTTACGGTTGTGTTCTGCACAAAGGCTTTCGAAACCGGCGAATACGTCGAGAAGTATCGCTACGACATCAATCCTGCCGACGTTTGCCTAATTAAGCACGACAACCGCAACAAGTTTCCTGTGTACGAGGTTCACAAGGGTGGCGATGCCAATACCAAGGTCGATATTGTGATTGTGCCCGACGGCTATACGGCTTCGCAGATGTCGCTATTCAAGAAGGACTGCGAGAAGTTTAAGAACGAATTTTTCAAGTACGAGCCATACACTTCGCACAAAAACGACTTTAATATTCACGCAGTTCTGGCTCCATCGCAGGAGTCGGGTGTTGACGAGCCATGCAAGGGAATATGGAAGAATACCATTGTCAGTTGTTCGTACTGGTCTCTCGGCAGCGAACGCTATCTTATGACTACCGACAACAAGACTTTGCGTGATGTGGCCGCCAATGCACCATACGACCAGATTTATATTCTCGTGAACAGCACAAAATATGGCGGTGGCGGAATTTTCAACTGGTATTGTACAGGAGTGAATTCCAATAAGATGGCAGGAAAAATCATAGTTCACGAGTTCGGCCACGGCTTTGCCGGACTTGGCGACGAGTATGTAGGCGGTTCGGAGTACAACGATTTCTACAATCTAAAGTTGGAACCTGCCGATCCGAATGTTACGACTTTGGTCAATTTCGACTCCAAGTGGAAGGATATGGTGGAGCAGGGGACACCAGTTCCAACGCCGGCAACGGCAGAATACAAGGACAAGGTTGGCGTTTACGAGGGTGCAGGCTATATGAGCAATGGCATTTACCGTCCTATGCAGGACTGCCTGATGAATCATTTCCAATGCGATGCGTTCTGCCCGGTGTGCCAGCGCGCAATCGTGAAGATGATTGAATTTTATTGCAAGTAACGTCTGCCAATTTACAAACAACGTAGCCATAAATACATTGAGCTAAAAACCCTCAAAACGGCTACGAGCCATTGTGCCTTTTAGCCTTTTAGCCCCTTTCTCTCCCCCAATCTAAAATCGTAAATCGTAATTCGTAAATTATTTTGTATCTTTACGCCCGTTTTTATATTGCACGATTTTAGGATGAAAGATAAAAATAAACTTGTTGTCATAATACTGCTTTTCGCTGTGAGCGTGGCGGTTTCTGTATTTATTTTCCCTACCGAAAACCAGTTTGAATATTCGTACGACAAGGGCGCACAGTGGCTCTACGACGACCTTTACGCGCCATACGACTTTGCAATATGCCGTTCAGACGACGACATACAGGCAGAAAAGGACAGCATTGTGGCCGACTTTATTCCGTACTATTCGTTCGATACGGTTGAGGCAGGCAAGTTCGTGTCGACCCATTGCTCGTTGTTAGAAAGGACTATCGGCGAAAAGTCGGGGCTCGAAAAGGAAGATGCTGCGGCTTTTGCTCAGAAATTTAGAGATAAACTGGCTGCAATATATGAAAAAGGTGTTATAAATCCGTCAAATTCGCAGGAATATGCAAATGCTGGAAATAAAATCCGCGTTGTGCGTGGAAATGTCAGCGAACTGGATCTTATAAGCGATTTCTACACAAAAAATTCTGCGAAAGATGAAATGCTTGCCATGTATATGGCCGATAGTCGTGCGTATGAGTCCGATTCCATTTCCGGATTTTATATCCGCGATTTTATCGAAAAGACAGTCTTTGTGACGAATGTCGCAATCGACGAGGAACTCAACGGCAGATATTTGCAGTCGCAGACCGAAGCTGTTCCGCCAATGGCTGGTATGGTACACAAGGGCGAACTTATAATTTCGAAAGGCAAAGTGGTCGACGAACACTCGAAACGCTTGCTCGATTCGTACAAGATGCAGTTCGAAAACACTTCGGGACGACAGACTTTCTGGATGGTGGAACTTGGCGTAACGGTTGTCTTCCTGATTCTGTTCGCAATAATCCTGTTCTACTCGCTGAAGTTCGGCAGACGGAAAAACTGGGGAATACGCGAAAATATGTTCGTTCTACTGCAGATGATTTTAGTTTCGCTAGTGGCATTCTTTGTTTTCAAGTATTCGTCGGTAAGCATCAACATAATTCCATTTGTGCTTGTGCCGCTGTTGCTTGTAACTTTCCTCGACTTCGATATTTCGTTCCTAATATATTTCATTTCGATATTCATCGTCAGCTTTTTCGCTGTAAATAGGTTCGAATTTGTTTTCATACAGACGATTACAGGTCTGGTCGGAATGTTCAGTCTACGAAATACATCAAAGCGCCAGCAGATTTTCATAAGCATGATCGTGGTGTTCGTGACATATTCGTTGCTGCATACAGGATTCTCGTTGATGCGATTGGGCACATTTTCGGCTCAGGAACTCGAGGAATTCATATACTACGGAATTTCATCGGCTGCACTTCTGCTGTATCTGCCGTTCGTGTTCATTTTCGAGAAGATTTTCGGATTCATTTCGGGATTCACATTGGTAGAACTGTGCGATACCAACAATCCGGCCTTGCGCGAATTGTCGGAGAAGGCGCCAGGAACTTTCCAGCATTCTGTAATGCTCTCGAACCTTGTCGAATCGGTTGTCCGCGAAATCGGAGGCAAGCCGTTACTAGCTCGTGCCGGTGCTTTGTATCACGACATTGGTAAGGTTTATGAACCCGAATATTTCATCGAAAACCAGAATGGCGTCAAGAATGTCCACGAAGGAATGCCATACGAGGAGTCGGCACAGAAGATTATCGCCCATGTAACAAAGGGTGTAGAGTATGCCGCCAAGTACAAGCTGCCCGACCAGATAGTCGATTTCATAGAGCAGCACCACGGGACCTCGGTTACGCGCTATTTCTACAATTCGTGGGTAAATGCAAATCCCGACAAGCCAGCCGACATCACCAAGTTCCAGTACCCAGGACCAAAGCCACAGTCGGTGGAACTTATCGCCATGATGATGGCCGATGCCATCGAGGCAGCTTCGCGAACATTGAAGGTTTATTCGCACGAATCGATTTCTGCGCTTGTCAACAATATTGTTGATGCGCAGATGAAAGACGGCCAGTACGAGGATGTCGACATTACAATGAAGCAGATAGGCAAGGCAAAGCAGATTCTCATATCGAAAATCGAGAACATCTACCATTCGCGAATAGAATATCCCGAACTTAATGACAAGGACAAACAATAAAAGAGCACTGCTGTAGTTAATAGAGATATGCGGAAATTTTTATTGGCATTGTTACTGTCGATTGTTGCGCTGGCGGCTGTTTCACAGAACGCCACCTATTTCGGCTATGTGCGCGATGCTAACAAGAAGCCTGTCGAATTCGCAAATGTCATTGTCGTAGGGACAAACATTGGTGTGTCAACCGATGCATCCGGCTATTTCGAGATGAACGTTCCCGCCAGCAAGGAATTGGAAGTCCAGATCTCGTTTCTCGGCTACGAGCCATTTACTCAGAAAATCAAATTGAAACCTAACGAGCGCAAGCAGGTTACTGCAATACTGAATGAGGGCGCTGTGATGCTTCCGACTGCCGACATTGGTGCGACAAGCGAACGTCAGGTTTCGGGAACGCGCCTAAATCCGCAGATTTCGATGAAAATACCGACAACCGGTGGTTTTGAGGATATACTTAAGGCATTGCCCTCGGTGTCGTCCAACAACGAATTGAGTTCGCAGTACAATGTGCGTGGTGGAAATTATGACGAAAACCTGGTGTTTGTCAACGATATAGAAGTTTATCGTCCGCAGTTGATCCGTTCGGGACAGCAGGAGGGACTTAGCTTCATAAATCCCGACATGGTGTCGTCGATATTGTTTTCGGCAGGTGCGTTTGAGCCTAAGTATGGCGACAAAATGTCGTCGGTGCTTGATATTAAGTACAAGAAACCTACGGAGTTCGGCGCCTCGATAATGGCAAGTCTGCTTGGAGCAAACGCCCATGTCGAGGGAACAAGCAAGAACCATCTGTTCAGGTACAATGTAGGCGTAAGGTATAAGACCACGAAATACTTGCTTACATCTATGGATGTTTCCGGCCATTACGATCCGTCGTACATTGACGCGCAGACATTTCTGGTGTACAGCATAACCGAAAAGATGGAACTTAATTTCCTCGGGAACTTCAGCAGCAACATGTACAAGTACATACCTCTGGATGGCGAAACTTCGTTTGGAACCGTCAGCGATGCCTTGAAGGTTAGGACTTATTTCGAAGGGCAGGAGGTTGACCGTTTCAATAGCGGAACGGCAGCTCTGTCGTTAAATTATACACCGAACAACAATTTGAACCTCAAATTTATAGCGTCGGGATACTACACCAACGAAGAAGAGACCTACGATATTTTAGCCCAGTACTATCTCAACGAGATTGACCAGCAGTTAGGTTCGTCGATTGGCGACAGCGTGTCGAATATAGGAGTCGGTTCTTTCCTCGACCATGCCCGCAACTACTACGACGGTTTTGTGGTTTCGGCAAAGCATATCGGAACTTTCCTCAAGGGGGAGAACAAGCTCGACTGGGGCGTGCAGACCAACTACGAAAATTATTCGTATCATGTTCACGAGTGGACTATGAACGACTCGGCGGACTATTCGCTGCCGTATTCCGAAAATGCGGTTTTGCTGTATCAGACCGACATTGCCAATATTGGACTACAGAGCGTCAGGGCTTCGGCGTATGTGCAGGATTCGTATTTGTTCAAGGCCGAAGGTGCCGATGTGTCGCTTGGCGGCGGCGTAAGGCTTAACTTCTGGTCGTACAACAAGCAGTTCCTTGCAAGTCCGCGCGTAAACCTTAGCGTAAAGCCTACAAACTGGAAGCCCGACATGATATTCCGCTTTGCTACAGGACTTTATCATCAGCCACCGACAATAAAGGAAGCACGCAGAATCAGCGACGGAACGCTGAATCCCAACCTGAAGGCGCAGTCGTCGGCGCAGGTGGTTGTCGGTATGGACTACAATTTCCTTGCGTGGGGGCGGCCGTTCAAGCTGGTTGCCGAGGCATACTATAAATATATGTACAACTTGAATCCGTACAA
The DNA here is from genome assembly GCA_017617125.1 of Bacteroidales bacterium. Classification (GTDB taxonomy): domain Bacteria; phylum Bacteroidota; class Bacteroidia; order Bacteroidales; family ML635J-15; genus Bact-19. The sequence continues at coordinate 39,340 of JAFZWY010000047.1, forward strand.
TGTTGACAATGTGCAGATTAAGTATTATGGTGAGAACATTGCACACGGATATGCTTACGGTATTGAGGCAAAGGTGAACGGCGAGTTTGTCCCTGGCACCGAATCGTGGGTTAGCTTGGGCTTGATGCGCACATACGAGGACATCGAAAACGATTTCTATACCCGCACGGTCGAAAATGTGGTCGATACGGTTTATCCGGGCTATATTCCGCGTCCCACCGACCAGCTTGTGAATTTTGGCATCTTCTTCCAGGATTATATCCCGAAGGCACCGACTTGGAAGGTTTTCCTTAGCCTGCATTTTGGAACCGGTCTGCCTTACGGACCGCCAAATTCGGAACGCTATATGGCAACTGGAAGGATGAAGGCCTACCGTCGTGTTGACTTTGGTATTTCCAAGCAGTTCAACTTCAAGAAGGCCGACTGGATAAAGGATTTCTGGATTTCGCTTGAAGTGTTCAACTTGTTGAATACCAAGAATGAAATCTCGCACACTTGGATAACTGACATACGAGGCAGGGAATATGCAGTGCCGTCGTATCTTACAGGAATACGACCTAACTTGAAAATAGTGATGAAGTTTTAAAAAATCATTAAAAACATAAATCTACGATATCGGAAGCAAAAAATACTTTAACTTTGCAAGAAATTATAATTTGAACGAAATGGACGAATTTAGCAACGAAGAAAAGAACACCAACGAATTTGCAGGTCTTAGCCCTGCAGAGCAGATTGCTCAGTTGGAAAAGGAAATAAAAGGTGAAACTGTAGAAACACCTGCAATCGAAGAAAACGAAATCAAGGAGGAAGAAAATACAACAGTCGAGTCGTGCTCGACAGAAAAATGCAAGTGCAAATGTGGATCATGCATCAGCATCTGTGCATTGATTCTCAGTTTGGCAGCTATTGTATTGTTGATACTTATGCTAACTGGCGTATTGGGTGGCAAGAAGGCTGAACCAGCACAGCCGGAAGAAGTTACAATCTTCGACAAGCCGGCAGGCGAAGAACCGTCGGATATTGCTTACATCGACCTCGATACGCTTCTGCTTACCTACAACTATGCTATTAAGTTGCAGGAAGACCTCGCTATGGAACAGAAGAAGGCCGAAGGTACTATCCAGTCGCGCATGAAGAAGTTCGAGAGCATGTACAATGCCTATATGGAAAAGGCTCGTACAGGAATGTTCCTGAGCGCAGCCAGCCAGCAGGCACAGCAGAGCGAACTCGAGAAGGAGCAGGCTGCTATCGAAAACTTGCAGGCAACCTTATCGAACCAGCTTCTCGAAAAGCAGAGCGCAATGAACCAGGAAATATACGATACCGTAATAAATTTTGTAAACCAGTATGCCGAAGGCCGTTTCAAGATCGTTCTTGGCAATATGGGTGGCGTTACCGTCGTATATTCGCAGCAGGGAATGAACATTACAAACGATGTGGTTGCTAAGCTCAACCAGCGTTACGGTGGTATTCTCGAAAACGACACAAAAGCAGAATAACTTATGAATTTTGCAGAGTCTTATTCCGAAAGGTACTCTGTAGCACCAAAGATATTTGATGATAATCCCCGCAGCGATACGGGGATTATTGTTGTTATACCATGCTACGACGACGAGTTCGTTTTCACGACCTTGCAGTCGCTCGACTCTGCAAAAATGCCGCCGTGTTCGGTAGAGGTGATTGTAGTTGTAAACTCTGCCGAGGATACCGAGATGTCTATTGTAGAGAAAAATAGACATATATATGCCAAGCTTTGCGAAAAAAAGGATTCTTATCGGAATTTCAGTTTGCTGTCATATATAATAGAAGGTGTGCCGCACAAGATTGCCGGAGTTGGCAATGCTCGCAAGGTGGGCATGGACGAGGCAGTGTGGCGGTTCGCAGCCATTGAAAATCCGCGTGGTGTAGTCGTGTCGCTTGATGCCGATTGCTTGGTTGGCGCGGATTATTTTACTGAAATATACACAAGGTTCTATTGCTCTAAGGACAAGCCAAATGCTTGCACATTGCAGTACCGTCACAATTTTGATGCGAAAATGTACTCCGAGCAGGAAATTTACGCTTGCCGTAAGTACGAAATGTATCTGCGGTATTTCCGTTTGGCACAGAAAGTTGCCGGCATTCCTGTTAGCATGCATACCATTGGTTCCTGTCTTGCCGTTACTGCTGAGACATACGCCAAGATGGGTGGAATGTCGCGTCGTCAGGCAGGGGAGGACTTCTATTTCTTGCAGAAGCTGGCGCAGCAGTCGCCAGTTGCTGCAATATGCAAGCCGATAGTTTTTCCGTCGCCGTCGGTGTCGGAACGTGTGCCTTTTGGGACTGGACGTTCGGTGAAGAAAATAATCGAGACAGGTTCGTGCAAGGTGTATAATTTCGGATTGTTTTTGCTGCTCAAGGAGTTTTATTCGGCATTTCCAAGTTTTTACGATGGAGATTCGACGATTCCACGCGAGATTATTGAGTTTGTAGGTGAGCAGAAATTCAAGTCTTTGGTTGACGAATGCCGCAAAAACACTTCCGACCGCAAAAGTTTTGTTAAGCGGATGTTCGCAAAGTTCGATGTTTTCTTTATGATTAGGTTCCTGAATAGTTTCGGAGAGGTTTCGAAATATCCTGCTGTTGAAGTCGACGATGCTGTTATACATTTGCTCGGATATTATGGATTATCATCGTCTGACAACCTATATGATGATATATTTTCGCTGGATATTTCTCTGCAAAATTGATTAAAAAATACATTTTTTTTCGAGTTTCTAAAAAATATCATTATATTTGCAATGATATTGTCTATATGAAGAGATTTATATCGTTGATATTGCTCGTGTTTGCCGGTGTGCTGTCGTATGCTGGAAACATCGGTTTTGATGTATTCGGCTGTGCTTCACCAGATACTAGCAGGTTTGTCGATTCTCGTGACGGTAACACATACAGGACTGTAAAGTTTGGCAATCAGGTATGGATGGCAGAAAATCTGCGCTATTCGAAGGATATACCTTTGGGAACTTCGAAGAGCAACAAGCCGCACGTTTATAATCCCAATGGCAGTTCTCAAAATGTTGAAACTTATGGCTTATTATACAATTGGTATGCTGCTGAAACCGCATGTCCTGAAGGCTGGCATCTTCCTACAGTTTCTGATTGGCGAATGCTAAAGAATGCAATTTCTGGCGATAATGTTGGTTCCCAATTGGCATCGAAACCAGAATTGTGGAACGACGGATTGCTAGAGCGTTCTACTTCTTTCGGAAAATCTGGCTTTTCTGTTCTGCCCGCTGGAAGTTTCGATGGAAAGTCATACGGAAATTTTGGTTCGTTTGCATATTTCTGGACAGCTAACGAATACGAATATTATAGTGGAAATGCCTATTTCCGATACATATATTACAACTATGGCGGTGTAGTGTCGAACTACAGCAGCAAGAGCGATGGATTTTCGGTTCGTTGCGTAAAGGATTAGTTCCCTTACGCCTCCATAATTTCCTCTATTCCCAGTTCCCTGTGCTTAAGGATTACTTTTACACCATACTTTTCGTGGATGTACCTTGCAATGTGTTCTGCTGAATATACACTGCGATGCTGACCGCCAGTGCAACCGAAGCAAATCATCAGGCTGGTGAAACCACGGCGTATGTAAGTCTCGATGGTCGGTGATATTACAGCCTTGATGTTCTCGATGAAAACATCGATGTCGCCATGCTCTTTGAAGAAGTCGATTACAGGCTTGTCGCGTCCGGTCAATTTCTTGTATTCGTCGTAGCGGCCTGGATTGTGGTTGCCTCGGCAGTCAAAAATGAAACCACCGCCATTTTCTGTCTTATCTTCTGGCAGTCCGTTCTTGAAGCCGAAACTCATCACGTTGATTGTCAGCTGGTCGTACTTTACAGGCTCAAATTTTTGCTTGCACTTAACTACTTCCGAAATTATACGGTCGAGTTCCTTGTATTCGCCAAGTATCGGATGGGTTTCGTGCAGTTCCTTTAGATTGTCGATGGCAAAAGGTATGCTTTCGATGAAGTGGCGTTTCTTTTCAATCAGTCCGCGATTGCCGTATGCTCCAAGTGTCTGTAAGATACGTACATACAGGTAGAACCAGAATTCTCGTTCAAATTCAGCCTTGTCGATTTCGGTATTTTTGGCAACCTCGTCGATGTAGAATTTCAGCAGTTCCAGCTTCTTGTCGTTCGGGATTTTGGCTTTTGCCTGCCACAGCAGCGAGGCCATGTCGTACTGGATTGCGCCTTTGCGTCCGCCTTGATAGTCAATAAAATAAACTTGCTCGTCCTTTACGAGAATATTTCGAGCTTGGAAGTCGCGGAACATGAAGGCTTTTGTTCCGTTTGCTGCGAGGTGGGCGGCAAGTGCGTCGAAGTCGTCCTGAAGGAGTTTCTCGTCGTATGGAATGTCGAGACGGTTGAGGAAATAGTATTTGAAGTAGTTGAGGTCGAACAATATGCTCTGGGTGTTGAATTCCGAAATGGAGTATGCCAAACTGAAATCGATGGCTTTACCAGCAGCAATCTGCAGTTTTACCAATGCGCTGATACTCTTACGGTATAGCTCGTCGAGATGTTCGGTAAACTTTCCGTACTGCTTGTATTCGCTTTCTACGACTTTCAGTAGCAGGTCGTCGCCAAAGTCCTCGATGAAATAGGTGAGTGTATCCTCGTTGACGTGATAAATCTTTGGCGTATTCAAGTTCAAATTGCTGAAAATTACGCTGTAGTACAGAAAAGTCTTGGTCTCGGGTATGTTGTTGCTGTATACTCCGAGCACGGTTCCGTTTTCTCCGTAAAAACGATAGTAGCTGCGGTTAGAACCAGCCTTTGTTATTGCTTCGACCTTCTGTGGAGCGGCCTTGTAAAATTCGCTGTATCTTTGAGTTAAGATTTGTTCAATATTCATTGTTTTATAAGTTTCTATGGCTGACGCCGTTTCTATGTTTCACGTTTCTAAGTTTGGCTTACGCCGAGCTAAAGGTTAACTTCGTTGAGGGCTTCGCCGTTCTCGCTTCGCTGTTTCTTGGGCTAAAGCCCGTTTCTGTGTTTATGGGCTAACAGTCCCGCAGTCTCACAGTCTAACGGTCTTGCAGACTGCTAGATAGGTCTTCTGCTAGACTTTTAGCCTATATTAGTTAATCATCACCATTGTTGCACCGAATCCGTATTCCCTGAACGAAGCGTCCTCGTATGGCAGTTTGTACTGTTTTTCGAGCGATTCACGGATAGTGGCTTTCAGAGTTCCGTTGCCGATGCCGTGGATAAGGATTACCTTGCCGGCCTTGTTCATTATTGCATCAGTCATGGTTTTGTGGAAAGTCTTCATCTGGATGTCGAGGATTTCTGCATTCGACAGACCGACAACGCTGTCAATCAATTTGTTGATGTGCAGGTCAACCTCAATGGTTTCTGGTTGCTTGCGCTTGTGGTAGCGTTGCGAATTGTCCTCGTCGGCTTCGTCCTTGCGTGCCATCTGCTCCTCGAATTCCTTTTGTGTACGGATGGAGTTGCCAAGTCCAAGATCTTCCTTCAGAAGTTCGAAGATGTAGGCGTTGTCGTCGAAGAACTCGTTTTCGACAAAGGTGTGTTCCTGGAAAAACTTGATGGGGGTGATTTTTATCCTGCGTTCAAGCATTTCGTGGTAGGTGCACTTGGGATTGTCGTAAAGTATGCTTTGGATAATGATTTCCTTCGAGTTGTTTATCTGTTCGCGGCTCAGCTGTCCGACTAGTATTTTTGTGTTTGGCTCAAGTGTTTCGGTGTCGATTTTCTCGAATCCGTTTTCGCCGCGAAGCACAATGTGGTAGAAAACGAAGTAGTTGGAGTCGTTTACAAGGTAGCAGTCGAAACCGTCGAACTTGTCGTTGTAGTTGCGGATGAAAGCAAACATATACTGCGACTTCTGGTCTTTTTTCAGTTCGATCTTGGGTTTGGGAATCAGCGTTCCTTCAACTTTCTTGAAGTTGTCCTTGATGTTCTCGACTATGTTGTTTGCAAATTCCTTTATCTGCTTGTTGCGTTCTTCGTGCTCGCTTTGCTTGGCTTTTTCCACCACTACGATTTCCGACATGCGGACAGGATATTCAAAGTCGTTTTCATCCTTTACAATTACTTGATTTTTAGGAAGAATCTTCACTACTGTTCCGCCACCAACATCATTTAGGAATCTAACTTTATCGCCAATGCTAATTAAATCCATAAGAATTATTATTTTTGCGCAAATTTAATAAAAAAGTGGTTCGTAACATTAACATCAACGACTATAATTATAGCCTGCCCGACGAAAAAATCGCCAAATATCCTCTTGCCGAGCGTGATATGTCGAAATTGCTTGTTTATGATGGCAATAAGATAGAGGAGGACAGGTTTCGTAATATTAGTACACATCTGCCATCGGGCGGACTTCTGCTTTTCAACGACACCAAGGTTATAAACGCCCGTATGATTTTCGAAAAGGAAACCGGTGCGCGTATCGAAGTCTTTTGCCTTGACCCACTGTCGCCATCAGACTATGCACTAGCTTTTGCCGAAAACAAATCATGTTCGTGGAAATGTTTGGTGGGCAACAGCAAGAAGTGGAAGGAAGGGAAGCTTCGTAAGGAGGTTAATGTTGGCGGCGTTTCGCTATACCTATATATTACTCGTGTTCGCGAAATTGGAAATTCGTTCGAGATACTTTTCGAGTGGGATAATCCCGATATCACTTTTTCGCAGATAATTGATGCTGCTGGCAATATTCCAATTCCACCATACCTGAATCGTAACAGCGAGGAAATCGACAGTGTCCGCTACCAGACTGTTTACAGTCACTACGAAGGTTCGGTTGCGGCACCGACTGCCGGATTGCATTTTACCGAGCGAGTGATGGACGATATCCGCAATCATGGAATCGATTGCGATGCTGTGACCTTGCATGTTGGAGCCGGAACTTTCCAACCTGTGAAAACCGACAATGCCGCCGAGCATGAAATGCATACCGAACATTTTGTCGTAAACCGCTCTACAATCGAAAAAATCGTTGCCAACCTTGGTAATATAACAATTACGGGAACCACAACGGTTAGAACTGTCGAAAGTTTGTATCGTGTAGCGGTGCAAGTGTTTGAAAACAAGGATGTTGAAACTAATGAATTTGCTGTTTCTCAGTGGGAGGCATATTCAGGAAAACAGGATTACGACACAAAGGTGCTTCTTCTGAACCTACTTTCGTGGATGGATGACAAAGGTTTCGACAGCATAAGGTGTGCAACCCAGATAATGATTGTGCCGGGGTTCCGATTCAGGATCACCGACAGGCTGATTACAAATTTCCACCAGCCTAAGTCAACATTATTGTTATTGTTATCGGCATTTGTTGGTGAAAGTTGGCGTAAAGTTTATAAATTTGCACTCGAAAATAGCTTCAGGTTCCTAAGTTATGGCGATTCATGTTTATTTTTGAATAAAAATACCGAAATAGAAGGCTGATGATTGATTTTACCAATGTAGAGAAACGCAGATTGTCGTACGAGTTGTACTATCGATGGATAAGTTTTGCAACTAGATTTTTGTATTTTCGTAAATTGGAAATTAAAGGTCTTGACAATTTGCCTAAAGAGCCTTACATACTTATTTCAAATCATCAGGATGGGCTTATTGACGCACTTATTCCAATTTTTGGTATTCCAAGGCACCGTATTGTTTTTATTGCCCGTGGTGACATTTTCAAAAAGGATTTTGTTGCCCAATTGCTGAAGTGGTTAAGGGTGCTTCCTGCCTTCAGGGTGCGCGATACCGGAAAGGAAAACCTTGGCGAGAACGACAAGATTTTCGACCTTGCAGCCCAAATTCTCAAAGATGGTAATATAATCGGACTTTTCCCAGAAGCAGCATTGCAGTACGACAAGTCGATAGGCACATTTAAAAAAGGTTTTGCTCGTATTGCCTTTAGGGCTGAGGAGATTTCCAATTACAATCTGCATCTCAAGATAGTGCCGACTGCCAACTATTATGAAAATTTCTATAGTGCAGGTCATGATGCGTTGTATAGTATAGGCGAGCCATTTGAATTTGACGAGTTTTTTGATATGTACCGCGAGCATCCAGAGGCTGCATACCGTCAGTTGTCGCTTAAGGCGCAGGAGCATGTGCGTCCGCTTATGCTCGATATTGCCGACAAAGAAAACTTTGAGCAGATAGATCTCTTGCGTGAGGTTAACTGGGATGTAAAAGGAGTGGCAAAAAAGCGTATGTCGGAGCGCCTTGCATGCGACCAGAAGATGATAGAAGCTGTCAAGAAACTAAAAGAGGAGTCGCAGGATAAGTTCGGTATGCTTATGGAAGGCACGCGTAAGTATTCAGAGCAACTCGTTAAATTGAACTTCAAAAACTGGTTGGTGGGTAGTAATATCGGCTTTGTTGGAATGTTCTTGCGCACCTTGTTGTCTGTTATTCTGGCTCCAATATACGTTGTATTGTGGTTGCTCTGCATTGTTCCCTACAAATTCCCGGATATTCTGGCTAAGAAAGCGAAGGACAAGAGAATGATAGCTTCGTTTAGGTTTGCAATCGGTTCTGTTTTGGCTATTCCGATTTGGAATCTTATTTTGTTCGGACTTTCTTTTATTATTCCATGGCCGTGGTGGTGTTCGTTTATATTATTGGTAGTGCTTACGGTCTTATTTGTTCCATTCATGGCATTAAGACATTGGTTTGTAAAGTTTTACCACAGGTGGAGATATTTTGCAAAGCAAGGTAATGATGCCGATTTGATGCAAGCGATAAGTTTGAAGGCAGAACTTGTTGAAGAACTAGGATTGATTTAGTAAAGTTTCTTTTTCTATGATTATTGCACAAATTTCTTGTGTGATAATGCTTTATTTCATATATTTGTGAGCGAAAATTACAAATATGAGTTTTGGTATGAAGAGATTGTTTGCAATTATACTTCTGAGTGTCTTGTCTTGTGCTTCGGCATTTGCCTACGACTTTTCTGCAGTTTGCGAAAGCGGACAGACATTGTTCTATGAAATTACATCGAATGAAGAACCTTATACGGTAAAGGTTGTCGTGGAGAACTCAGGTTCATCAAATACATATAGTACATATCCGACAGGAGACCTTGTCATACCAACTTCTGTTACATATAATGGAATAGAATATACTGTTACTTGTATTGGTTGGGACGCTTTTTATAGATGTAGCGGACTAACATCCGTTAGTATGGGAAATACAATTACTGAAATTAGTGGATATGCATTTGAAAATTGCAGTGGACTTACATCAATTACAATTCCATATTCTGTAGGTAAAATCGGTTTCGGTACATTTATGGGGTGTAATGGATTGGAGTCTGTTTATTATACCGGAGACATTGCACAGTGGTGTGAAATAATATTTAACAATGAAGAAGCAAATCCGCTTTACAAAGCACATAATCTATATATCAACAATACTCTTGTTACTGATTTGGTAATTCCTGAATCAATAACTGAGATTAAGCCATATGCATTTTTAAATGCTTCATGCTTGACATCAGTCAGTCTCGGCAATTCTGTTGAGAGCATTGGATATCGTGCTTTTTGCGAATGTAGTGGCCTTACCGAGGTGATAATCTCCAATTCGGTGGATACGATAAAAAATTATGCATTTGAGAATTGCAATGGGGTACAATCTGTAACGATAGGTAATTCTGTTAAGTACATTGGCGATAATGCATTTTCGGGTTGCTTAGGATTGTCAACTGTTAATTTTAATGCTACAAATTGTTCAGCAATGGGAGGGGATTACTGTGCTATGAGTAATCCTGAATATATGGTATTTTGGAATTGTCCGTCTTTATCAACTGTAAACATAGGCGATAATGTGTTGAAAATTCCCCAAAACGCATTTTTAAACTGCGAAAGTTTGATTTCTGTGAATATGGGCAACTCG
>JAFZWY010000048.1 GCA_017617125.1 Bacteroidales bacterium
ACATGTGTCTCTTCATACTCGCGTACAACTGACAATTTAAAAGCCATTGTGTAGTCCTTTTGTGTACGCCTAACATACTTACTTTCTTTATTTTCCATTTCGTTACTATTTTTATTGTAACGCTATTTCAGGACGAGACATTTAATGAATAAAAAAAAGGCTCGAATTTTCGAGCCTTTTTTTTATCTAACAACTATCCGTTTCATTATAATTTCACCGCTACCGAGTTCTATCATCAGGGCATATACGCCAGATGACATTCCTTCGACATTGATGGCAACCGTATCGGAATACATATCATTGTAGCTGTATACGATTTGTCCCATCGAATTTGCCATCTGTACCGACTTGATTTCTGCACCTTCAATGTAGAACATTCCCGATGCAGGATTCGGGTAAACATCGATATCGTCGGCAGTAAACTGGCCTATGCCATTTTCAGGTTCTTCGCCAGTGGTTGCACATACGGTTTCCGACAAATTGTAGATGCCGTAGTTGCAGGCGATTTCAATCGTATAGCAGTATTCTGTTTCGTATTCCAGATTAACGTCGAAGAACAAAGAGTCGGATGTACTTGTAACATACATTCCATCGCGGTAGAGCGAGTAGAACTGAGCGTCGGCAACCTTTGTCCACTTAAGCATTGTAACATTGCCAAGCACCTCGACTGTAAGAACCGGCACCTCGTTGCAGATGTTCGATACAATTTTCGAGCAGATATTGTCGGATTCTATAGGCTCACAAGCGTTGTTTACGAAATTAGCAACAACCTTGTAGCAGTACTCGGTTTCGGGAATAGCGGTAGAGTCGGTGTACGAAACACCAGTCAAGCCACCAGCGAGAAGCTCGTTGCCTCTGTATATATCATAGTATTCTACAGAGCCAAGGCGATTCCATGAAATGTTGATGCCCTCGGCATACGGACGAACCGACAAAATCAGAGGTTCATTGCAAGGCAGTGCTTCAATCTCGATGCATGCGGTTTCGGATGCTGCCGATACGCAGTCAGTGATTCCGCGTACGAATGCACGTACCTGGTAGCAATGGTTACCAACCGACGGTTCGTTAATGGTGTAGCTTGTTCCATGAACAGTATCGAGAGGAGTCATTGATGCATTTTCGTAAACAAGGTACGATACGCTTTCGTTTTCGTCTGCTTCAATTGGATCCCAAGTCATGTTTACAACATGGAAGGTATCGGTTTCGGCAACGAAATTCATAACCGACGGGCATTGTGGAGCCGATACTTGTGTATTTAACGAAAGTGAAATGTCGTTTGGATTGTAAACAGCAGGCATAAACTTGATATTTGCAGCGTAGCTTCCTTCATCGCGAACAAGTTCCGAAACCTTAACTATTACAGATTCGCCAGCAGGAATAACACCGCTCTTCTGGCTCAACGACAGCCATACTTCCTTCTTGCCAATTTCGTAAATTACAATCTTGTTGTTTTCGGTGCTGTTCTGGATGTTGGCAAGCATTACATACTTGTCGTCGTACAGGAGTTCCGAAACGCAGATGCCACCAGCTGTCGATGTCGAAAGCAAGTTGACAACGGTGTCGTTTACATAATGTGTAACATCGGTAAGCATGCCATTTGAATCAAGCATCTGGATGAGGGCCGATGGTCCGTTGTTCTGCGAAATCTGTGAGAACGCCCACAGGCAAGGTCCACCTTCGTGGTATTTGTCGTAAACGATTCCATATACATTGGTAAGGTTGCTCGACATTGGAACAGTGGTTATGGTTTCTCCAAGAACAACCATGTAGAGCGAAGTCCAGTTGCCGACATACATAACATTTTCGCTTACGTACGCGCAGTAGCGAACTTCCATGTTCTGGTCGAGGACTATCGAATCTACGGTCTGAGCACCCATGTCGATCTTGTAGATAATATTGCTGTTGTCGGTAGCGTAGAAATAGTGGCTTCCGTCGTAGGTTAGATTCCTGATTGCTCCTACACCCTGGATGTTGAATGTTTCAACATATCCGTCGAGTGTGTAGCGGTTGAATTCGCCCTTGCGCATCCACGATGCGGTGTAGATGTAGAATCCGTCGGTAGCAACGGCCTGTTCTGCTCTGCTGTGTGTAGTGAATCCTGCATTTACCACATCCCACATGTTGCGTGTACCACGCGTCGGTGCCGACGGTATTATGTTTACATCGTCGGAAATAATAACCGAACTCCATGTGAGCGGACCGTCGCCGTTGTTTGTTATCTCGACATTAATTTCGTTGGCAACGTACGGGAATGTTGATACCTGAAGGTCGTCAGACTGCAATTCCATTTCCGGTTTTTCCATTACGATGAGAAGTTCTTCGCCATTATCTTCAGCGTCAATGTATACTATGTTGTATCCGTCCATTATAAACTTCACTGACGGATTGCTGCGAGCAACTATCAGCGAGAACATACCATCGATGTCGGTGAGAGTATTGGTATTGCCATTCGAAACTTCGACGTTCTCCAAAGGAATACCATCAACGCCTGTTACCATACCCGAAATAACAAACGACAGGTTGGCATCTATTACCATAAGGTGTAAGGTTGCAATGCTGTCGCAGCCGTTTTCGGTAGTTCCAGTGAACGAGTAGTTTCCAGCGATGGTTATGCTATCGCCGTTCCACAGATAGGCCTGGTCGTTGGTTATTGTGTCGTATATTTCAGCAGTATACGAGTTGTGGATTGTTGCAACAATCTGTTTCTCCTCAACGCAGTCGGTATTTTCGGGATCGTAAACGCCAACAGTGTATGTTCCCGATTCGGTAAGAACAATGGTTTGTCCTTCGATAGCCTCCTCATTGAGAAGAACAACGATATTTTCCTTTGCAATTGTAATTGCAACAGAATCGCATGCGGTAGTGTCCTGTGGAATTTCGAAAGTAAGGTCACGAACCTTTACAGGTACTGTATCGATGCACGAACCATAAATGTCGGAAGCCACAGCTATGTAATGTCCGTCGGTAAGGATGGCGTTGTTGTTGTCGATTACCACCTGCTCGTCTGGATCGTCAAGATTGTACCAGTTGATTACTGGATATTCGGTTACTACGGCAACATTTGCAGTTTCGGTGTTGCAAAGCTGGTCGCTTGTGCTTATTTCAACCGATTGCCTTTCGCTGACGATGATGTCTACAGAACCGGTTCTTGTTATATTGGAAGTACGACCAACCATATTGAGAACCTCATTCTTGTTTATCTTTTTGAATCCCATTGCAAGGGCGGGTTCTGTCTTCGGGTGTTCCAATATTAGACCATAGATTGGATTGAACGCATAAACTGTATTAGCATCCTTTTCGGTTGATGTAAGGATTGCTGTTCTAATATTGTTTTCACTGAACAACCTATAGAACCTTACATAGTTATTGAGCAGATAGCCAAATTCTCCAGCCGATGGCAGATAGCCCATGTCGTCGGCAGCAAGCATAGCGGCTGCTGATTCTTCAATGCTGTTAAGAGTCAACGAGTTTGCGCGACCGTTCATGTCGTTCATAGCCTCTTGTACAGTAGCATAGTTGGTAATGTTTGAAACATCGGTTGCTTCAGGCGACCAAACCGCTTCTTCCATCCTAGCAAGTGTCATCAACAACAGGCTGTCCTCTTCAATATTTACAATTAAATATCCAGTTTCATTATTATACGAATTGTATTCGAAATATTTCTGCATTGAGTATCCGCTTTCGCTCAGATTATCATCCCAGTATATATAGTCACCGATTTCAAACTCGCCGACCATTCTCTTTCCGCCACACAATACATTGTATGTAGTAGTTTGCTGAGGTGTAACATCAATACGGTCGCCAGAACCAATGGTGTCGTTGCCTACAGTCCATACATAGTCGCCGCCGTATGCACCTGGACGTTCAATTGTTGTAAGTGTTGCTGTTTCACCAATGCATATTGTTGTATCAATTGCAGTTGCAATCAAATCTGAATTGTCGTAAACGCCTAGGAAGTTGTCGTATGTTATAGATGGGCAATTTTCCTCAGCAGGGATTGTTATATGGAAAATATATTCACCTGGCATTTCTGCGATTCCTTGAATATACGAACTAATGCCATCCTCATCTTGGTGTGAACTCATTTCCAAACCCAAATCTTGGGCGGTAAATGTTTCCGAACCGTCCAAACTTTCCCAAGTAATCAAATTTGCCAAGTTGAAATCGCCATAAAAACTCATGTCCACCTCTTCGCCAAGGTTAACCACTAATGATTGGTTGCTCATAGCTCTTGAGCGGAAATATGAAACGTCCATTATGCCGTTAAATTCGCTTCCGCATGACGATATGGTGTATGTATTATCACTATTATATGTATTACTTGGATGTCCTGTTAGTGTAAGCAGGTTGTTTGTCGTATCATATTCGGCATAAACACCATACGGTAAATCATAGGTAGGATTAGTAACCGAGAAAACAATTGGTTCTATTGGTTCTCCTTCACAAATATACTGGTTAGGATTTCCGCTTACCACGGTAATATCGCTTGCCGAAATAGTTGTCAATCTAACCTCGAGAGTATCTGTTGCGCACGTGCCTCCGTTGTCAACCACAACCTTTATGGTTCTGTCGGCATTGAGCGAAGGAATGTAGAATGTCTTTGCGGTGTCGGACTGCAAAGGAGTCTGCATGTCGGTTGCATCGTACCATGTAAGCATAAACATGTCGGAGTACATTGCGTATGCGCTGTCAATCGTGCACTTGAGGGTGAGGTCGCTTCCGCTGCACAATGCAGTGTCGTTGGATATGCTGAAATGTGCTGGCGATGGCATCACATTGAACTGGAATTCGAAATCCTTTTCACAATTGTCGTAGCTAACTGTAAGGTTAAGCGTTGCCGAATTGTCGGTCTGTGCACTCATGAAATCAGCAGGAACATAAAGCGTGATGCTGTCCTGGTTGAATGCCGAAGCTTCCATTTCGGGTTCTATTGTCCACATATATGTTGCATCGCCTGCGACAACAGAATAGCTTATTTCTCCACCTTCGCATGGCTGGAAATCATCAATCGGGGCATTAACATCTACAATACCCTTTGTAACCTTCAGTTTTCTTTCGAACGACAGACTTCCGATGGTGGCATCGTCAACCGAAAGCATAACTGCAGTTTCTGTTTCCGAGTCAACGCACTGAACTGCAAAATCATTGCTTATTGGACCATTTGTTTCTGTCGACGCTGCTGTCCACGAGATAGAATCGGCTTCGTAAGGAGTAATAGAAGTTACATGCATTACATCGGCATCGTTTTCGTTGATAAGCATTGGTACCGATGCAAGTCTGCCTACTGATTGGTTTTGAGTTCCTGCGGGAACAGGATACTTGCCTTCGACGTGTGCCCATTTTGATGAGTTTGCGAACAAACCGTCGCCGATAATTTCGCGTGTAGGTTTACCTATTATATTATTAGTGATCTCCGATTCGCCAACAAGCCACATCTGATTGTCGTAGTAGCAGTTGCTTATCGACATTTCTCCATAGCCGATTGTATTTATGTTTTCATTATAATTGTCACCGATTACAAGGCAGGAATCTACTTCTACATTATTTCTAACCAAATACACTATTGCGCCTGCTATTTCGACTGGATTGTCTGCAAGATTGGGGACTCTAAGCATCGAGACAGAGTTTTCGATACGAGTATTTTCGGCATCTGCTACGATACCGCCTATGTTTTTAGCCGACAATTCACCAGCAAAAACACACCCCGAAATCACTGTGCCGTCGCTAGCCGCATCTACTATACCACCTACGCGATTGGTAGCCGTTAGATTTGAAAATACGGAGCAGTTGTTGATTGTAGTTGCCTTGGCGTTACCGACAAGTGTTCCTGAATGGGTGCTGTTTGAACTGTTTTCGTTGTAATAGAACGAAAGGTTCGAAATAGTTGCACCGTCGGTGTATCTGAACAAGCCGTAATAGTCGGCAGTATACCCAGTATTCTGCCAAGTTATTGTGTGTCCGTTTCCGTCAAATGTGCCGCGGAAAGGATATTCGGATGGGAACAGAACATATGGATTTTCTGTGATGTAAAAGCCGAATTGGAAATTACCATCTACTTCGTTGCTATCAAAATTAATGTTAGATCTTCTTATTATTATCGAGTTATTAAGTTTGAAGAATAATCCATAACAACCACTTGCATAATCTTCGTTGATAGCAATATGGATAAAATCGTTGCAATTACTTATAATGTATGGATTGTCGGCGGAAGTTCCCTGTAGCTCGTGTATATAAAGCGTATAATCTCTTGAAAAGCCTTCACAGGTTGCGGTAATTGTCACTATAGTGGCCTCACTTTGATTCATGACAGTCGCCACACCACCGTTCGATGGCACCGAAACAATATCTTCATCCGACGATTCCCAAGTTACTCCATCTATCTGTGGCAGGGTAAAGTTGGTAATTACCGATGTGATTTTTTCGTTGCGTCCTATACCTTCCGATTTCAGGAGAATCGGCAGACGTGCGAGTTTGTTGTGCGGGTCGTTGGGATCAAGTCCTGCAGGAAGAGGATAAAGTCCGTCGGAGAAATTCCAGCCGTTGGATGGTAGATAGTTGGCAAGTGCGCTGCCTACCATGTTTCCCGTTGTGCGAGCCGTTCCATTTTCGTAGAAACTGAGGCGCAACGAGTCGACCTTGACTTCGGTTATCTGTTCGTCGAAGAAATTGTCCTCGTCGTCGGCATTAGGACCTATAGCATATTGCTGTCCCATTTTATTCGATTCATAATAATACGTAACTGGAGAAGAAACAACTGAGCTTGAAATTGAGGATGCTTCCAATGCGACACCTGCCAACAAAGCACCACCCCCTGTATCCAATTCGCCATAGTTGGCGCAATTGATGAAGTTGCTACCTTTATTTGCAATTCCGGCGACTATACCAGCACTAATACGTCCGGCATTCAAGCAATTTTCAATAGTTACATTGTTTGTTGTATTCTTAGCAATGCCATACGCTTCGCCGATTTCGTCATCATAACTAAAGCCACCTCCCGTTATAGCGCCATAGTTTGCCGAATTTTTTATCGTATTTTGACCATCGCTTAAAATACCAACAATACCGGTAGCCACATAGGAGCCGCTAGATAATATATCCGCATAGTTTACGCAATTTTCTATGCTTATGTTATTTCCACTGTATAAAATACCTGCAGCATTGCTCGAAGTAGAGGTAATTTTCAAGTTGTTGGTGCAGTTTTTAATTTCAGAAGAATAAGCTTCGAATACAAAAGCTGCGATATTATCCCCCATTTCTTCATCGGCATCATTTTTAAATTCTCCGCTTCCAAGGGTACTGCAGTTAATCAAGTTAGAGTATGTTAAATCACCGCAGAACAACGCACCGCCTCCAGAACTAAGCGTTCCGTCAATAGTTATCGTACAATTGCTTATAGTTGAATTTATTGCGCTCTTGGTAAGTATGGCGATTTTGGATTCTCCAAAATAAGTGTTGTCATTATCAATAGTTACTATTAAATTTAGGCTGTCGATTTTTGCGTATTGAATAGAGTTGAACAACCCGTAATCTGAACTATAATAAGTAGAAATGCTGGAATTGAGGTCGTCGCTAGTGACGGTTATCGTATGTCCGCCTCCATTGAGATTTCCATAGAAATATGGAACTGGTATCAAATTAACTACATTGGTAGAATTTTCTTCTGCAGCCAAGTCGGTGGTTAGCTTAAAGTAGAGGTCAGCGCCATAATTGCCAAGTGACACACCCTTGTACGTGCCGCCTGTGCTTGATAGTGCTTGCGAGAAATTATTGAAATCCTCGAGTGATTCTATGAGCAGAGGATTGTCTAAAGAACCAACTCTAGGCGGAAGTGCAACTGTTTGCTGGATTTGTGCCTCGCCCAATCTGGATGTTATAGTAACGTATCCACTTGTCGAATCCTGTCGCAATGAATCCAGGCTCACGGTACTTCCAGATAGGATAGTCGTAGTGTCGAGCATCCATGTAATGCCAAGGTTTTGGTTTAAACTGATACTGCTGCACACGCTTTTTGCCGTTTCGTAGTTGTTTTCGTCGGTAGCGGCGAGAACCAATGGCGTGGTGGCCAAGATGGCAATATCGTTATTGTATTCGGTTCCTGACGGTACTGGATAGCGTCCGTTGATGAAAGTCCATTTGTCAGCATCAAGGTTGAGGCTTTCGGCAGTTCCATAAATCAGTTCCGAAGTAAGAACTTTGTTTACTCCATTTAAATTGCCTCCAACGGGTAGCATCTGTTTGTCGATATAGCAGTTTTCATGTGATCCGCACATAGCGGGATCTGTTTCGGAATCAACCGAATACCATCTGTCAAGGATATCAGCGTCATAATTCAATAAATATCCGCTACCAGGTGCATAGATATTATTCGAATATACCGTTGCCCACGAAGATTCGGCAAATCTACCAGAGTTTGCATCACCGCCATAATCGGCACAGTCGGTTATGGTTGAATTATCTGGATATCCTATAAATGAGCCATTGTAGTACTCTGATGCCACTAGAGCATAGTTGGCGCATCCTGTTATTGTACATGTATCTGCGGATGCGGCCATGCCACCTATAAAGTATTGTCCCGAAATATTGCCGAGGTTTGTGCAAGATTCCATGTAAACATTGGAACCATTAGCCATTATACCTCCTGCATACGAACTTTCCTGTGTGGATATAATATATGCATTATTGGTACAACTATAAAATGATGTATATTCTGCATAACCAACTATACCGCCGGCACCTGGTATCGAATTGGAACTTTTGCCTACAGTAGGTCCGGAAATAGCAGATCCAGACGAGCTATATGTGATACTACCCGAAAATCTGCAGTTCGACAATGTAGATTCGTAAGCAATACCTCCAATACCTCCAAAACTTTGAACGCCTTCGACATAAAAATTACCATTAACGGTAAGATTGGATATATTTGCATATACTATTACTCCGAACATGCCCATAAAATAAGAAGAGCTTATGCTTTTGTGATACATTTCGCCGCTATTGTAAGTGGAAATAAATTCCCGTGCACCAAGGTCGATTGTATGGTTTCCACCGTCGAAATTCCATCTAAATGGGTAGGTGTAAGAACCTATTGGAATCCATGTAGAATCTTCTGGTATTGTAATGTCGTTGGTGAGAAGGAAATAAAGTTCGTTTTCGTATTCGGCACCGAAATCCGAAGCAGACTTTCCATCTGCGACTACTGCGCCACCCATATCTTCATCATCATATAGCATTGCTGCGAGTTCGTAAAGGTCGTCGAGTGTGCTAATAAGTATAGGATTTGCTTTGGAACCGTAGATATTGGCAAGTATGCGTACCTGCAATGTCTTCATCACATTGTTCTTGTAGGCGTAAATTTCGGCAATGGAGTTTTCTTCGCTGTTGCTGACTGTAACATTGCCTCCGTTTATTTGTAAATTCTCGCTTTCGGTCTGCCACTGCACGTTATTAAGGGTGCTTACAGTGAAATTGGAAGCTACCGATGTTATGCAGTCGGCAGAGTTGAGTGTCATAGGCGAAGCGGCAAGCATGGCAATGCCCGTGTTGGCTACCGAAGCGGGACGTGGGTAAAGTCCAGCGGTTTCTGTCCATGCAGCATCGTTAAACAATGAGCCAGTAGTTAGCTCTGCCGTTTTCCTTGCATTAAGTCCGTTGATGTAGTTTTGCTGGTATGGGAATTCAGCGATTAGTGTATTCTGGTGGTCGAAAAAGCAGCTTGTGTAACTAGCTGACACCTGCGAAGGTTCAAAATTCGACTCGGTTATGATACATTTTGAGATTGTTCCGGCATTGGCTATCGGATAATAGAGATCAGGTTCTCCTTTTATGTAGCTTGATACCAAGCAGTTGCTTATTGTCAAATTGCGTCCTATTGTGATGCCGGCAATCTTTATTGTGTCGGCGCTTACACCTGTTAAATCGAACGACAACATGCTTACGCAGCCCGAAATTGTGCTATGATCCGACTGTCCGACTATACCCGACAATATGGCGTACTCGAAATCGCCTGCAGCATAAAACTGTCCGCTTGCGGTGATGTTCGCAATTGTCGAATTGGTGGCGTAAGCCACTGCACTTGCGGCGCGTGATATGTTGCTAACCGAAATGTTTACGTTTTCAAGATTCAGGTTCTTAATGCAGCCGTTGAGAACGTAGGCAAACATTGCAGTCTCGTCAAGAGTGTTGACACTAAGCCTTGAAACAGAATGCCCGTCGCCATCGTATGTGCCCGAAAACGGAAGGTTGTCTGCATAATTGCCTATCGGAGTAAATCCGTTTGGAAAAATCTGCGAATCGGTAAAATCAATGTCGGCTGTTTGCTTAAAAAAATTGCCTGAAAATGATTCTCCAGCATTGACAGCGGTTACAAGATTCTGCAAATCCTGTTCGTTAGAAATCAAATATGGGTCGGAAAAAGTTCCCGAACCTGTAAACTGAGCCATCACGCTACTAATCCCAAATAGCATGAAAACCAATAGGTTGAGTATGTGTTTTCTCATATATCTATATATCAATACTATAGATTAAACAATCAAATTTAATGCCAAATTAATGACAATCTTACACGATTGCAAATATATAAATTTATATATGATTATTAGCAATAAAACTATAGAATTTTTATGACAATTATTGGATTGTCACTTCGTGTGCCCAACTGCTTCTAATTTCGTATGTCTGAGGATAATAGAAGACATTTTCGGCCTGCCTGTGCTGCGAGTAGTCGCCAGTGTCCCAGCGACCATTTCCGTTTTCATCGTTTATGATGCGGATATCGTATTTGCCTGGCAGCAAATACACAAACTCCACCTGTCGTCCTGCGACTGACTTGCTAGCTTTAACCTTCTCGCCCTGAAACAGTTCCACGACATATGGCTTGTCATCCTGAAACAGCACCTTGAGCGTACCGAATTCAGTTTCGCGCATGGGCACAATCTCCACCGTATCGGGCGCATTATGATAGCCATAGATGCATGTTGCAAACGTAGAATCGGCAATAATCTTGTACTTGCGCCCTTCGGCAATATTGGCTACGACCTTGAGATTAAGCGGACAAGCAGAATCTTTTTCCACCTTGAATTCCATAGGTTCGAACACCGTATCGACAGCGCCGAACAGTTTCAAGCCACTCTCGTCGTACGATTCTATTGGCAACGAAAACGATATGCAATAGTCTGCGTCGGGACGCTTGTCCTTGGGCAGTTTCATTGTAAGCAAAGTATCGGCAAACAGTTTGTCCTGCTTGCGGAATTTCAAGGTGTCGAGGTGTACGCTATCGGGGAAAGCCGGATCAGTATATTCGGCAAAAATCTTGAGCGTGTCAGATGCAATCAAGGCTGTATCCTTAATCCAAATCCTGACAGTATCGGGATTCTCCTTTGCCCATACAAATGCCGAATCGTCGCCAGGTACGGTAAACTTGTAATTTTCGTACTGCGTGAAATTAAATACCATCTCGAAATAGTTGCGCTTTACACGCTTCGACGACTTGAAATACTGCGGAGTCTTGTCTTCCTTGAACAGCAGCAGCTTAATGTCGTCGGGCAGATATTTTGTCTTGGTCACAACCGAATCGGTCTGCTTGTCCTTTGCCTTTATGGTGTCGTACGAAATTTCTACTGTGGGATGGCGAGTTGTGTCGTCGAAGGCAATGTACTCCTCCGGCAGGTCGAACATGAAATTCGAATTGTTGTCGCGCAGTGCAAAAATCTTGTAGTCGTTTTCGCGCACATAGTTAATCCTGAAATTTCCCTGCTTGTTGACCTTTGTGATGTAGTCTGGCATTGTGGTCGAAACTGCAGTGTCGGAAAAATTACTGTAAAGCATCACCCATGCGTCGTTGACAGGCTTGCGCGTAAATGCGTCGAAAACTGTTCCGGCAAACGACATCGAGTCGATTTCGCTGCCAGTGGAAAAAGCATAGACAAAACTATTAAGCGCATTGTTTTCGTTGATGTCGGCCACCGCATCGTTGAAGTTGAGACAATAGGTCGTATTGGGCTTCAACTGGTCAGTGTTTATCTTGATTTTCAGCTTCTTACCACTGACTACAGCAACAGGCTTTTCTTCCATTGGCGGCGACACGATAAGCTTAGACGAAACGTCGTTTAGCTTTATGTACTCGTTGAATTTTACAGTTATGTGCTTTGCCGAAAAATTTGTAGAACCGTTTTCGGGAGAACTAGCCTGAGCCTCTGGCGGAGTAACGTCCTTAGCCCCACCAGTAAGCACTACCTGCTTGGCGCACGACAGCACTACAATACTGGCAAGCACCACGAAAAATATGCTCCGAAAACGTTTTCCCAGCATAAGCACAAAAATACACGGAACGTGCATTGGCACATTCCTATATGCCTAAATCACAAGCCGAATTACTTAACTTCAGCAATTGCGAATTCGTACGATTCGATTATCGGGTTCACAAGAACCTTGCTGCAGAACTCGTCGATCTTCTTGCTGGCTTCTGCCTCCGATGAAGCTTCGATTTCAACATCGATATGCTTTCCGATACGGACATTGCGAAGAGTTTCGAAACCAGTCTTAACGGCGCTGTTCAATACAGCCTTTCCCTGTGGGTCCAACAAAGCCTTGAGCGGCATAACGTTGATTTGAGCGTAAAATTTCATGATAATATGTTTTTTAGTTTCTAAGTTTCTGTGGCTAAAGCCGTTTCTAAGTTTCTAAGTTTAAAATTGTTTATGATTGTTTAATGTTGTTTCTAGGTTGAGACGCAATATTTTGCGTCTTTACATTATTATCGTGATTATTGCGATTAATTATATTCCTAATTATTGATAAAATGACATACATAATAATTGTAAACGCCAGGCCGAGTACCCCGAAGAGACAAACAAATGCCACCAGAGATGCGATAAGTATAAGTTGCCAGATTATTGCTTTTATTTTCAGCGATTTAATCTTCATTGAGAACAGACGCAGATTCACAACCATCATTATGCATACGAAAGCCACCACGGCAATCACAGCAGCCTGCGATGTAAGAACCTGGGCCAAAGCCGATTCGCTGGTCTTGCAATAATAGCAGACAGAAATTATCAGCAATGCCGATGCTGGAGTTGGCAATCCTTTGAATTCGGTTGTCTGTTCGGGGTCGATGTTGAATTTTGCCAGGCGCAAGCCAGAAAAAACGGCAATCAGCAACACAAACAATGCAGAATAATGGGAGAAAAGTCCGTTTGATACGGCAAATTCGTACATTATTGCCGATGGAGCAAATCCAAAACTGATAAGGTCGGACAAAGAGTCCATCTGCTTGCCGAATTCCGACACTTCATGCAACAACCGTGCGACAAAGCCATCGCAGAAATCGAATACGGCAGCCAATATTATCAGTATGACGGCAAGCCTTGTTTCGCCCTGCAACGCAAGCACCGAAGCGCACACTCCGCATACCATATTCAGCGAAGTTACGAACGACGGAATTGCTGCTTTTATCTTTTTCATACCTTTTTTTTAAAATATATAATAACTTGTCGTTTAAATTCGTTTTCTTTGCATCGTAAAAAATTGCCAATGAAAACGACTGCAAAATTAGCATTATTTGTGTTATTAGCAACCGCTGTAAATTTTTTAAATGCACAGAAAGTTGCGAAATACAGCAATGAATTCCTGTCTATTGGCGTGGGAGCCAGGGCTTTAGGCATGGGAACATCAGTTATTTCGTCAACAAATGATATTTCTGCAGCATACTGGAATCCTGCATCTTTGACAAGCCTCGACAAGCAAATAGAGATAGGCGCCATGCATTCCGAATACTTTGCAGGCATATCAAAATACGACTTTGTAGGCGCAGGATACAAGATCGACGACAAGTCGGCGGTATCCCTTTCGATGGTCCGCTTCGGTGTCGACGACATCCCAAATACACTCAACCTCATTGACCCTAATGGAAATATCAACTACGACAATATCACCTCGTTCTCGATAGCCGACTATGCATTTCTAGTCTCATATTCGCACATCCTTCCGGTTGAAGGCCTTAGTGTGGGCGGAAATGTAAAGATAATCTACCGCAATGTCGGCGAGTTTGCCCATGCAGTAGGTTTCGGACTCGACTTTGCAGCGCGCTACGACTACAAGGCATGGCGTTTCGGTGCTGTGCTTCGCGACGGAATCGGTACTTTCAACGCATGGAACTACAACCGCGAACTGCTCGAGGATGTATTTACCGAAACAGGCAACGAAATTCCCGTAAACGGAATGGAAGTGACCGTTCCCCGCCTTATGCTTGGCGCTGGATACCTGTTCTCTATAAAGGAAAAGTTTACCATTTACCCCGAAATCGACCTTGCGACGACTTTCGACGGGAAACGCAGTGCTCTTATCCGCACAAAGGCGTTCAGTATCGACCCGACCTTCGGTCTCGAGCTAGGCTACGGCGACTTAGTTTTCCTGCGCTGCGGCTTCAACAATTTCCAGACAGTACCCGACTACAACGGCAAAAATACTTTTTCGTGGCAACCTAACCTCGGCATCGGCGTGAAATTCTACGGAGTACGCATCGACTATGCATTTACCGACGTTGGCAACCAGAGCATAGCATTGTACTCGCACGTATTCTCGTTGAGCTACGGCTTCAACCTCAAGAAAAAGGATTCGCACAGCCGACTGTAACAAAAAAGCAAAAACATGGACTTTACGGCAAGGACAAGGAAATACATGATTAGGCATGCATTTGTTGTGCTAATCGCATTATTGTCGCCATTTGTGCTTGTCGCACAGGAAAATTCATGGATAAACTACAACCAGCAATACTTCAAGATTCAGGTAGTAAAGGACGGAATGTACAGAATCTACACATCCGACCTAGTCGCTGCAAATGTTCCTATAAATCTAGTAAATGCCGACCATATTCAAATTTTTCACAATGGTGAGGAACAATACATTTATATTAATGGCATCAATGGCGACGGCAGTCTGGCGTCAAATGGATACATAGAATTTTACGGGCAGCGTAACCGCGGAACCGACGAGTACGACTTCTACGATTCGCCTGCCAGCATGATAAATCCAGATGTAAGCAATTACAACGACACTGCTGCATATTTCCTCACGTGGAATTTTATGAGTGGCAACAGGCGTATGGCAGAACTTTCCGAAACTGACTTCGACAGCCACATTGATCACCGTCCCGACTACTGCATCAGACACAAGCGCACAAACTACACTGGGAAATATTATGCGGGAAATACTCGCAGTTTCTTTACTGAGTCGGAAGGCTGGATGGACGCCACAACGCTTTCGACAGGTGGAATAAACAAGACGGTAGCCACAGCTGGAGCATATACCGCTGGCCCCGACACAAGAGTTGAAATAGCTGTCGGAGGAATATACACCAGCAGCCAGTCGTATTTTACACAGCCGCACCATCTTTCGGTTTCTACCCAAAACCAGACTTGGGTTGACACTGTCTACAACGGCTATGAATTTATCCGCAAAAGTTTTAGGATTCCAAGTTTGGAACTTACGAGTTCAACCACATTGCACTTTGTTGCCGACTACGATGAGAACGACAAGAATGCAATTGCCTATATCGACATAAGATATCCGCATACCTGGAATTTCGAAAACTCATCGTCGTTCGAGTTCGAACTTCAGCCAAATGCCGACGATACTCGCGACTACCTGGAAATTAGCAACTTTGCATCAGGCTCAGGAGCCATACTCTACGACCTTACCAATCACGAGCGCATAAGCCCAACTGCCGAAAGTGCAATAAAATGTCTTGTCGGACATACTGGTGCCCAGCGCGAGCTGATACTTGTAGGCTCTGCAGGATACCTGTCGCCAGCAGCTATAAAAAAGGTGTCGACCGACAACAAGTTTATCGATTATCTTTCACGCGTGCCCAATGCCGACTACCTGATAGTTACACATAAAAATTATATTTCTGCATGCGACCAATACGCTGAGTATCGCAACACGAGAGGGTACAAGTCGGTGGTTGCAGACGTAGCACAGTTGTACGATCAGTATGCATACGGAGTCAACAGAAATCCGGCAGCTATCCGCAGGTTCTGCAATGCTGCATACAATATGTCGCCATCCGAGAAATACCTTTTCCTTGTCGGACGTTCGCTCGAGGCTAGTCAGTTCAAGACATCGGCATCGAATGCAAGCTACACCACAGTGCCTTCGGCAGGACAACCGGCCAGCGATCAGCTTCTTACCATAGGCCTGGGTGGCACGGCCACGGAGCCGCTTTTTGCGACAGGACGACTTGCGGTCACGTCGGCAAACGAGTTGCAACAATACCTGGCCAAAGTTATGGAATACGAATCGGCTGCGCCTGCAATGTGGCAGAAAGAAATAATGCATTTCGGCGGCGGAAACAATTCGATGGAGCAAATAAGGATACAGGAATATCTGGAAGAATACAAGGAGATTATCGAGGATACGCTGTATGGCGGACGCGTTCACACATTTCTGAAAAACTCGTCGGCAGCAATCACAACTACAAACAGCGATTCAATAAACATGATGATAAACGATGGTGTTTCCATTATGACATTTTTCGGTCATGGTTCGTCCACAACCTTCGACCACGAAATAGAGCCGCCAGAATCGTACAACAACGACGGGAAATATCCGTTTATGATAGGAAACTCATGCTATGTTGGTGCAATTCATTCCACTACAAACACTTTGAGCGATGTTTGGGTAAAGTCGCAAAAGGGTGCAATTGGATTTTTGTCGTCGATGGACCAGGGAAACACCAACTATCTGCACATATATACTCGTGAACTTTACAGAAACATTGGTTCATTGCAATACAACCGTCCAATAGGCATACAAATAAAGCACACGCTTAAGAACATCCTATCTTCATGGAACATAAATACCGAAATATCCGGATATCAGATAACCTTGCATGGCGATCCTGCCGTCAAAGTAAACTCCACCGAAAAGCCCGACCTTATGATCGACAATAGTTCGATAAGTTTGTCGCCTCAGGAGATAACAACTGTACGCGATAGTTTCGACGTTGTAGTCGACATTAGGAATCTTGGCAGGGCTGTAACTCAGAATTTCTACTTGTATGTAGAGAGAACTTTGCCAAATGGCGAGGAATCACACTACGAAACCATTGTCGACGGTTGTATTTATCGAAAGGCTGCAAGCGTAAGAATCCCGACAAACATCATCGATGGAACAGGAATGAACCGCGTCCGCGTATATGTAGACGGAATGAACGAAGTTGATGAAATGTCGGAAACAAACAATTATGCAACGCTCGACTTCATGATAAAGTCAAGCGACATCTTCCCAATCTACCCATACGAGTACGCCATTTATCCACGCGATACGGTGTCGCTTGTAGCCTCTACCGGCGACCCATTCCTCGAAGCGCTTCCGTACAAGTTCCAGATTGATACTACCGACAGGTTCAATAGTCCGCTATTGCGCGAAGGCGTTGTAAATAGTGCCGGAGGAACAGTAAGGTGGCATGTGCCGTTTGCCATGAACGAAAATACAGTCTACTACTGGAGGGTTTCAAGATACTCTGACGGAGAACCAATATGGAAGGAATCGTCGTTCATCTACATCGAAGGCAAGGAAGGCTGGTCGCAGGCGCATTACTATCAGTTCAAAAAGGATGATTTTAATTTCGTGGAATACAATCCGCACACACAGACTTTTGCATACCTGCAGTCGCAACGTCAGCTCAACTGCCATAATCGTGCAAATGTAAACAGCAGCACATTCAACGTGGTACGATGGACAATCGACAATACCACAGGTCCGCAGACTGGTGGCTACAGCAACTGCAACACCGGTTCGGCAATGGTTGTGGCAGTAATCGACCCGATGACATTGCTTGCATGGCAGTCCGACAGACAAAACTACGGACATAGAAATTATCCGAAGTGCTTCTCTGCATCGAGTCCGCAGCCATATTTCACATTCGACATCAGTACTAATGCCCTCAATGGCATGAACAACCTGCTGAACGATATACCCAACGGATATTACATATTAATATATTCGTGGAGAACCGTAGCATTTACCTCACTTCCCGAGGCGCTTAAGCAGAACATGGAAAGTCTTGGCGCTGTACAGATACGCACTGTCCCCAACAACAAGGCATATATATTCTGTACCAAGAAAGGAACGCCATCGATACACAGGGAGGTTTATGGCGACGACATCGATATGGACCCGCTTAACCTCACGACCGATCTTTCGTACGGATATATCAAGAGTGTTATAGTCGGTCCGTCGAGACAATGGCGTTCGCTCAACTGGGGTCATGAAAGCGAAGCAAACGACGAACTGAACCTCGAAGTGTACGGCATACGTCCTTCGGGCGAAGAGGTCCTGATAATCGACAGCATTCACGCCAACGAACTGGAACTGCTTCAACTCGAAGACATTATCGACTATCGCACATATCCGAACCTACGGCTTAACTTGTTCACACGCGACAATGTCGACCGCACAATGCCACAACTAAAGAAATGGCAGTTGCAGTTCGAAGGAGTTCCCGAAACAGCAATCGACCCGAAACTCGGATATTTCTTCCACACCGACACCATTGAACGCGGCGACGAACTGGTATTCGCCATTGCAACGCAGAACGTGAGCAACTACGACATGGACAGCCTGGTGGTAAAATATTGGATCCGCGACAGCCGCAACAACGAGACGGTTATCGATGTCCGCAAGTTGCGACCGCATCCTGCACACGACATCATTGTCGATACGATACGCTACTCAACACTGGGACTTACTGGTTTGAACAGCATCTGGGTCGAATTCAACCCGATTAACGAAGCAACCGGAACTTACTACCAGCTCGAACAATACCATTATAATAATATAGCGTCGAAGTACTTCTACATTGCTACCGACAACACCAATCCTCTGCTCGAAGTAAGTTTCGACGGAAAATTTATCATGAACGGGGAGATCGTTTCGGCAAAACCCGAAATCCTTGTCACCCTGAAGGACGAAAACAAATACCTTGCCCTAAACGATACTTCGCTGTTTGAGATGCACCTTACAAACCTTACAACAGGACAATCGAAACGCATAAGCTTCGGCATACAGGAAAATCCTGCCGAAACTATCGAATGGATTCCTGCCGAACTGCCCGACAACAGCTGCAAGATAATCTACAAGCCTATTTTTACGGAGGACGGCACATACAGGCTGCAGGTGCAGGCAAAGGACGTGGCGGGAAACATTTCTGGCGACAACTGCTATGTCATCGACTTCAACGTCATTACAAAGTCGACAATTACTAACCTTTTAAACTATCCTAATCCATTCAGTTCGCGCACCCGATTCGTATTCGAGCTTACAGGCAGCGAAATCCCCGACGAACTCGAAATAGAGATTTTTACCATTACCGGCAAAATAGTAAAGCGCATATATCTTGATGAATTAGGTCCTATTACTATCGGACAAAACATTACCGAATATGCCTGGGACGGTTGCGACACCTACGGCGACAAACTGGCCAACGGTGTTTATTTCTACACGGTAAAGGCAAAAATCAACGGTGAGGAAATCGAAAAGCGCGATACTGGCACCGACAAATACTTCAAACGCGAAGTAGGCAAGATGTATATATTAAGGTAAAAGGCCAGCAGACTAAAGAAGTGGCCGGCATCAAAACTTTATTTTACTCCACCACACATCCTATTTCTTCAACTTCGGCAACCTGAGTGCCTAATTCGTCGGTAACGCTTATTCTGAAAAAGCAGTTTTTTCTACCAGATTTCAAGCAATGAGCCTCGGCAATAAGCCTTTCGCCACGTACTGCATTCAAGAAAACAATGTTCGACGACACCGATACCGAAGAAAGCTTTTTCGAATTAGCGGCTACAGCAAAACAAAAGTCGGCAAGAGTGAAAATAGCACCGCCCATAACTGCTCCCATCGCATTGCGGTGACGGTCGTCGATTGCGAGTTCGCACTTAGCATAATTCTCAGAAACGGCAACAATCTCAATGCCTGTAACTTCGGTGGCAAAACGGTCGCTACCGAAAGTTGTCCTTGCCCGTTCGAGTAACGAATCATCCATTTCCAAACAATTCTTTTTCGACGAGTTCGCAAACTATATGTCCAATCATTATATGTGCTTCCTGGATACGCGGGGTGACGTCGGAAGGAACATTTATAACAAGGTCGGAAAACGAAGCTATTTTTCCGCCATTGCATCCGGTCATCGCTATAGTATAAGCGCCTATTTCTTGAGCCTTTTCAAAGGCTTTCAATACGTTAGTCGAATTTCCCGACGTAGAAATGCCTACTAGCACATCGCCCTTATGCGCCATCGCCTCGACAGCTCTCGAAAACACATTGTCGTAACCATAGTCGTTCGACACCGATGTCATGTACGACGAATTGCAGTGCAGAGCCTCGGCATACAGCGGCTTGCGTTCGAGGTAAAAGCGACCAGAAAGTTCTGCGGCAATATGCTGGGCATCGGCGGCACTGCCACCGTTGCCACAAAACAAAACCTTTGCACCATTGCGGTACGCATCAACTACTATCGACTTGAACCTTTCGATGCGTTGCACAAGTTCATTGTTTTCCAATATTCGTTGCTTCGTGGCTATGCTTTCGCCTATTATTCGTTCTATTTCATTCATCTTCGGTGAAAAGTGTTTCTATGGTTTTTGTAAGGTTAACCCAGGAAAATTTCTGTTTCTCTACTGCTACGTTCCTCTCGAATTCCTCGCGACGGTCGTTCTCGTAAAAATCGACTATGGCATCGGCAATATCCTTGGGATTAGGTTCAACTACATATCCTACAACACCATTGGGGACAATGTCGGCAAGTTTGTCAACATTGGTTACGAGCATAGGCTTCTCGAAATGATATGCCATACGTGTAACCCCGCTTTCACGTGGTTTCTTGTATGTCTGCACGACCATGTCGGCAGCAGAGAAATACTTGTTTACGTCGCGATTGTTTATGTATTCGGTACGCATCTCAAGGTAATCGCCAACGTTGGCGTTCCTGATTTTGTCGATGTAAGGCTGTATGTTGTCCTTGAATTCGCCTGCGACTATCAGCTTTACATTATATTTCCGCAATCTTGGATCGGCAAGCGCATCTATAAGCAAGTCGAGACCCTTGTACGGGCGTATATAGCCGAAAAACAGCAGATATCTGCACGACGGGTCAAGCGAAAGCTTCTCGATTGCCATATTGCGAGGTATCCGTTCGCCGTAAGGCACATTTATAGGCATGTTCGAATATTTCTTGGGCTTAGGATTCTTCTCGAAATGTTCAATATCTTCGGCAATACCCTTGTTTACACATACAAATCCGTCGACATTGCGTGCAAACTTATACGGGAGAAAACGGTCAAGAACGTCGGCATCGTCGGGAATCATATCCTTCACTATTGCGACGCGCTTTATTTGCGAGCAGGTATTGAGTTTCTGCGCTATATTGCCCATGCAGACCGATGCGCGCGAATCTGTATATGCAAAAATGACCTCGTCGGGAAGCGATTTTTTGATATAATTGGCAGTCTTCCTCCAGCTAACCGGGTTCACAGAATTAATCATGTGCGTTATCTTGAGGTTTTCTGGTGAGGAGTCGCCCGACAGCTTCATATATCGCATACCCTGATACTTGTATGTAATGATTTCAACGTCATTGCCATCGGCCATCAGTTGTCGCGCCAGATTGTGGTTGAAAGCAGAAACCTTGCTCCTATATGGGTAGGCCGTACCTATAATAATAACCTTCATCTTCCTTTTGTAATTGAATGCAAAATTAATCTTTTTTCTGAATTACAATACCATCACGCAAACTTTTAAGCATTAGACAAAAATAGTTATCAACAAGTGGCCAGCGATATGAAAAAGTTTGTATTTTTGGCATCCCTGTTTCGAATAGGGCATATGGATTTGATTTTGAAGAAAAGGTTTTAGAAATGACAAAGTTAAGTGTAAACATTAACAAGATTGCAACGATAAGGAATGCTCGTGGCGGTAATGTTCCCGATGTAAAACTGGCAGCAATCAACTGCGAAAAGTTCGGAGCACAAGGCATAACAGTTCATCCTCGTCCCGACGGACGACACATAAAATACCAGGACGTGTACGACATACGCCCAATAATCACCACCGAGTTCAATATCGAAGGTTACCCGTCGAAAGAATTCATCGAACTGGTATTGCGGGTTAAGCCAACCCAAGTAACTCTTGTACCGGATCCACCCGAGGCACTCACATCAAATGCAGGCTGGGATACAGTTGCAAACAAGGAATTTCTGAAGAAAATCATAGGCGACTTCAAGGATGCAGGCATAAGGACATCTATCTTTGTCGACACAAAGCCGCAGAATATAAAAGGTGCAGTTTACACAGAAACCGATCGTATCGAGTTATATACAGAACCATACGCGACTAACTTCCCAAAAAACAAGGAGAAGGCTGTAGCCGACTTTGTAAAGGCTGCGGAATTGGCAAGCGAACTTGGACTCGGAATAAACGCTGGACACGACCTCAATCTTGACAATCTTAATTACTTCGTAACAAAAGTTCCCAATGTAGCCGAAGTGTCGATAGGCCATGCGCTAATATCCGATGCACTTTATATGGGACTTGAAACTACTATAAAGAAGTATCTTAAAGAATTGAAAATAAAGTAAATAACTTCCAAACAATACAAAAAGCACCCGCAAAAACGGGTGCTTTTTTATGCTCAAAAATTTTCTAATTTTTCTTTTTGTTGTATAAAGTAAATGACTTACATTTGTCGTCAGTTTTGCTATGTAGTTAATTTAGATTTGATTTTATTGAGAAATGAAAGTTAAGTATCAGGATTTGATTGAACAGTCGTTCGACTTTCCAACCGAAGAATTTGAAGTAGAAGAAGGAGAACTCCTTTACTACGACATTCCACTTATGGATTTGGTTAAACAGTATGGAACACCTTTGAAATTCACTTACTTGCCTAAGATAACAGAGAATATCCAGAAGGCAAGGGTGTGGTTCAACGTGGCTATTACAAAGGCCGACTATCAAGGTAAGTATGTTCAGTGCTATTGCACCAAGAGTTCGCACTTCCAGTTTGTAATGGAGGAAGTACTGAAAAACAACGTGCAGCTGGAAACTAGTTCCAGCTTCGACATAGACCTTATTCGTGCCCTCAAGGAACAGAACCTTGTTGACGAAAGTCTGCACGTTGTGTGCAACGGATTCAAGATTCCAGCCTATATCGAGAACATTGCCCGGTTGATGAACGAAGGCTTCAAGAACGTTATTCCAATCCTCGACAATCCTAACGAACTGAAAGGTCTCCTCGAAAATGTTGAAGGTGACTTCAACGTGGGTATACGTATTGCGTCGGAAGAGGAACCAAAATTCGAGTTCTATACTTCGCGACTTGGAATTGGCTACAAGAACATAATGCAGTTCTACCACGATGCCATAGAAAACAATCCGAGAGTGAAGTTGAAGATGCTACATTTCTTCATCAATACAGGAATCAAGGATACCGCATACTACTGGAACGAACTTAACAAGTGCATCAACGTATACTGCGAACTCAAGAAGATATGTCCCGACCTCGATTCGCTCGACATTGGCGGCGGTTTCCCGATAAAAAACAGCCTTAACTTCGACTACGACTACGAATATATGGCCGAGGAGATTGTCAACCAGATAAAGATGATCTGCACGGCAGCCAAGGTTCAAGAACCTGACATTTACACCGAGTTCGGTTCGTTCACCGTTGGTGAAAGCGGAGGCGCAATATATTCGGTAGTAGACCAGAAGCAGCAAAACGATCGAGAAAAATGGAACATGATCGACTCTTCGTTCATTACAACTCTACCCGACTCGTGGGCCATCAACAAGAGATTTGTAATGTTGCCGCTCAACCGTTGGGACAGCCAGTACGAACGTGTTTTCCTCGGCGGTCTTACCTGCGACAGCGACGACTACTACAATTCTGAACAACATGTCAACGCAATATACTTGCCCGAATTCGATCCCAACGAAACACTTTACATCGGCTTCTTCAACACTGGAGCATACCAGGAGGCGATAGGCGGATTCGGTGGAATCCAGCACTGCCTGATCCCAGCCCCGAAGCACGTACTTATCAACCGCGACGAGGATGGCAAGATTACTACAAGGCTATACTCGAAAGAACAGAGCTATAAGTCGATGCTTAAGACTCTGGGATACTATTAATAGTTTGAAAGTTTTTTGTCGATGATACAAAGGGCTACCTTATCAGCATAAGGTTGCCCTTTTTTGTGCGTATGCTTCCGTCGAACATTTCGGCTTCTACATAATATGAATAGGTATCGTTGTTCTGCACTTTGCCCTTAAGTGTTCCGTCCCAGCCTATATGCAGGTCGTCGCTGAAGAATACTTCCTCGCCCCAGCGGTTGTATATGCGGAATTGCAAAAGTCGCTTGATGCCAAGACCTCGCACATATACAATGTTGTTGCCGTCGCCATTGCTGAGCGGAGTGAATGCGCCAGGCACGTCGAGTGTGAGATTCATGTCGACTTCTATGTGTATGTCGAATCGGCTTTCGTAGCAGCCGAGAGTATCGCTGAGCCATACTACATAGTCGGTGGTATGTAGCGGGAAGAAAATCAACGAGTCGCATTCGAACGAAATAACATCTGTTTCCGGGTTCCAGCGGCAGTTAAGGTCCATGTCCGACATTATTAGTGCTACGGCCGTGTCGCCAATGTTTATTGTCGTGTACGTTGGATCGATGTCGGCTTCGAGCGGCGTTATCACACCAACACGAACAGAATCTTCGGCACGGCACATCTTGTCGGTGAATACTTCTACGTAGTAAGTGGTTGTTTCGTTTGGAGTTACGGCTTGCGATGGCGAATTGTCGTCAATAGGAGATTCCCAGTGGTAGGTGTTTCCGCCTACAACAAAGAGGTTAACATCATTGCCGAAGCAAATGACGGTATCGTTGTTTGTTCGCGGGTGTGGACTCGGGAATATTAAGTATGCGTGCGAAACGCTGTCGTAGCAGTTGTGGTCGCTGGTAACTGCCAGCGAAACTGTAAATGTGGAGTCGGAATATGACGGATTTGTCCAATGTATTGGAATTTCATTTTCCGATACGTCGAGCGGTTTCCCATTCAAATACCAGTTCCAACCAGAGTTCTCCGACGACTGGTTAATAAGTGTTGCATCCAAAGGTCCGCATTGGCCTTCGGTAATCTCGTTGCCATTGGCAAACAGTCCGAAGCGGGCATCGACGCCATATACGTGTATCATTTCGGTAATGTCGACAGAACACTCGCCACTTGTAAGACTAAGAACAACGGGAAAATATCCAGATTGTGGCACATAGTCGTAGGTATGTGTGACCGTTGGCATTGTGTAGTTGTGGCCGCCGCCCACAACCCACTGGTACGACTGTACATTTTGTGCGTTAAGCATTCTGAAGGTTACTTCGTCGCCAGCGCAGATGGCTGTGTCGCTGATACTTATGTTGGCATATGGGCCGCTGACAATGATGCTGGCATTCTTTATCTGGCGGCACCCTGCAGGTGTGGTAACTTCAAACGAGATTTGGTAGTTGCCAGGGGTGTTGTACAGATATTCCGGATTTTCGACGTAGAGGTTATCGCCGTTTCCCATGTTCCAGTGGAACGAAGGCTGTGTGCCATCGGGGAGGGCTATAGTTGTAACATTAAATACTGGTTGTGCAGGATAGCAGTCGAATATCTGGTTTTGTGGTGTCAGGTCGGTTTCGAGACCTTCGACCAACACACCGTTGGGGTAATTTATTGAGTCGGTGCATCCCAAACCGCCGGTTACCTTGAGCGAGAACGGATATCGTCCTGGAGTCGGGAAATGGAGCGAAAGTACCGAGCCAGCAATTCCAACTGGTTGCGCACTGCCGAAGTCCCATTCGTAGGTGAAATCCGGATTTACAACATTTGCCGAAAACAGCACCATGCTGGTGTTGCATACACTGTCGTCGAACTGTACGTCGAGGTCGGGAATGGCGATAGCATGAATATGGTTGTTTAGAGTCTGCCTGTCGGTGCATCCATGCATTGTCGTTACCATATATGTGATGTTAAGGTAGCCGGTATCTGTAAATTCGTGCTGAATATTATTTCCGTGTACAACATCGGTTCCGCCTATGCTCCATTGTACATCGGATATGGGGTCGTCGGTATTGGTAAGTATGCATTCGAATTCTATTGTAGTGGGGGCGCATACTACGGTAGGCGGCGGATTTATTGCCGAAGCCGGATCGACTACGTATATTGGTTTTGTGTATGTCGATATGCATCCGTCGTTTTGGCGCAGGTATGCTGTTATGGTATGATTGCCAGCTTCCTGGTACATGTGAGGATGGGATATGTTTGTGTGTATGTCGAACCATTCGAGGTCTTCGACTGGGACATCGTTTACTCCCCAGTTGTATCCGATAGTAAAAAACTCGGCTGCATAATTATCTAGTTCTACCGACATGTATCTTCCCATGCAAACAGTGTCGGGCGAGAGATGCCATTCGAAAAGAAGTTCATTTATATAGCTGTCAAGGTTCGTGATGTATGTGCAGTCTGAGTTGTTTTTGTGGCCTATCAGCGTACATTGGTATGAACCATAATCCGGATATGTGTAATTTAATACGGTTGAAATGGAATGAGGTATGTATAAAAGAGTGTCGTGGTCTGAATTCGTTATTATCCATTCCCAGTAATGTGCACCTCTGTTGTCGGTGATGGTATATCTGAAGTCGAATGGTGCTGAACAATGTGTGTATTGTTTAAAGTTCATTATTGGTCCCATTACATATACGCTATCCTGGCGATAATCATCATATGGACAGAGTAGATATGAAGTGCTTAGTCCTATATAGTTCCAGCCTGTATCTATATCAAACGTGTACGGGGTGTATTCCATTGGAATGGGTGGATTAAAATTGTGCTCATTTATGTGAAAGGTGAATAAAATAGAATCTGAACTTGCGTACATGGAATTGTATAGATAATATACGTCCTGCGGGCAAATAGTATCCCCGCTGATCTGAGTGTGCGTATTGTCGTACACTCCATAGTCTTCGGGAGGAACTGTATATCCTATTTCTATTTCCCCACTACAGCCACAACCAGATATATGTCCATCATTCCAGAATGGTCTGGTGTCGGTACAACCAGAAGTGTCTACGATGGTTAGCGTTGGATAAAATGTGCCAACTTCGGTATATGTGTGCGATACTGGCGTATAGGTCGTGTGCATGGTATTTCCGTCGCCAAAGTCCCAGTAGTAGTCGACAATTGCTTCGTTTTCTGTGTATTCAATAAAATGATCAAAGTAAACAGTTGTAGGATTACAACCTCCGCTTACTACTGGATCAGCTCCTTCCCATAGAGCCATTGATGCCTCAGGATGGTTTACAATAATAGTAGGCCCCTCAAAGGTGTCGTAACATCCTGCAGAGGTATATGCCGTCAGTGTAGGATGATAAACTCCGTTTTCGTAATATGTAACTTCTGGATTTTCATTCGTGTTATATGTATTATATGGTGGATTGACATCGATATCGTACAAGTACGATATGTCATCGCCTGTAGATGTGTTTGTAAAATGTACGGTAAATGGGTAATCGCATGAGAAAGTGCTGTCGACCGTAAACGAAGCTTCAACATGTTCTACCGTAACATCGAATGTCGTCGTACGTTCGCATGGTCCGCCTGGGTCGACGGTGAATGTAACCGTGTATGTGCCTGCTGTCGTGTAAGTATGATGTGCATTACGGTCGTGCGAAACAGGACTGCCGTCGCCGAAATTCCATTGGCAGTTGGTGTTGGTCGGCATAAGGCTTCGGAAAGTTGCGGATACGTTCTTGCATACAACTGATGGCGCATCGTAGCGTGGCACTAATGCGGCTATCGAAATCATGCTTGGGTAAGATGCCGAGGCCGAGCATCCGTAGCTGTCGGTGACTGTTACGCTTACGTCGAACTGTCCGTACGAATTGTAGGTGTGCGTAAGGTTGTCGCCTGTACCTGTTTGTCCGTCGCCAAAGTTCCACGACAGCGTATATGCAGGTGATACGTTTGGCGCGGTAGTGACGTGCGACTGGAATGGCACAACAAGCGGAGGCTGGCACCACTGGTCGACATCGGTTTCGACTGATACCGATGGTGCAGAGGAAACATTTGATATTTGTGCGTAGTGTTCGTCTGTGCAGCCGTTGGCATCGGTAACGCGTAGCGACACCGTAAGAAGTCCGGAGTTAAGGTAGGTATGTGTGGCATTCTGGGTTGCAGAAGTGGTTCCGTCGCCCCAGTACCAAAGCCAGCTTGTGATGGGAGCGTCGCCTTGTGCCGACTGGTCGTTCATCGTTACGTCGAAAGGCGTGCAGCCTGTACGTGGTGTTTCGTCGAAATGTGCTTCGGGCGACTGGAATATTACAACCTCATGGCTGTCGCTGGCGGTCTGTCCGTTGCTGGTGACAGTTACCGAAATGGTATATGTTCCGCCGTCGAGGTACGAGAATGTAGGAGATGCAAGCTGCGATACGTCGCCGTTGCCCGATGACCAAGAGTACGACACGTTGCCGCTTGCGCCAGTTACGTTGCATCCGAAACGCAGGTTTTGTGGTGAGCAACCGCTGAAATTGTCGGCGGTAATGGTTACCGACAATTGTGCTTTTGCAGTAAATCCCATAAGGATTACGACAAGTAGCATTAATATATATCCGGTTGCTTTCATGCTTTCAAATTGGCAATTTGTTTTACAAAAGTAACAATTATTTTATGAGCACAATGTTTCCTTTTTTCGTTTTTACACTTCCGTCAAACATTTCGGCTTCTACATAATACGAATATGTATCCTGATTCTGTATCTTTCCTCCGATAGTTCCGTCCCAGCCAGTGTGCAGGTCATCGGTAAAGAATATTTCTTCGCCCCAGCGGTTGAATATGCGGAACTGGCGCAACTTTTTTATGCCAAGTCCGCGCACATATACAATATTGTTGCCATCGCCAACACTTGTGGGCGTAAATGCTGCCGGTACGTCAAGCGTAAGTTTCATATCGACACCGACAAATATGTCGAAACTAGTTTCGATACAGCCGAGAGTGTCCCTAAGTATAAGTGTAAAGTTGGTGTTTTCGAGCGGGAACAATCGTATCGAGTCGCAGTTTCCTGTAAACGAATATTCTTCAGGTGAGATATAGCAATCGAGATCGGTGTTGGCAACAACCACTGCTGTCGCAGTATCTCCAATGTTTATGCCGAATGCCTGTTGACTTATTTCTGCTTCATATGGATATAGCACTTTTACCAAAATAGAATCCATTGTCATACATCCTTTTTCATTAAACGTATAAACATGGTAAATGGTTGCCTCGTTTGGTGAAATAGTTTGTACTTGTGCACTGTCGTCGATAGGAAGCGACCAGTAGTATGATGTGCCACCATATGCAAAAATCTGCGTCTTGTTGCCTTTACATATTGTAGTGTCGTTGCTCGTGTGTGCTTCGGGGCTCCTATACACAAGATACTGACGTGAAATACTGTCGATACAGCCTAGCGAGTCTGTAATTGCAAGTGAAACTACATTCAGAAGGTCTGTTGTAGACGAGGTGTTCGTCCAAAATACAGAATTTCCGCTTGAGTATGGAACTCCGTTTACATACCATTGCTCTTCAGCGTTTGCAGGACCCAAATATGAGAGGTTGCCTTCCAATGGTGAACAGGAGCCGTCTACTATAGTGTTTCCTGCTGTGTCGACAAGGCTGAAATCTGCCATTATCTTGTATACATACACTTGTTCGGCGAATTCTACCGTGCAGTTTTCGTTTTGTAGCGACAATGTGACTGGAAAATATCCCGATTGTGGCACATAACCATACTGATGATCTACATTTTCGCTGTAATATGAGTAACCGCCGCCTACAACCCATACGAAACTGTCCACATCGACAATGTTTGTCATTGCAAAATGCACTGTTCCGCCAGCACAAATTACGGTATCGCTTATCGATATGTCTGCAGCTGGACCAGAAATCTCTACAGTCTGCGTATACGACGAACTACAGCCTCCGCTACTTAAAATCTCAAGGTTTATGTCGTAGGTTCCTGGCAAGGTGTAAAGGTGGCGAGGTGTATTTATGTTCAGTATGTTGCCGTTGCCCATGTTCCAGTTGTACTGCAGATATGTGTTTTCTGGTTCTACCTGTACAGAATTATGAATAGTTGGACATACGGGATAACAGTTGTATGATAGGCTGTCGAGGCTAAAAGCTGCCGATATTATTCTTTCAACCGTTACCGCATTTTCGTACGTGGCGGTGTCGCTACAAACGTTTGTTCCGTTATTGCGCATAGAAGCCACATGTGATATGGTATAATTTCCAGCCTGTGCATATTGGTGCGTAATATGTCCGCTACTTCCCTCGGCTAATGTTCCGTCACCGAAATCCCATTCGTGCCATGCGTCGCTGGCTTCCGATGTGAAAATCTGTTCGGAGCCAAGACATATGTTGTAGTCAAAGTCAATTTCGGCATTGGGAGTTTCGAATACTTTAACTCTATTGTTGTAAACTCTTGTGAACTGGCATCCGTGCATAGTCATTAGTAAAACCGAAACATTGTATGTGCCAGCATTGGTGTATGTGTGTTGTACCGATTCTCCTTGAATTGGCTCAGAACCGTCGCCAAAATACCATGCGACCGAATAAATTTGTTCGTCGCTGTTGTTGTCGGTGATTTCAAAATCAAAGGTTGTCGGAGCGCACCCTGCTACGGTATTGTTTGGAGTTATGGTCGGATATATGTCGACCACATAAACTTGCTTTGTAAAGGAGTATGTGCATCCGTTTGGCATACGGCAGTATGCAACTACGTCGTATACGCCACTTTGTTCGTATTGGTGCCGTGAGTCGATAACTCCCGTGATTGGAATCCAATGAAGTTGGGAGGGATCTCCGCTGTTTTCCCAGTCAAATGCCACTTCGGTAAAATCGGGAGCGTATATTACTATTGCAGAAAGTATATTGTATATGCAGAGAGTGTCGGACGAGAGTACCCAAGTAAACGAAGGTGGCATTACATTGCAATTGATCGTATATGAATTTTCACATCCAGAGTCATCGTTATGTGCGGTAAACTTACAAGCATAGTGCCCGTATAACTGGAATGTAAACGCAATGGAATCGGTAGTGGAATGAGGGTCGAAGAATAGAGAGTCACCTCTGTCTGTGTCGTATATCAGCCATTCCCAGTATTGGGCGCCACGGTTTTCTACAACCTTGAACGAATAGTCGAATGGCGA
Source organism: Bacteroidales bacterium (assembly GCA_017617125.1). Lineage (GTDB taxonomy): Bacteria > Bacteroidota > Bacteroidia > Bacteroidales > ML635J-15 > Bact-19. Next base: position 31,278 of record JAFZWY010000048.1, read on the forward strand.
CGAGCAATCGTAATATGAAGCTACGTGTGTGATGGGCGGCTTTACGTATATGCTGTCCCAAGGCACTACATCAGAACGGCAGTTCTGGTATTCTACTACAATTCCAACATTGTTCCATCCTGTGTCGACGGAGAAAGTGTATGGCCTGTATGTGTTGATAGATTGAACTTCCCATATTTTGTTGGCAGCGCTGATGGCAAAGTAATAGTTATAGTTGTCGGAACTTCCCGCCATTGAATTATATAGGTATACCGGATCGTTTGGGCAGAGGGAGTCGCGCGGGATAAAATGGTGCATGGTGTTGGTAACTCCAAAATTTTCCGGCGAAACTTGTGTACCTGTCATTATTCCGGAAGCATCGAGCAAGTCGCTTGTCGCCGTGCATCCAGAAGTGTCGGTAATTGTGAGATATGGATGGAAAATGCCTACTTCTGAATATATATGGCTAACCGATGGCGTGGTGGTGTTGATTGATGTGCCATCGTCGAAATTCCAGAGGAAATCGACAATTGCCGAATTGCTAGTATATTCCGAACTGTTAGTAAATGTTATAGTATAGGGAGCGCATCCTCCGTCGTCGGATGAATAAAGTCCTGCCGCGGGCTGGTTTATCACTATTTCGGGACCGGTGAATCTTGATGTGCATCCTCCTGGAGAACTGACATAAAGTGATGGCGTGAACCTTCCGTTTCGTGAATAGGCGTGTGCGCATTCTTCGCTGAACCCCAAATATGTGTCGTCAAAAATATATGTGTATGTTAAGTTCTCGCCAATAGAAGTGCTTATGAAGTTGACCACGAACGGGTAGGTGCACGAAAATAGGTCTTCTGGTTCGGTGCGGAACGAAGCTTGTACCTCAACAACTTCGATATTGAAAACCCGCGATTGCTGGCATTGCCCGTTGGGGTCTACGGTGAACAATACTTCGTAGTTCCCAGTTTGCGTGTATGTGTGAAAAATATCGTCGCCTTGCTGTATTGGTGTTCCATCACCGAAATCCCATTGGCACGACAAATCCATAATATTGCTTCTGAAGCGCATGGGGGTATTTAAACAAGCTTGTTCGGGAATAGAAAAGTCCGGCGAAATTATTCCAAGTTCTACCATATCGGCCTCTGTTACAGTATTGCTGCATCCGTACGAATCGACAACCGTAAGCGATACGTCGTAGTTTCCAATCTGCATGTAGGTGTGCATTGGATTGTCTTCGTTGCTGGTGGAATCGTCTCCGAAATACCAGGTTGCTTCGTAACCGCCACCAAGTCCGGCATCGGTAGATATTGCTGACGAAAAATAAACATTGTGCGGAGCAGTACACCAATGTGTGTCGCTGGCATAGATGGATACGTCGGGCTTTTGCGAGAGTGTAAGCATTTGCGAATGCTTCATGTTTTGGCAGCCGTTGGCATCGGTAACCTCAAGTGTTAGGGTAAATATACCAGGTGATGTGTATGTATGCCATATGTCTGAACCTACGTCAGTTGTGCCATCTTCGAAGTACCATTTCCATTCTGTTATTGGGGCGTCGCCAGGTTCGGAAACGCTGCTGAACTGATACTGGAACGGCACGCATCCAACTATGGCACTGTCGTTGAATAGTGCTGTAGGACCATTGAATATCACAACTTCATGATTGGCGGTGGCTGTCTGTCCGTTGCTTTCGACGGTAACCGAAATATTGTAATGTCCTGGTGTAAGGTACGAGAACGTAGGCTCTGCCAGTAGCGATACATCGCCGTTGCCCGACGACCACGAGTACGAAACATTCCCACTGGCGCCAGACAAGTTGCAGCCAAAAGTAAGTATTTGCGGGGCACAGCCTTCGAATGTGCCGGTTATCGAAACCTCCAATTGGGCTTTTGCCGACAACCCGATTAGGATTGTAATAAATAGCAATACTATGTTTTTAAGTATTTTCATAATGTCAATACAAAAACTAAATACGTCTGCAAAAATAATCAAAAATATGTAAGTTGTAAAAAAATAAAAAAATGTTTTGAAAAATTTTTGTCGTTCGAAACGAATATATATTTTTGCATTGAAAAACGTGGCATTTATGAGATACACTTATATATTATATATATTGCTCGCGATGCTTGTGCTCCGAATCTCATGTTTCGGTCAGGACATACATTTTACGCAATATTATGCCGTACCGCTGGTTTTTAATCCGGCGGCTACAGGTGCCTTCGACGAGGACCTGCGTTTTTCGAACAACTACCGTACACAATGGAGCGCCATCGGAGTACCATACCAGACAATATCGGTGTCTATTGATGCACCAGTGCGTTTCCGTGGCAAGTCGGGTTTGGGTGTCGGCTTTATGTTCCTTCACGACAAGTCGGGCGGTACAAAGCTTACTGCCAACAAGTTCATGATTTCGGCATCGTACATATATAATATAAACAAGAAGCAAAATGTTATTGCTGGCCTGCAGGGTGGATACGTCGACAAGCACTTCACCCTCGACGGTGTAACGCTACCAAGCCAGTACAATCCTGAAACAGGTATGTTCGACCTTAATTTGCCCAACAACGTTACCGATATGGAAACGTCGCTCGGCTATTTCGATATGAATGCAGGAGTATTGTACCATGCTAAGTTCCAGAAGGTTGAACCTACGGCAAGTATTTCTGTCCTGCACCTGAATTCGCCACAGGAGACTTTCTGCAACATCGACACAAAGTTACCGCCGCGTATGCTTTTTAGCGCCGAGGTGGGAATAAGTTGTCCGCAATCGTGGACCGTAACGCCGCATTTGCTCACCACTTTCACAAAAAAGACTGAGGAACTGCTGTTCGGTGCATTGGCGGAGCATCCAATTCCAACAAAAGTCATAACGTCGGCATTCTTCGGAGCAGGCGGAAGAACATCGTTTTCTAATTTCGATGCTGCAATGCTAACGGCCGGACTTACATTCTACGGAATAACAGTTGCTGCAAGCTACGACATTAACCTGTCGAAACTTATGCAGGCGACAAATGCTCGCGGAGCATTCGAGATTTCGCTTATCTACAAGCTGAAATTCGCCAAGAAAAACTTTATAACATTACCATGCGATAGATTCTGAATATGAAGGTTGGTAATATGAAAATATCGGTACAAAGGAATTCTGTTTTGCGCACGCTGATGCTGGCCGTCATGGCGATAATGATGTCATCAACTTTTGTGCTGGCTCAAAACGCCAACAAGAAAGTGCCACCGAAGTCGAAACTTTTGAGCGCGGCCAAGAATGCTCTATACGATGGTGATGTTTTTACGGCTACCGACAACTATCGCGAGTACGACGACAATTATCCAGGGAATGCGAAGGTGCAGAAAAAACTAGCATATCTCTATTGGCAGGAAAAGAACTATCCCGAAGCACAGAAATATTTCAGTAAGACATTCAGGAACGACAGCAAGACAAATCTTATCGAGTTGTACTATTCGGCAAAATGCCTTCACATAATGGGCAAGTACGACGAGGCAAAGAAGGAGTACGAGAGGTTTGCTTCGGTGGCTCGATCCGACAAGAGCCTACGCGAGTATACAAAACTGGCAAAGTCGCTGGCCGAGGATATGTCGAGGATTGCCGTCGACAGCACCGACAAGAATATTCTTGTGCATCATCTCGATTCTACGATAAACAGTAAGCATATAAATACGGCACCTGTTCCATACGAAGGCAACACCTTGATTTTCGGTTCGTTGCGCGAAAATGAAATCAACTATTACAATACATACGATGATACCTTGCCCACACGCAAGTTTTACGTTGCCCGCGAGGATTCTGAGTTGGAATGGTCGTTTGTGGGCGAGTTCGACACTATATTCAATAGTAACGAATACGATGTGAGCAATGGTGCATTTTCGGCCGACAAGCGAAGATTCTTCTTTACCAAATGTTGGAAGGACGACCATGGAAAGCGCCTTTGCGAAATTTATATGTCGAAGCTGGCTAATGGCGTATGGCAGACACCTGAGCGACTTCCCGACGCGGTGAATGCAAGTGGTTTCACATCGACAATGCCTACCGTTGGTGTATCGCGTCAGAATGCCGACGTGCTGTATTTTGTTTCCGACCGCGAAGGCGGCCGCGGTGGTCTCGATTTGTGGTTCTCGTACTACACTTCGAAGGACAAAGGTTGGAAGGAAGCCAAGAACTGTGGCAAGGTAGTGAATACCGCAGGCGACGAAATTACTCCTTTCTACGATGCCATTACGCGAACACTCTATTATAGTTCCGACGGAATGCTGGGATATGGTGGCTTTGATATCTACAAGACTACTGGCGAAGGCAAAAATTTCGAGGCTCCGCAGAATTTGGGCAGACCTATCAACTCGAATTACGACGACCTTTATTATACAATCGACGAAAGCCGCCGAAAGGGTTTCATGTCGTCGAACCGCGACGGAGGATATTCGTTGCGTAGCAAAAACTGCTGCGACGATATCTACGAGTTCATATATCGCGACCATATTGTGGTGGCAGTCGACGGAAAGGTGATTGGTATAACCGACTCGACATTCTTCCGCACGATAGAAAAGGAATATGAAAAAACTCGCACAGTAGACTACAAGGCTATCGAAAATTCGGATAAGGCCGAAATACTACACGACTATCGAGTCGACTTGTATATGACCGGTAGCGACGGAAAGAATTATTTCCTAAAGACTACCACCACTGGCGACAGCTTGTATTTCTTCAACCTTGAGCGCGATGTCGACTACTACATCAGTGTGAAGGACTACAACAACAGGGAAAAGGTTCTGGCATTCACTACGAACGGAATAACACATTCCGATACGCTGCATCTCGACCCGATAATTATCGGAGCCTTGCCGTCGCGGGCTTTCGTGGTGGAGAACATTTACTACGATTTTGCTAAGTACAATTTGCGAGACGAATCTAAGATAGTGATAGACACTACAATCTACAAGATTCTGAACGCATATCCGAAAATCATTGTCGAAATCAGTTCGCATACCGATAGCATCGGTACCGACGAAAGCAATATGATTTTGTCGCAGAATAGAGCGCAATCGGTGGTAAATTATTTGATACAAAGGGGAATACGTCCAGAACGCCTTGTTGCTAAGGGCTATGGCGAAGCCAAGCCTATAGCTCCTAATTCAAATCCCGATGGTTCCGACAATCCCGAAGGCAGACAACGAAACCGCCGAACCGAATTCCGCGTCATAGGTCATATCGACGATGATGCCGAAATCTTGTACGAATACGAGTAAGCACAATTGATAGTTGAAAGTTAAGAGTTGATAGTTGATAGTAGAAGTCGTTGCGAGCAACGACTTCTACTATTCGAATCCTCAAATCTTCAAATTTTCAACCTTCAGCTCAGCGCAGCTAAATTCTCGAATCTTCAAATCTTTGAACCAGCACTTCGACCCTTCGACTACGCTCAGGGAGCGAAGCTCAGTGACCGGCAAACCGGAAACTTGAAACTTAGAAACGGTGCCAGCCATAGAAACTTAGAAACGTGAAACTAGAAACAGCGCAGCGTAGAAACGGGCGTCAGCCCTTGAACGGCGCAGCCATTGAAACTTATCGTAACAAGTCGAACCAGTCGGAATTGAAGTCTGTGTCGTCGGCAAATCCGCTTTTTTTCAGTTTGCGGTATGCCCATTCGTCGGCATAGTTCCATTCAAGGATGTTTTGGCTTTCGTATTCGTCAACAAACTCGCGGATTTTCATCTTTATAAGGATTTCATATTTTTTTGACGAGATGAAATAATCCTGTCTTGTGTCGAACTTCATGGCCTGCTGTTGCTGTTGGTCGATAAGATCGAGTTCCTCTCTTGTCTTTACAAGGTATGGCAGGGCTGAATTGTCGAGTTTAGCCATGAACGAGTATTCGATGAAGGCACTGTCGCTGTGTGCGAAATTGTAATCGGCTATGACAATGTTCCAGTTCACTAGTGCCGAAAGCGATATTACAACCATGAAGGCATAGCTGTTGACCTTGAACAGGTAGAACATTGATTTGCGACGGCTTACCTTAATCATGATTGAGATAAGTCCGACAATTACAAGCACAAGGAAGAAGAATACAGTAATACGTCCGAACGCCAGTCCGAAATACTTCACATACCAGAAGTTCCTGAGTCCTACCGAAAGTGTCATGAAGCAGTTTTGTGCAAGCCAGATCATGGTTAGAATCTTCAGTAACTTGTTACGGCTGTAGAAGTTGAGATTTTCGCGGAAGAACAGCAGGGCAATCATCTGCGAAATTAGTATTGCAAACGAAAGTATCCATGTGCCTTCATGAACGAATTCCTTCAAGAACGAGCCGTCCCATGAGTATAACCATACATAGCGAACGTCGCTGATGTTGAAGAACAACAGCACGATGTTGAGCATGCCAAGAAGGACAACACCGAAATAGTTGCGGTTCTTGAGCGTCTGCGAAAGTCCGCGTAAAAATCTTCTTTTGCGTTTGTGTACCAAGGTCTCTTCCAGTCCCGATTCGTAGGTCATGAGCTTTTCGGTTTTCTTGCGGAATGCATAATTGGCGAAAACAAGACCAACAAGGAACAGAACTATGAATTCAAAGTCGAGCGACTGTATAATGTCGCTAACCCAATCTCCAAATTTGGAACTGCCGAGCGAATACAGTATTATAAATGCCAGCGTTATTACAAATGCAAGCACTGTGAGCCAGAATACCTTGCTCTTTTTCATCTTGGGTTCTCCGTCCTCGTGTTTGCGGTTCATCTGTGGAACGAACGCAAGTGCAGCGTTGCGGAACGATTCGAAGGTGGCAAACATATAGCTGCGGTAGTTCTTAAACACAATTATGCTGTTGCAGGTGAAGAACATCAGGATGTTTACGAATATAGTCCAACCCGAATGCGAGTACAGAACAGCCAGCGATGTCGTCAGAAGTATGAGCAACGCGGTTATTGTCAGTTTGTTGAACTTGAAAGGTCTGTTGAGTATCAGCATTATCGGAATTGTTATCCATTCGAGTATTACAAGGTTTAGTCCGATGCTCTTTTCGAAGAACAACATTGTGAATACCAATGCGGTAGCCACCGATGCGAAAATGTATGCAAGTCTTTTCATGTCGTTACCTTTTTTTTGTGCAAATATAAAAATATAACAAACATTGTGCCTTATTTATTGTGGTGGTGTTCACCTTTTTTAGTGTAGATGAAAAACTTTGGCTTGGATGTAAAATTTATGTAAATTTGCGGTCATAAAATTAAGTTATGCGAAAGATATACTGTATTGGCGAAACCGTTTACGACATAATTTTCCGTAACGGCAAGGCCGTGGAATCATGTCCGGGCGGACCTATTTTGAACACTTCGGTGTCGCTGGGACGCATGGGCGAAAAAGTTTATGTCGTGGGCGACCAGGCCAACGATGCTATAGGTAATATTATTGCCGACTTTTTGTCGGACAACAACGTGTCGACTAAGTATCTGACCTTGTACAACGATGCAAAGTCGCGTGTGGCGCTTGCATTTTTGTACGATACGCGTGAACCTGCCTATAGCTTTTACAAAATTCGAGTAAACGGAGAAATCAAGATAACGTTCCCTGAAGTGAAGCACGACGACATTGTGTTGTTTGGTTCGTTCACTTCGATAAAGCCGGAAGTCCGCAACGACCTAATGGCATGCCTGCATCAGGCAAAGGAAGCGGGGGCTATCATCATCTACGACCCGAATTTCCGTCCTTCGCATCTTAAAGACCGCGAACGTGCTTTGCCACTGATAAAGGAAAACCTTGCAATCTCCGACATCGTAAAAGGCTCGAATGAGGATTTCCAGCTTATTTATGATTCAAATTCGGCTCTCGATACCAACGAAATAGTAAAAGGTTATGGTTGCCGTAATTTTATATACACTGCCAACAAGTATGGCGTGAACCTTTTCACTCCCGACTTCCACAAGGTGTTCGACGTGCCGCGCATAACACCGGTTTCTACCGTTGGCGCAGGCGACAGCTTCAATGCAGGGCTTATTTATGGTCTTATAAAGCAGAATGTTTATGCTTCCGACCTTGAAAGTTTGCCGCTCGAAGTGTGGCGCAAGGTTATATATTGCGCAATAAGTTTCGCAACCCACGTTTGCTGTAGCTACGACAACTTCATTAACGAAGAGTTCATTTCAAGTTTCGACATGTAGTCATGCAGATCGAGGGTAAATATAGTTTCGAATATTACCGCAACCTTGTTGATGACAAGGTAAGTTGCCACGATTCACTATGGTTTGTCGGAGGTTCGCAGTGGAATGCAGGACAGTCGGCGAAACTTGCTAAAATGGTTTCTGCAATTGCTAATAGTGGTGGCGGCGAACTGATATTCGGAATAGCACAGAAACGTTCGCGTGCCGACTCTTTCGAGCCAGTGAAAGGCTTTGATAAAGGCAAAGAGTGGATTTTCCACGAAATCCAGTCGCAAATCGACAATCCGATTGCCGACCTTTCGGTAAATATTTGCCCTATGTCGGAGTCCGACGGCAAAATAATCCACATACACATTCCAGCAAACAACAACGCCCCGCACTTGTTTTCCGACAGCAAGTTCTATCGTTGGAAGAAGGGTAAGTGCATAGTAATGAATGAGTCGGAAATACGCACAGCTTATTTGAAAATCAGTACTTGCGATCTTGAATTCCTGGGCGTTACAAACATAAACGGCATACCAACCTTGTCGGGCGGAAAGTTTTCGTCGATGAGTTTTTATCCGAAATTCATGATTCGCAACGCTGGCAATATTGTTGAAAGGGAGTACAAGGTGGAAATAGCCTTCCCATCGGCATTGTTTGAGGAGACAAACCAGCCGCTTAAGTCGGCGTTTGTACGCCACGAAGGCATTTACAGTGTGTTCGGACAGCGAGGCAACTATCCAATTTTCCAACAGGAAATTTCCACTATCATCGAGGCAAAAATCACCGTCACAGCTGAAAATGTCAGCACATTCCTCAACGAATATCTCAACATCTACCTGTATTTCAGCAATGGTCTGAAAAAGCATTCCATCCGTCTTGCCGATACGCTTACATACAATGGCAAAAGGCTGACAAAAGAGGATTTTGGAAAGGGGATGGGCGTAATATCTATTTGAAAATGTTAAATTACAATTAATGCTCCTGCTTTCTGCAATAGCTGACTCTTCCTATCTTTATTCTGGTATGGCGGAAACCTTGTACGAATACGCTTTCGATACCATATTACCCAAGTACACTCCAGAGTTTGATGAAATTATTGCCCCCAAGAACCTTATTACAGAGCAAGAATCTCTTGAGATTAACTCAGATTTATTTGAAATATACCCTAATCCAACACCAGATCATGTGAATGTGAGATTAAATGCCGATGTTTATACTGAAGATGTGAAGGAATATTTCAGTAACTATGGAATTAAATATGGGACAGAGTGTTTGAAACTCGACATAAATCTATACGATATAAACTCCCGTCTATTGGAAAGTAAGAACTATTACATTGACGAGGAAATAAACATTAATCTTAAGGATTATATTTCTGGAACATACATAATTGAAATAAAGAATTGCTTTGATAAGGTTGTCGTACGCAAAATTGTTAAGATATGAGAAAGATAGTTTTGATTGCAATATTATATATAGTAGGTATAAGTAATTCATTTTCGCAGAATATATTTAATAGGATAATAGACCTTAACCGTGACTATATGCATATTTTAGTGTCTCTTACGCCAGTGGATAATGGATATATCATTGTATGTGGCACAAGAAATTACGACTTGTTTAATGATATGCGTTGTTCTCTTGTCGCCAGTTTGGATGACCAAGGGAATTATATGTACAATGCTTTCATTGGGGATTCATTGTCACATACATGGGAAAGTGATTTCGGGCAAGAAATAATAAGGACAGACGATGCAACCTTTAAATATGTTTTTAACAAGGAATATTTAGGCGCATATATCTGCAAATTCAATGATACATTAGGCATAAAAGAAACAAATATGTTATATTATGCCCTGGACTCTTCTTTTACCGATGAAAACTTTATAAGATTCTCATATATAGATGGATATATATATATATATGGAGAAAAGAGAGGTGATACTATAAGCAATGACTTTTTCCATGGCACCTTATGGAAAATAGATTCTTTAAATAATCTTGTATGGAAACAGGATTTGTTTGAAGAAGAAAATAAACTTAATTGTGGACAAGTACAGAAAACTTACGACGGAAATCTAATATTGGTTGGAAGAATGCTTTCTAATGCAGGAGAATATTGGCATATAAACAAAGTTGACACTTCTGGTAATACTATATGGTGTAGAGATTATGGCAAACAAGGTTGGAATAATGGTATTGATATATTTATCTCCCCTTCCCCTGATTCCTGTTATGTTATAACCGGATTATATCCTGTTTGCTACAGAGACAGATATATGGATGAGCCTAGTTATGCCAATTGTCTTCGTAAGATTGATGACAATGGCAATCTTGTGTGGGAAAAAATAATCGAAAATTTTTACAAGACTGGATATATTGGGATACATCCAGAGGAAAGTAGTTATGATTTACATGTGGATTCAGATGGATACATATATGCTATAAGTACTGGTGTAGCGGCACAAGGACAATCCCTAAAGGGTACTCTAACAAAATTGTCGCCCAAAGGAGAAATAATGTATCGCCGCTACTATCATCCTCTAGGTCGCAATGCAACAGGAAGCATGTATCTCGGCAGTATCAGCCCAACACCTGATGGCGGTTTTGTAATGGGTGGATATACGGATTACAACGAGGAGATTGATGAAATGTTTAACGGCTACTATCAGCAGCCGTGGATAGTAAAGACAGACCACGAGGGGCTGGACGGACTATGCTATACAGAATTACCAGAACTTGATTTTGATGTTTTCATACCAGATACAGTATGTAATCTTGACACAATAGATTGTGTTGTAAACATTAGTGGACCATCGGCTCCATATACCCTGGAATTCAGTACAGGGCAAGTAATAGACAGTATATATTATCCGGATGTTTTTGTGCCTAAAGAAATTGGAATAGATACAGAGATTGTCGGAAATGACAATATGCTGTACCAGTATTCCGAAGTGATAACAGAAGCCACGCTGAAAGACACAATAAGAGAAAACATCATCGCCAAGCATTATAACATTGCTACACCAACATATCCAGGCGAACAGCAGCTTACAATAACCCTTACCGATTTCTACGGCAATACAAAGACCATCTACAAGGACTTGTATGTAAACCATTGCAACGAGGTGGAGGTGGACGAGAATGAAAATGTTGTGCTGTCGGTTTATCCGAATCCCGCAAGGGAAAATATCGTAGTGGAAGGAGAAAACATTGCAGGGATAGAAATCTGCAACCTGCTCGGCGGTGTTGTTTATGAAACGCAACAATGCAATGGCAATAATATAATATCCACAGAAAATATGCCGGCAGGAAGCTATTTTGTAAGGGTAAGGATGGCGGATGGAAAGGTGGTAACGAAGAAAATTGTGGTGCTGTAGCCTTGCAATGATTTGCGAGGTTATGGATTTGTAAGGAGCAAACACGGAATCAGACCCTGCACTTCGACTTCCCTTCGACAAGCTCAGGGGACTGTTCAGGGAACAGTTCAGGGTGACATCCCGTTTTTTGAACATAGAAACGGCGTTAGCCACATAAACATGCTTTGTAGTTCTTTTTGAAAAAAATGCGTATTTTTGCATCATAAATTACAAATATTATGGCAAAGGAAAAAACAAACGAATTCAATCCAAACAAGCTATATTATTCGATAAGCGAAGTAGCTTCGTATCTTGATATTGCCGAGTCGAACATCCGTTTTTGGGAAAAGGAGTTCGAGGCTTTTGTAAAACCGCAGCGCACAGCCAAGGGAAACCGCCAGTTCACTATGAAGGACATCGAAGTGCTGAAGCAGATAAAATACTTGGTAAAGGACTGCGGAATGACTCTTGATGGAGCCAGCAAGCGTCTGTCGAAGAACCGTACCGATGTAGAAGCCAATATGGAAATCGTAAGCAAGCTTGAGGGAATCAAGGAAATGCTTGTTGGAATAAAGAACGAGATGTAAAGATGGCTAGCAGGCCAACAGTCCAGCAGTCTAACAGGCTAACGGTCTAGCTGTCGACTGCCTTTGGTGCTTTTAGCTTTTTGGTATGTGAGCCTGTTTGTCTGTAAGTCTGTTAGACAGAGATAATGAAAGTAAAAGAATTAGTATCCGAACTTGAGCGTTTTGCTCCATCGAGCCTGCAGGAAAGCTACGACAATGCAGGGCTTAATGTCGGTTTTCCCGATGCAGAGATTGCTGGTGTACTTATATGCGTGGATGTTGTTCCCGAGGTTGTCGATGAGGCGATTTCCAAAGGTTGCAACATGATTGTTTCGCACCATCCGCTTATCTTTCCGAGTATCAAGAGGATTACTGGTGGCAACAATGTGGAGAAGTCGATAATCAAGGCATTGCAGAACAATATTTCAATTTACTGCGGACATACCAACTTCGACAAGGCGCAGAATGGCGTGAGCATGAAGATGTGCGAAAAGCTAGGTCTGAAAAATTGCACTGTTATTGATGGTGAAAAGCATTTGTTGCGCAAGATTGCCGTTTTTGTTCCGAAATCACATGCCGAAACAGTTCGCAATGCAATGTTCTCGGCAGGAGCGGGGACTATAGGCGACTACGACGAGTGCAGTTTCAATGTTAACGGGGTTGGTACTTTTCGCGCAGGCGAAAATTGCAATCCGTTTGTAGGCGGTATCGGCGAACGCCACAGCGAAGACGAGATTAGGATAGAGGTGATTTGCCCCGATTATTTGCAGTCGCGAGTAGTGACAGAAATGCTAAAAGTTCACCCATACGAAGAACCAGCGTTTGATGTATATCAAATTGAGAACCAGTGGAATAGTGTGGGTCTAGGTGCTGTCGGTGAGTTGGAATCGGAAATCACCGAAGATGAGTTGCTTGAAACAGTAAAACGCACTTTCAATGTGGGAAACATCCGCCATAGTGCAAGGACCGGAAGAAAAATATGTCGCATAGCAGTGTGTGGCGGCAGCGGAGCTTCGTATATCCGTACGGCAATAGCCATGAAAGCAGACGCTTACATTACTGCTGACATCAAGTATCACGACTGGTTTCTGGCCGAAGGAAAGATACTTTTGCTTGATATCGGGCACTACGAAAGCGAACAATTCACAAAAGAAATTTTTTATGACGTTATTGTGAAAAAAAGCATTAACTTTGCAACCTATTTTTCAGACATAAATACGAATCCGATAAACAATTATTGAGATGGCAGAAAACGAAAAGAAAAACGAACTTACTGTAACCGAAAAACTTAAGAACTTATACAAGCTTCAACTTGTTGATTCTAAACTTGATGAAATAAAGACCCTCCGTGGTGAACTTCCTTTGGAAGTACGCGACCTCGAAGACGAAATCGCTGGTCTCGAAACCCGTATCAGCAACTACAAGCAGGAGGTAAAGGACCTGAATGCCCAGATTTCTGTTTCGGAACGCAAGAGAATGGAAGCTGATGCTCAGATGAAGAAATATCAGGATCAGCAGAACAACGTAAGAAACAATAGGGAATTCGACGCTCTTACCAAGGAAATCGAAAATCAGGAACTTGATATTCAGTTGGCCGAAAAGAGCATCAGGGTTAACAAGGAAGAGATTGAGAATAGGAACAATATGATTACCGATGCCAAGGAACGTCTTGCAGAACGTCGCAAAGACCTCGAAATGAAGAAGGTTGAGCTCGAAGGTATCATTTCCGAAACTAAGACCGAAGAAGAAAGACTCAATGCTGAACGTGAGGAAATTTCCCAGTTAATCGAGCCGCGTCTGCTCTTCGCTTACACACGTATCCGCAACAATGCACGCAACAAGTTGGCAGTCGTTACCATCGAACGTGATGCTTGCGGCGGTTGCTACAACAAGATCCCACCACAGAGACAACTTGATATCAAGTCGAGCAAGAAGATCATACCTTGCGAATACTGCGGTAGAATTCTTGTAGACCCCGAAATACTTGAAAAGTAAGAATATTATAAAGGAACCTATCTTCGGATAGGTTCCTTTTTTTTGTCTGAAACCCTAAAAAATAGAAATAATATTCACTAAAAATGAGAGAGTTATGAATAGAATTTTATCATTGATTTTTGTTGCTTGTATTGCGTTGCTCTTCGGAGAAACTTTTGCGCAGACAACTTATAACAAGGTTACAAGTGCCGATCAGATTTTCGCTGGAGGCAAGTACCTGATTGTTTATGAGGCAGGAAACGTGGCTTTTGACGGTAGCCTTACTTCGTTGGATGCTATTTCAAATACCAAGACTGTTTCAATATCGAACGGATCGATTTCTGTTGCCACCAACGATTTCTACTTTACTTTGGGTACTGTGGAAGGTGGCTATTCGGTAAAGTCGGCAAGCGGTTACTTTATCGGTAATACTAGTAATGCTAACACGGTTAAGTTCAGCACCACAGAAGCTTATGTGAATGACATTACCTTTTCGACAGATTCCGTAGAAATTGTTTCTGCAGAAACTCACCTAAGGTATAATACTAATGATGGACAAACTAGATTTAGATACTACAAGTCGACATCGTATACAAACCAGAAGAAGATTGCTCTTTATGTCGATGTGGCTTCGTTAAGTGACGACCCTGCAATGACGGTAACAGCTCCAGCAAACGGTTCGTTCTTCTTTGCTAACTCGGTAAATGTAAATCTTGCAATTCGCAATTTCGAACTTGGCGACGACGGCAAGGTAAAATATACTCTCGATGGTGGTGCTGCTCAGTATTCAAATACTGCAGCTTTCACAATTTCCGACATCGAGGACGGTGAACATACTTTGGCTCTCGAGCTTGTCGACGAGGACGAACTCTCGCTCGAAACTCCGGTTACAGCCGAAGTAACTTTCACTATTGATGCCGACTTCTCGACATTGCTCACAATTCCGGCCATTCAGGGTACTGCAGATGTAAACGCACAGAACGGAAACGTTGTCGCAACCCAGGGTATTGTAACTGCAAAGATTGAACGAGGTTTCTATATCCAGTCGTCGACAGATGCATACAGCGGACTTTATATTTATACTGTTGACCATGTTGGAGATGTAGAACTTGGCGATATGGTTGTCGTTCGTGGTACAATGGCCGAATTCAACGGTCTGACCGAAATGGGTGACGTTACCGATGTTATCGTAAGAAGCAGCGACAATGATCTTTTCGCACCAATTGAAATTGAACTTGGTTCCGCTTTGGAACAGTACGAATCGATGCTTGTAAAGGTTAGCGGAACTCACAACGGAACAATGCTCAGCACTGCTTGGCAGCTCGAAAACAATGCTAATGATACTATTTATATAGGTGCAGATTGCTTTGCATTCACACCGACTGCAGAAATTGAATACGAAGTTACTGGTGTACTTTCCTATACCAACAAGCCTACTTACAATGTTGGTTGGGTAGTGCTTCCACGCAGTGCTGCCGACATTGACGAAAACGTTGACGGAATAGTTCTTCGCGTTCTTGCTCCAACAGAAGGTTCAACCGTTATGGCCGACAATGTTGAAGTCCAGTTCCGCGTTTACAACTTCGTACTTGGCACCGATGGCGAGCTGAAATACACCTTGAACGGAGGAGAAGCGCAGTATGTTACATCAGAAGCACCTTTTACTGTAGCAAACCTTGCAAACGGTAGTAACACTTTGGCTTTCGAACTTGTAACCATGGAAAACGCATCATTGGGAACTCCTGTTACTGCAACCGTAACTTTCGAGGCTCGCCCAAGTGGTAATCTCGCTATCCGCGACATCCAGTACACAACTGCCGAGAACGGCGATTCTCCATACAATGGACAGACAGTTACCGTAAGCGGAACAGTTACCGGGTTCAACAACGACAAGTTCTACATTCAGGATGCCGAGGCAGCTTGGAGCGGACTATACATATATAATACTAATTCGTCGTTGACTCCAGCTCTTAGCGACAATGTAACCGTTACAGGTTCAATTACCGAATACAACGGTCTTACCGAAATGAATCCTACTGCCATCGTAAATAATGGCGCATCAACACCAATCAACGGACTTGCACTTGCAAGCATCAGCGAAATTGCCGAGCCGTACGAAAGCATGCTCGTTACCGTAACAGGAACATGTACAGGCATCAGTAGTGCAAAGAAGTGGACAATTAGCGACGGCACTTCGATTATCATCTTCGGTGTTACATATACTCCTACTGTTGGAACATCATATATAGTGACAGGTATTGTCGACTGGTTCGGCCAGGATGGCATATGGGAACTCAAGCCGCGTAGCGAAGCCGACATTGTTGTTGGTGGAATAGTTCCTACAATTTCAATAACCAATCCTGTAAACGGAAGCACAGTATATTCTGCAGCAGTAAATGCAACAGTCGAGGTGTTCAATTTTACAGTAGGTACCGACGGTAACATTTCGTTCTCGATCGATTCCGAAGAAGCAATCATAGGAACAGCAACTTCTCATGCATTCACAGGCCTTACCGAAGGCGAACATACAATCCATGCAAGCCTTATTGCAACCGACCAAAGCGTAGTTGCAACAACAACATCGACATTCACAGTAAACCTTGCAGGACCGAATTATACTCCTATACACGACATTCAGTACACAACCGCAGAAACAGGCGATTCTCCGCTCAATAACCAGACCGTTTGGGTAAAGGGTGTTGTTACATCCAACTTTGTAAATACTCCGTATTCCCCAGTTAAGGGATACTCGATTCAGGATGCAAACGAAGCTTGGAGCGGCGTCTGGGTATTCGACTCGATAAATAGTCCTAATATTGGAGATTCAGTTAAATTGCAGGCTATGGTAACCGAATACTATGGTCTTACCGAGCTTAAGAATGTTGCAAACTATGAAGTATTTGATATAGGTGTAGCAAGACCTATTAATGTTACAATCAGCGAAGCAAACAGTGAAGCTTACGAAGGCTGCTATGTCCGTGTAGAATGCGCTCGTAGTACTGGCAGTACAATGCCTTACGGAAACTGGTCTTGTGTAAATGCTGCAGGAGATACAGTTACATACAGCCACAACTTTGCAAACGGTACGTATACCATAACCAAAGACAAGTACTACAGTGCAGCTGGTGTAGTTGAATATTCGTACGGAAAGTATTATGTAAACTATCCTACAATAAACGACATTACAGCAGATTGCGATGCTTCGGTTGACGAAATGTTAGCAAACGCTATCGAGGTTTATCCAAATCCGACAAATGGACAGATTAGCATAGTAAACGCAGAAGGTCAGAACATCGTTGTTGTAAATGCCCTCGGTCAGGTCGTTGCAACTATCGAAAATGCAACCGATAACCAGACAATAGACCTTTCAGCACTTTGCAACGGAACATATTTTGTAAAGGTTGGCGCAAGCGTTGTTAAGGTAAACGTAATAAGATAATCCGCATCACCGGATAATTCGAATAGGGAGGGAGACCTCCCTATTTTTTTGTTTATGACAAATTGTTTGGGTAATCTTTACCCATTATGAGTAGAGATGCAAAATTTTGCGTCTCTACTCATAATTATTATAGTGGGTCATATAATCTCTGATATACGAACAACAAAAAAGGCTGAGAATTTCTCAGCCTTTCTATTGAGTAATAAAGATGCCTATTTTATTCTGCAGTGGGTGCTTCAGGAGCAGGTTCTGCAGGTGTTTCTAATACTGTAGTATCTGCTTGTGGAACAGTATCGGCGGCAACTACCTCTGTCGGCTCATCCTTATGGAATGGCGAAGGCAGACCAACGCGTGACAATACATTGGTGAAATACAGTGCGCAGAATATTATACCGAGTACAATTATCACGTAGAGTATTTTTCTCCATACTGGAATACCTTGCTTGAATGGGTCGGTTGCGTTCTTTAAATGCGGGAACTTTGCAATCTTGGTAAGTGTAGCACCAAACTTGATGTTGACGTAAGCCTGTGCGTTGACAGCCCATCCGTTGGCGTTGAGTACCGGCGAAAGGTTACGCTTGCGCAACTTGAGCCATGCGATTATCATTGCAGGACCCGAAATGAGCAATATTACACCGAGAATTGCAAGAGGCATCTGCCACCATGAAAGTTTAAAGAAGCCTGTTACTAATGAAACAAGGAAGCCACCGATATATCCCAAGGCCAAGCCTATTGCAGCAAAGATACCGCAGAACTTGGCGATGTCGAATGCCTGGTTTTTCTTGGCTTCGGAGCCTGGAACGTTTTGTGCGGCCTTGCTTGCGTTGGCAACCATTTGGTCGCCTGCAGCCTCCATCGAGCCGGTTGCCTGGCTTGTTACCTTGTCGTCCTGGCTAGCAGCAAATTTGTTTATCTGGTTTTCGATAAATCTTGCAAACTTGCGGTAAGGCGACCAGAAAGCCTCGCGTATGCTTATCGGGTTTTCGATAATCTTTGTGATTGTTGCATCCCAGTCGTTGCCTTCACGGTCGTAGAAGATGGCATTCTTGCCGACCATCAGGTTGTTGACTTCGCCGTTGGTTATGACGGCTGCAATGGTCATTGTTTCGTTTTTAGTCTTTGAGTGGCATTCGCAGTATGCAATGTACATTCCGCTGAAACTTGCCGAGGTGTTGTGCTTTGGCATGTCGCTAACCTTGATACAGAGGTCGCAGCTGCGTTGGTCGATATAAAGCGTACCAGCCTGGAAGATTGCCTTGTCGCCCTTGCGTGAATAGAAGTCGGAGAATGTTACGAAGTTCTTGAGCAAAAGGAAGAAATCGCGATAGAGGTGCATCAGTTTGTCGACGCTTTCGATTTCGTTGGCTTCGCTTTCCAGAGCTTTGTCCTGTTCTACGAGCGAAAGAAGTTCTTCCTTGCGGTTTGCAGCGAGGATTCCTTTAATAGCTTCAAGTCCGAGTGACTCTACAATAGCGCCTTTCTTTCCGTCCATCCATTCCTTGTATGTTGCAAACTTACCGCCAATCGAGTTCCATTCGCTTTCGGTAATTGCATCCTTTCCTGCGAAGTCGACATCGAATATAAGGCTCTTGAGTGTTGCAAAGGCGGCTTCCCATGCGGGATTTATGCCTTCGTTGAGCATAAGTTCTTTCTTGTTGCCTACGCGTGCCAATGGGTAGGTCGATATTTCGTCGATGCAGGTGGTGAGGTTCTTGTCGCTGATAGCTTCGAAACGTGCAACCGAGACATCAAGTGCTGCTGTCGAGTCGTTGTTGAATGCTATAAGTTTGCAGCGCAGGAAGTAGTCGTCGATTTTTTCCTTCAGCGTGTTGTAGGCGTTGAGTGCAGCCTCGGTATTTTCTCCGTATGGGAAAACAGATTCCTTGCGGTCGTCGCCATCCTTGCTCCAAGCTGCATAATCGGCGCAGTTGGTGTAGAATTCTTCTATCTGGTCGGCGTTGATACCTGGGTCGCCACTGCGGTCGGTAACATTGCCGATAGTGTCGATGCACGACTTTATTGTCGCTTTAAGATCTTCGTCATCGGTCGAATTTTCGGTAATAATGCCATCACCGTTGAATCTTGTCTTGGCAAAAATTGCAAGACGGTCGGATGTGTCGGCAATGGAAATGCTATCTTTTTCAAGTTCAAGATTCTTTAGAATCTGCTTTGCAGAATCGTAAAGTTTCTTGCCGTCCTCGTCGTCGGTGTTAATGTCCGACAGGTTTAGGACACTGTCCTGTTTAATAAGCAGGTTCGGGTCTTTAAGTACCTTTACAAGCCACTGTGATGCAGCTATAACTTCGTTAACCTTTATTTTCCCGTCCTGGTCTGTGTCGAGGAGGGTCAAAGTCTTTTCGTCAATTTCAAGACCTTTGGTCGGACAGCTCAGTACCGTCCACATTTTCTGGTCGAGTTCGCCGAGGTGAGCAATGTCTTCACCTGTTTCAATATTAACGCGTGTAACTCCGCCAATCTTCGAGAATTTCCACTCGTATGATTTGTCCTTTGATAAAATTGCCATATAAGAAATGCGTTTAGAGTTATTTTTATGAGTGCAAATTTAGATAAATTTTGATAATAATATATGGTATAGATTAAAAATGTGATTAAAGATAGTTTACTTAGCCAGCATTGTTGTCGAGTGCCATATTAACATAGACCGTTGTCCTTTTCCCTTTATAAATCATTGTATTTCAATAGGTAGAAAATTATTGAAAAAAAACGGGATATTTTCTTGTCGGTTTAAATATGTTTTTTTACCTTTGTTAGCAAAAATTTTATCAGTTACACAATGGAACAATTAGTAGGTGAAATAGTTCAGGTTATTGGTCCTGTAGTCGACGTAAGTTTCGAAAAATCAGGGTCGGACCTGCCAAAGATTTACGACGCTTTGGAAATTAAGCGTGAAAACGGAAAACCTCTAATCGTTGAATGCCAGCAGCACATCGGAGAACATACTGTAAGAACCATCGCTATGGATTCTACAGATGGTCTGTGCAGAGGCATGGAGGTCGTCGATACCAAGAACCCTATCAAGATGCCAGTTGGTAATCAGGTAAAGGGTCGTTTGATGAACGTTATCGGTGACACCATCGACGGTATGGAACTGCTTCCAAAACAGGATGGTTATCCTATTCATCGCCAGCCGCCAAAGTTCGAGGAACTCAGCACCGAGGTTGAAGTGCTGTTCACAGGTATCAAGGTTATCGACCTTATCGAGCCTTACTCAAAGGGTGGTAAGATCGGTTTGTTCGGTGGCGCAGGTGTTGGTAAGACAGTTCTTATCCAGGAGCTTATCAATAACATCGCTATCGGATACGACGGTTTGTCGGTGTTCGCAGGTGTTGGTGAACGTACCCGTGAAGGTAACGACCTCCTCCGCGAAATGATCGAGGCAAACATTGTTAAGTATGGTGAGGGCTTCAAGGAATCCATGGAAAAAGGTTCGTGGGACTTGGAGAAGGTTGACAAGGACAAGCTCAACGACTCGAAGCTGAGCATGGTGTTCGGACAGATGAACGAACCCCCCGGAGCACGTGCACGTGTTGCTTTGTCGGGCCTTACTATCGCCGAAAGCTTCCGCGACGGAACTGGCGACAACTCATCGTCAACTGGTCGTGATATTCTTTTCTTCGTTGACAATATCTTCCGTTTCACTCAGGCAGGTTCCGAGGTATCAGCACTTCTGGGACGTATGCCATCGGCAGTAGGTTACCAGCCTACACTTGCAACCGAAATGGGTGAAATGCAGGAACGTATTACCTCAACAAAGGGCGGTTCTATCACATCTGTTCAGGCAGTATATGTACCTGCCGACGACTTGACCGACCCCGCTCCAGCAACTACATTCTCGCACTTGGATGCAACAACGGTTCTTAGCCGTAAGATCGCCGAGCTCGGTATCTACCCGGCTGTTGACCCGCTCGACTCTTCGTCACGTATCCTTACCGAGGCAGTTGTAGGAAAGGCTCACTACGAGACAGCACAGAGAGTTATCAATATTCTTCAGAGATACCAGGAACTTCAGGATATCATCGCTATCCTCGGTATGGACGAACTTTCGGACGAAGACAAGCTCGTTGTTCACAGAGCAAGACGTGTTCAGAGATTCTTGTCACAGCCGTTCCACGTTGCCGAGGCATTCACCGGCTTGAAGGGCGAATTCGTAAAGATTGAAGATACAATCAAGGGATTCAACATGATCCTCGACGGTGAAGTTGACCAGTATCCAGAAGCTGCATTCAACCTCGTTGGTACTATCGAACAG
Organism: Bacteroidales bacterium; assembly: GCA_017617125.1. GTDB lineage: Bacteria > Bacteroidota > Bacteroidia > Bacteroidales > ML635J-15 > Bact-19. Next base: position 53,007 of record JAFZWY010000048.1, read on the forward strand.
GCTATCGAGAAGGGTGAAAAGATGATGGCTGAAACTAAATAACAGTTGCTATGACAGTAGAAATTATCACACCTGAAAAAAAGTTGTTCGAAGGCGAAACCTCAATGGTTAAGGTGCCTGGGGCAAAAGGCTTATTCCAGATGCTGAACATGCACGCTCCAATCGTTTCGACATTGGACAAGGGTGAGGTCGTTATCAGGGAAATGAATGATAATGAACTGAAGTTCAGCGTCAACGGCGGCCTTGTAGAATGCAAGAACAATAAGATTGTTATTCTCGTTGAAGAATAATGGAATTTATTAACTAAAAAAAGGAAACTTCGTAAAGGGGTTTCCTTTTTATTTTTGTTACTCTAATCCGCCCCCTGAGCTTCGCTTGCTGAGCCTGTGGTTACTGAGCGCAGTCGAAGTATCGAAGTATCGAAGGGAAGGTAGAAAAATGTATTAGAGAAACTTCGCTCCCTGAGCGTCAGCCGAAGGGTCGAAGTTTAGCCAGCGATAATGTTATGATAAAACACATTTCAATACTCGGTTCTGGCAACGTTGCCTATCATATCGCACGGAAACTTCGTGCCGAAGGCCTCATTGTCGACTGTGTGTTCAGCCGAAACCACATTACTGGACAGTCGCTGGCCGATGGGGTAAATGCTGTTTTTACCGACGAATTGTTCCAAATACCATCAAAATCCGATGCCTATCTGTTTATGATGTCGGATGAGGCAAATGCTAGTATTGCTGGCCAAATCAATATGCCCGACGATAAAATTTACATCCACACATCGGGAAGCCTGCCCAAAGAGATTTTCAAGCAGAAGAACGCGGCGGTAATGTATCCGTTCCAAACATTTTCGCGCGATGTGAAGATTGACAATTTCAATGAAATTCCGATTTGCATTGAGGCATCAAATGCAGATACATTCCATGAAGTGCGTTGCTTGTCCGAGAAAATTAGCCCGCTAACTTACGAATTGTCGTTCGAACAGCGCAAAATATTGCATATTGCAGGCGTTTTTGCCGCTAATTTTATGAATCATAGCGTATGTCTTGCTCAGAAATTATTACAGGAAAACAACGTACCTATTAATATATTAACGCCGTTGCTGAAGCAGAGTTTCGCTAAGATCCTTGCTGGCGCGGCATACTCGTCGCAGACGGGACCTGCTGTGCGTGGCGATAGAAAAATAATAGATTCCCATATAGATATGCTTGCTTCTGATGAAAATCTTGCAAACGTTTACAAGGTTTTGAGCGAAAGCATCCTTAAAACTTACAACAAATGAATAGAAATCTGGAAACATTGAATTTCAAGGAAATATTGTCGAATATCAAGGCCGTTGTCTTTGATATCGACGGCGTTTTGTCGTCATCGACAGTAAATATAAACGAGGTCGGTTACTTGCAGCGAACCACAAGTGTAAAGGACGGATTTGCAATAAAGTGCGCTGTGCGTAAGGGGCTTGTGGTTGCGATAATTTCTGGCGGTTTCTGCGAAAAGACAATGATCCGCTACAAGAATCTCGGTGTGGAGGAAGTGATAATGGGCAGTGTGTGGAAAACCGAGGACTTGGAAATGTTGAAGAAGAAATACAACCTTCGCAACGAGGAAATCCTATATATGGGCGATGATATTCCCGATTATCAAATTATGAAGCTTGTCGGTTTGCCATGTTGTCCGGCAGATGCTGCTGACGAGATAAAGGAGATCGCTCTATATGTTTCCGACAAGAAGGGTGGCGAAGGTTGTGTGCGCGATGTCATCGAGCAGGTTATGCGTGCGCAGAAGACATGGCTCGATGATGAAAGTTTTGCAGCATATTGATTATGAGAGCAAAAAGATTTCTGACGTTGGCTTTGTTTGTGTTGCTTGCACTATCGGCAGTAGCACAGAAAAACAGCTGGGATGGCTGGCAGGTGAGGCCTCGTGGCGAAATCCGTATGCTCAATTTTTTCGTAAACATAATTTATGATGTAAGTCCCGAAAGGGAGAGACCGTTTGCAAAGACAAGCCATTGGAATATGGTCTTGCTTGAAAGCCTAAACCAGAATCCTCCCGACTATCTGCTTCGCCTAATGGATACTGTGTACAACCCCGACAATTTGTATGGTTGCATAACACGTCTGTATGGCGAATCGTCGTTTGATGAACTGCGCATAACTGGCGATTTCGTTGTGGTGAACATCAAAGAGAGCCGTGTGCTTAAGTATGGGAGTTTCAATGAGTCGAACATCGAGAATGCCGCTGTCGAATTCGTAAATGAACAGGGTGGTTTACGTACGATTTATGGCCACGACGACATTTCATACTACGATTTAGATGGCTCTGGCAAAATTGGATTCATACAATTTTTCTTCCGTAATATTACCAAGGAATATGGTGGTGATAGTGCAGGAAATGGCTATTTTTCGACTTCGATGCTGCGAAATCGAAAATTGTTGATTAATGGTGAGTATTATCCTTTTTCTGGCGTGGGTACAGCCCAGTGCGTTGGCACTCACGATGTGTCGCAGAATCCTACAGGAATAGTTCAGCACGAAATCTCGCATTCGTTCTTTGGGCCTAATTCATTTCATACTTCTGGAGGAAATCACCGTAGATCAGGCGAATATATGCCCTTTCTGTCAATTCAGGGAGGCTACGGACTTATGGGAGGTTCGGGGTCAGGATTGGTGTCGTGCAATGGTTACGAGCGATGGCGAATGCACTGGATTCATCCAAGCAACCGAAACGACAATGGGTGGTGGATTGTTGCAAGGGATTTAGATGGAAAACCGGTAAATGCCGATATTTCCCAGAAGGATAGTGCGTGCTCTTTTATCTTGCGAGACTTTGTCACATATGGTGATGCAGTACGTATAAAACTCCCTTACAAGGATAGCGAAAGCTCTTCTAACCAGTATATTTGGCTCGAAAATCATCAGTCGGGCAGAAATGGAAAACTCGATTTCTTGCAGTTCGCCAACGAGAGTGATTGTCGCCCGCAGCAGGTTGCTGGCGTTTATGCATACTATCAGATTGGGCGTGATGTGCTTAGCGGTGCAAATAACGATGTGTATTTCGCCAACGAGCGCGACAACCTGCGTATGATTCCGGCCGAAGGTTACTGGAATTATAGTATTCACAAGGCTGATACACCCTACAATATAAAGTGCATTTCGTGGGCTGGACACGATTATTACCATACCCGCGACACCGAAAATCCTTTCTGTGGAAGTCACGATATGGAAACGCATTTTGACGCCGACGATGAGGTATTGTCGCTTTCTCGTGCGTGCGAGAGTGCAATTTGGAGGAAGATAATAGGCACTGTGCGGATTGACAGTCTGGCGCTCAATGGCGATGCCCGCGACATGTTTTGTACGCATACCAGGTTGAATATGGGAACCAATCCGAGCACCTGCAATGCAAAGACCCTGTACAATTCGATGACAACAGGAGAGTTTAAATGTGCCAATTATCAGTCGCGTAATACGCAGACGACCTATCTCACGGGACTTGGCATCGAAATAACTCCGTTTGACGATGGCAACTACCGCATCGATGTGCGCTGGGACGACTACACTATAGCAAACGACGCCATTTGGACTGGAAGTATATCGCTAAAGGAGAAGGCGATACTTGCCACGAAGAAGGAGATACGGCTTACGCAGAACCTAACGGTTGCACAACCTATGCGCGACGATATTACTGGATTGTTTGCAAAGCCTACTGTGCTTGTCTGTGAGGCAGGTTCCGAATTTGTGCAGGAGGCAGGAAGCATAGTGAACGTAGAAGAGAAAAGTTCGCTAGTGATAGAGGCTGGTGCAGCATACCGAATGGATTCAAAGGCAAAGCTTAAAATTGACCGTACTTCGCATCTTGTTGTGCGCGGAAAGTTGATTGTCGGCAATGGTGCAAAGCTGGTTGTGAGGTCTAAAGAAGGACTGCAGCTCGAAGGTGGTGAGGTCGTGAATGAATAAATCTTCTCATTCTCCGTATTTTGTTTCGTTTTCTGCTGCAATTCCAATCTCCGGATCTTCGGGAATTTCATAGGGACGTGGCTGTGGGTGCAGTTTCTTATGCAGTCTCTCGGCAAGTTTTTCGGCAACCGAATCGGCATCATGAGCATGGCTTAGTTCGCATTCCCACACTACTATGACTTCCCATCCTAATTCGCCTAATTTCCAATAGTTTTCCAGGTCGCGCTGACGGTTGCGCTTTATCTTGGTCTGCCAGAATTCTGTATTCGACTTTGGCGTTGTTGCTATCTTGCAGCCCGGATGGTGATGCCAGAAACATCCGTTCACGAAAATCACGGTGCCATATTTTGGCAGCACAATGTCGGGAGTGCCAGGCAGACGCTTGTCGTTTGTGCGATAGCGGAAACCACGGGCATACAGAGCCTTGCGGAGCTTAATCTCTGGCTTGGTGCCTTTCGACCTTATTTTCGACATTATGTCGGAACGTTTCTCGGTGCTGAAGATGTCGGTCATTTGGATGGTTTCAAGTTCTTGGTTTCTATGTTTAACTTCGTTGAGGGCTTCGCCGTTCTATGGCTTCGCCCGTTTCAATGTCTTCGGCGTTTAACTTCGTTGAGGGCTTTGCCGTTCTTGCTTCACTGTTGAGACGCAAAATTTTGCGTCTTTACAATGCGATGGCCTTTCAGCCTTTTAGCCTGCAAGCCTGTTAGCCTTTTGTCCCTTTCATTTTATAAGTTTCCGCCTTTACCCATTCCGCCCATTCCATTGGTGTTTTTGTCTTGTCGAATGTGGTGTATGGTATTGGTTTGCCGATTGTTAATGTAATGGTCTGTCCGCGTTGCTTGAACATTTCGTCAACGAGGAAGAGCATCTCGATGTTGAATTTTATTTTCAGTCGCTTGCGCCAGTTGGCCAGTCGGTAGAAGAAGTTCGAGTTGCGTCCGCCAATGTAAACTGGAATAATGTCGCGCTGGTATTCTACTGCCTTGACAATGAAATTTTTCTGCCAAGGAAGATCAACGATTTCGCCTTTGATTTTTCGCGAGCAAAGCCCAGCGGGGAAGTACAGCACCTGTTTGTTGGAGGCGTACAGTTCGTTGAGTTGTTCGGCATTTGTGCGCGACTGCTTGCCGACCTTGTTTATTGGTATGAAAACTGGGCGCAGCGGTTCCAATGCCATCAACAAGTCGTTTACAACAAACATGAAATCGTTGTATTTCTCGTCGATTGTCTGCATCATCACCAGGCTTTCGAGTCCGCCGAGCGGATGATTTGCAACGAAGATAAAGCGACCTTTGGATGGAATGTTATCCATTCCGCTGACCTGCCGTTTCAGTTCGAGGCATTCTACGCCGACGTTCACGAAGTCGATGCCTGTGGCCCCATTTGCTTTTGCAAGTATCTCGTTTACATCCTTTTCGTGAACCAGCTTGCGTAGCAAGTTGATGACGAAACGAGGCATTTTTTTTGCCAGCTTCGGACTTTTTGCTCGGATAATTTCGGCAACATCGACTTGCATCGGTTTGTTTTCGGACATAGCTGATAAATGTTTTGCGGCAAAGATAATCAAAAGACCTAAACATCAATTTCCAATCTAAAAAAATGCTCATAGTTAATAACTTGCAATATTTTGTAATTTATTGTATATCAATATTTTGTGTTGAAAAATAGCCAATATTTATTAACAATGGTGGGAAAGAGTGGGTGTAGGTGTTTTATAGTGGGAAATTTTGTTTAGTTTTGCAACGAATTTTGAATTGTAGATTATGTTTGTAGGTGAATACATTAGCAAGCTGGATAACAAATGCAGAGTTATCTTTCCTTCGCAACTGAAGCGGCAGGTTCCCGATGAGGAGCAGGCAGCGGCTTTCGTCCTCAAACGTGATATTTACGCAAAATGCTTGGTTCTTTACCCTATGAGCGAGTGGAATCGCCAGACCGGTTTGCTGAAGAAAAGACTCAATCCTTTCAACCGCAAGCACGCCGAATTTCTTCGCGAGTATTATCGCGGCACTGCCGAAGTTTATCTCGACAACAACAGCCGTTTCCTTATCCCGAAAGTCCTGCTCGACTACATTGGTGGCGAGAAGGAACTTGTTTTTGCAGGACAGGAAGGCAAGGTCGAGATCTGGGCTAAGAACGTTTACGAGCAGAAGTCGATGAGCAACGACAGCTTTGCTGAACTCGCCGAGGAGATTCTTGGAGGTGACTTTACGGATTCGGAGGATTAGCAGATGAGCGAATATCACGTGCCTGTATTGTTGAACGAGAGCGTTGATGGGTTGAATATCAATCCCGATGGCGTTTACGTAGATGCTACTTTCGGTGGCGGAGGTCATTCGGCAGAAGTTTTGTCGCGCTTGTCGGCAAAAGGAACTCTCGTGGCAATCGACCGTGATAGTGATGCTCACAAAAACAAAATTGACGATGCAAGGCTGAAGCTCGTTTTCGGAAATTACCGCTATTTGCGCAACTACCTGGACTACTACGGAATCGAAAAGGTTGACGGCATTCTGGCCGACTTGGGCGTGTCGTCACACCAGTTTGATGTTGCAGAGCGCGGTTTTTCGTTCCGTATGGGCGGAAAGCTTGACATGCGCATGTCGGAGCAGTCGTCGCGTACTGCTGCCGATGTGCTGAATTCGGCTCCGGAGGATGATCTTTTCCGTATTTTCCGCAACTACTGCGATGTGCAGAACGTGGGTCGTCTGGTAAAGTCGATTCTCGCACGTCGCGAAAGCGAACCGTTTTGCGAAATCGACGATTTCGTGAATTTCCTTGAGCAGTTTGCTCCGAAAAACCGCGAAATAAAATATTATGCGCAGATATTCCAAGCTTTGCGCATCGATGTCAACGACGAGATTGCATCGCTTGAGGATTTCCTGACAGCTGCACCGCAGGTGCTTGCAAAGGGTGGCCGTCTGTCGGTTATTTCCTATCACTCGATGGAGGACAGACTGGTAAAAAATCTTATCCGCACGGGCAATGTCGATGGAAACGATGAACGCGATGTGTTCGGTCGTGCAAACTTGACGTTGAAGTCTGTCAACAAGCAGGTGATAGTGCCCGACGATGATGAAATTAGTAGAAATCCGCGTGCAAAATCCGCGAAATTAAGAATATCGGAAAGGGTGTAGTATGGATTTCTTCAAGGGTGTACGCAAAGTATTGTCGGGTGACATAATAATGGACAAAATCACCAAAAGAAAAGTGCGTTTTGTCATTCTTGTGTTTGTTCTCGCCGTATTATATGTCGTAAACCACTTCCATGGCATCTATGTTTACCGTGAGATAAGCAAGTCGGAGGAACGAATCGAGAAATATCGTGCCGAAGGTGTGGCAATACAGTCGGAATTGCTGAAGAAGACCAACAGACGTAAAAGCGTTTTGTCGCTTCTCGAAGCTAAGGGTTCTACTCTTCAGGAGTCGAAGCGCCCGCCTTACAAGATAATGTATAAGAAGAAGTCGAACAGCCATAAAAAAGCCAAAAAATGAAAGATTCTGGTAGAAATAAAATAATACATAGGTCTTATGTGGCTTTGGCTATACTTATTATTCTCGCCTTTGTGATAATTGGCAGGATTATCTATTTGCAGGTTGCAACTCCCGAGGAAAAGAAGGAGATGGTTTCGATAAGAACTACCACTATAAAGCCCAAACGCGGCGACATATATTCGTCCGACGGCAAGCTCCTTGCAACTTCGGTGTGCTACTACGATACTTACCTCGATTTGGCTTGTCAGGGCGTGAAATCGATGACCGATTCGGCTTTTGATGCAGAAATCGATTCGTTGAGCATTTGTCTCGCCGAACTATTCAAGAACAAATCAAGAGAGACATACAGAACCGAAATCCGTAATGCAAAGAACAGCGGAAACCGTAGCTATTGCATAAAGCGCAGGGTTTCCTTCCTCGAATACGAGGAAATGAAGAAATTCCCGTTCTTGCGCAGGGGAAAGTACCGTGCGGGTTTTTATTCGTCGGAAATATACGAGCGCGAAAAGCCGTTCGGAAAACTGGCTCGCAGAACCATAGGCGAATCGAGCGAAAAGGGACACTACGGTTTGGAATATAGCTACGACAGCATTCTTACAGGTGTCGAGGGCTATGCTGCTTTCCAGAAGGTTTCGAAGGACGTGTGGGTGCCAATTGAGAATTCATCGGATTATGTAAAGCCTATCGACGGCAAGGACTTGATAACAACAATCGACATAAGCCTGCAGGATATTGCCGAAACCGAACTCGAAAGCCAGATGCGTCAGCATTCGGCACAATATGGTACAGTTGTCGTTATGGAGGTCAAGACCGGCAAGGTTCGCGCAATGGCAAACCTGATGCGCGATAGCCTCAATAATTTCTACGAAAACTTCAACTATGCAGTTGGCAACCTTTCGTCTGGCGGTGCTTCCGATCCAGGTTCAACTTTCAAGATTGCATCGGTAATAGTGGCCATGGAGGACGGATACATAACACCCGAAACAATGGTAAAGGTCGGCAATGGCGTCGATACTTACTACGGCAAGACTATCAAGGATTCGCACGCACCCGACAGCACATGGCTTTCGGTGCAGCGCATAATCGAAACTTCGTCGAATGTCGGTACCGCCCGTTTCGTTTATGACAACTACAAGCATCAGCAGCAGAAGTTTGTCGATGGTATCAAGCGTTTGCACCTCAACGAGCCTCTGGGCATAGAACTCAAGGGCGAGGCTGTGCCGGTAATACACGAGCCTGCTGATGGTTCGAAGTACTGGTCGGGAATTTCGTTGCCGTGGATGGCTTACGGCTATGGAGTTGCCATAACCCCGTTGCAGATACTTGCATTCTACAACGCGATAGCAAACGATGGCAAGTTGATGCGCCCGATGTTTGTCGAGGGTCTTTCGTACTGCGGCGAGATGGTCGAAAACTTTGAGCCTTATGTAATCGATCAGCAGATATGTTCGCACAAGACCATCGAGGCTGTGAAGAAGATGCTCGAAGGCGTAGTTCAGAATGGTACTGCCCGCAACCTGAAGAACGAGAATTATCCTATTGCCGGTAAGACGGGTACCGCCCAGATGAACTATGGCAAGGATGGGCAGAAAATTACATATCATGCGTCTTTCGTAGGGTATTTCCCAGCCGACAATCCCGAATATTCGTGCATAGTTTCAATATACAATCCGTCCGAGGGTAGTTTCTACGGCAATGTTGTGGCAGGAAATGTATTCCGTAAGATTGCCGATAAGATATACTCGACCGACACCAAAGCTATTGCTGAAGAAATAAACGACGATCCCGAAACGCTTCTGCCAATTAGTAAGTCGGGCAAGCGTGAAAGCATTCAAACCGTTTGCAATATGCTTGACTTGCCTACTAATATCGACAATTTCCCAACTGTAAAATGGATCAAGTTCAAGGATCATGCAGGAGAAAAGGAGAATTTTACACCATATACTTCTCAGAACGGCAATCTTATTCCCGATGTAAGAGGTATGGGCGCTTCTGATGCGATAAGCATTCTTGAGCAGGCTGGGCTTAAGGTGTTCATTTCGGGTCGCGGAAAAGTGGTAGAACAGGTTCCGTCGCAGGAAACTGTTTATACAAAAGGAGATTCAATTTACTTGACATTAAAATAAAAAGGAAATGGATATAAATGTTTCGTTGAATAGGTTGAAAGTTAAAAAATCGGTAGTTAAAGCAACCGACTTTGAGAAGATAGAATTCGATTCGCGCAAGGTGTCGGCTGGCGATATGTTTGTGGCTATAGTTGGCACAGTTTCCGACGGACACGACTACATCGAGACAGCAATTTCGGCAGGGGCAAAGATAATCGTCTGCGAACGTATGCCCGAAAAATTGCACGATGGCGTTTCTTACGTCCAGGTGGAATCGTCGTCGGAGGCTCTCGGCATTTTGGCTTCCGATTACTATGGAAATCCTTCTTCGAAACTGAAACTTGTGGGTGTTACAGGTACTAACGGCAAGACAACAATCGCTGGCACTTTGTACAACCTTACCCGCAAGCTTGGCTACAAGGTAGGACTTTTCTCAACGGTAAAGGTTATCGTCGATACCGAAGTTATCCCGGCAACCCATACCACACCCGACCAGCTTCAGCTTAACAGGTATCTGGCTCAGATGGTCGACTGCGGCTGTGACTACTGCTTCATGGAGGTAAGTTCGCATTCGGTGGTGCAGAACCGTATTGCTGGTTTGACTTTCGCTGGCGGAATTTTCACCAACATCACCCACGACCATCTCGATTTTCACAAGACTTTCGCCGAATACATAAAGGCAAAGCAGGGTTTCTTTACAATGTTGCCGTCGTACGCATTTGCAATCACCAATATCGACGACCGCAACGGTGAGATAATGTATCAGAATTCCAATGCGAAGAAATATACGTATTCGCTTCTGTCGGCTGCCGACTTCAAGGCAAAGGTTCTCGAAGACGGCTTCGAAGGCATGCAGCTCGACATCAATGGCGAGGAAGTGTGGGTAAACTTCATCGGGCGTTTCAATGCATACAACCTGCTGGCAATCTATGGAACAGCTATTCTGCTTGGTTTCGACAAGCTCGAAGTGCTGAAGGTTATGAGCGAATTGCATCCTGTTGACGGACGTTTCGAGATTATCCGTTCGAAGGAAGGTGTTACCGCAATAGTTGATTACGCACACACCCCCGATGCTTTGCAGAATGTGATTTCTACAATAAACGACATTCGCTGCGGCAATGGTACTTTGATAACCGTTGTCGGTTGTGGCGGAAACCGCGACAAGACCAAGCGTCCCGAAATGGCTGCAATAGCTTCGGAGATGAGCGACAAGGTAATCCTTACATCCGACAATCCGCGCAACGAGGAACCCGAAGACATTCTCGACGATATGCAGAAGGGCGTTGAACCGCAGTGGAAGAACAAGGTTCTAAGGATTACAAGTCGCGAAGAGGCAATACGTACCGCTTGTATGCTTGCCAAGAAGGGCGACATTATTCTTGTGGCTGGCAAGGGACACGAAACTTATCAGGAGATAAAAGGAGTTCGTCATCATTTCGACGACAAGGAGATTTTAAATAACGCATTTAACAACTAACGGATTATGTTTTATCATTTATTTCAGTACCTGCAAGATTTGGGAATGCCCGGAGCCGGTGTATTTCAGTACATTTCGTTCCGTTCGGGTATTTCAATGATTGCTTCGCTTATCATAGCGATATGGTTCGGAAAGTGGTTCATAAAGCGTATGAAGAAGTCGGGAAAGACCGAAATCGAAGAGACTAGAACCACAATGAACGATGCTCCGACCGAAAATTCACAGAATTGTGACACTTGTGTCAACAATGTGAAGAATTTCAAGAAGAACGTGCCGACAATGGGTGGTCTTATCATCATTGCGGCAATCGTGATTCCGACATTGCTCTTCGCGCAGTTGAACAACGTCTATACAATCTTGATGCTTGTCACAACGCTGTGGCTCGGCTGTCTCGGTTTCCTCGACGACTACCTGAAGCAGAAGAAGCACAACAAGGACGGATTGCCAGGCAAGTTCAAGCTGTTGGGACAAATACTTCTCGGTTTTGCAGTCGGTGCAATCCTTTACTTCTCGCCCGATGCTGTGATAAGGGAAAAAGTAGTTGTTGAAAATCAGCCCAATTGCGAAGTAGTTGAGGTAGTCGGTAATTCGGATTGCAGTGGCGTGACCGAATATTCCGACGTAAAGTCAACCAAGACGACCATCCCGTTCTTCAAGAACAACGAACTCGACTACCGTTGGTTTGTTGCTTGGGCTGGCGACTATGCCGACATATTGGCATGGCTGGTGTTTATCATAATGACAATCCTAGTTGTCGCTGCGGTATCCAACGGAGCCAACCTTACCGACGGCATGGACGGACTTGCGACGGGAACTTCGGCAATCATAGGAGCTACTCTCGGTATTCTGGCATACGTTTCGGGTAACCGTGTGGCCGCCGAATACCTTAATATATTGTACATTCCAAACACTGGTGAATTGATGGTATTCGCCGCTGCATTCATTGGTGCTACCATCGGTTTCCTATGGTACAACACCTATCCCGCACAGGTTTTCATGGGCGACACCGGAAGTCTTACCTTGGGCGGTATCATCGCTGTATTCGCAATCATCATCAAGAAGGAACTTATACTTCCGATACTCTGCGGTATCTTCCTGGTAGAAAGTCTTTCGGTGATAATACAGAACCGCTATTGTAAGCACTACCGCAAAAAGCACCAGTTGCCCAAAGGGGTGCCGGTACCTGTGGAGAAACGTCCGTTCAGAATGGCACCGTTGCACCATCATTATCAGAAGAAGGGTATGCCCGAATCCAAGATTGTGGCCAGATTCTGGATTGTAACATTGTTGTTGGCTATTATTTCAATTGTAACATTAAAATTAAGATAAGACCGTGGAAAATAGAATTGTAGTATTAGGAGCAGGAGAGAGTGGAACTGGAGCAGCCGTATTGGCAGCAGTAAACGATTTCGACGTATTTGTTTCGGACAAGGGCGAAATTGCCGACAAGTACAAGGAAATGCTTAAGGATTATAATGTGCTTTACGAGGAAAAGCAGCATACCGAAGAGCTTATTCTCAATGCAAGCGAAATAATAAAGAGCCCGGGTATTCCCGAAACAGCACCTATGGTTGTAAAGGCTCGTGAACTTGGTATTCCAGTAATTTCGGAAATAGAATTCGCAGCACGCTATACTAACGCTGTAAAGATATGTATTACAGGTAGTAACGGAAAGACTACAACCACGATGCTTACCTATCATATATTGAAGAAAGCAGGTTTGAACGTAGGTTTGGCTGGAAATGTCGGACAGAGCTTCGCATATCAGGTTGCAACAAAAGACTACGACTACTATGTGATAGAACTTAGCAGTTTCCAACTCGACAATATGTACAAGTTCAAGAGTGATTTGTCGGTGCTCATGAACATCACTCCCGACCATCTTGATCGTTACGACCACAAGTTCCAGAACTACATCGATGCAAAGTTTCGTATTTTGCAGAACACCACTGCAAAGGATTCTTTCATCTACTGTTCCGACGACGAGGTTATTATAAATGAAATCTCGAAGCGTGAAATTCTTGCTACCCAGCTCGAGTTTACCCAGAAGAAGAGAAAGGTGAAAAACGGTGCAATGCTTAGCGAGGACGAAAAGTCTATCGACTATGTAAACAATAGCAGCAAGACCTTGACCATGCTCATCGACGATCTTTCGATAAAGGGCAAACACAATGTTTACAACTCGATGGCTGCAGGTATTGTGGCTCAGGTGCTCAATATCAGGAACGATGTCATTCGTGAAAGTTTGATGGATTTCAAGAACGTAGAACATCGTATGGAACCGGTTCTCACTATCAGGGGAATAAAGTTTGTCAACGACTCCAAGGCTACTAACATCAATTCGGTTTGGTATGCACTCGAATCTGTAACCACCCCTATAGTATGGATCGTTGGTGGTAAGGACAAGGGCAACGACTACGAAGAGCTTCGCGAACTCGTTGAAAAGAAGGTTACAGGAATCGTTTGCTTGGGTATAGACAATAGTCCTATCCACAAGGCATTCGACAAGAGTGGAATCCCTATGGTTGATGTAACAAGCATGGACGATGCTGTTAATGAAGCATATCGTATGGGTAAGCCCGGCGATACCGTGTTGCTTTCGCCTGCATGTGCAAGCTTCGACCTCTTCGACAACTACGAGGACCGTGGCAACAAGTTCAAGATTGCAGTTAGAAATCTCTAATAATTAGTAAGGCAATGGCATTCTCGAAGTTCAAGGTTATATTCGGAGGAAATCGTGGAATATGGATTATAATAGCCGTATTGTTCATGTATTCCGTATTGTCGGTATATAGCGCTTCGGTGCAATTGCCAGGTACAAATACCACCCAGCACCTGTTCAAGCATGTGTTTGGCTTGCTTATTGGAGTGGCTTGTATATATGTCATACATAAGATTCCGTGCAAGTATTTCCGCAAGGTGTCGTATCTGCTTTACGGTCTTTCGATTATCCTGCTGATACTTACATGGCTTTTCGCTCCAGAGGTCAATGGTGCAAAACGCTGGCTTATAATTGGTCCTATAACCCTGCAGACTTCCGACTTCGCCAAGGTGGCTCTGATAATGTTTTTGGCAAACAAGCTATCGAAGAAAGAGGATGAAATAACCAGCATCGGGGCTTTTGTAAAGACTATACTTTTCCCGATTTTACTTACATGTTTCCTGATAATGCCGTCGAATCTATCTACGGCTTTGCTGGTATTTTTCGAGGCTATGGTGCTGTTGTTTTTCAGCAGTATAAACCGTAAATATTTCTGGGGACTTGTAGGTGTGGCTATGGTTTCTGGCGGATTGCTGTTCTGCGTGATTCTTTATGGCAATATAGAAATCTGGCGTTTCCCGACATGGAAGGCAAGGGTTGAATCGTGGATCGAAGGTAACCCCAACGAGGCAGACCAGGTGCAGGTTAACAATGCGCGTATGGCTGTGGCTTCGGGTGGAATATTGGGCAGAGGTCCTGGAAACGGACATGCAAAGGTAAAGCTTGCCAATGCACACTGCGACTACATATTTGCAAACATAGTCGAGGAAACAGGCTTAGTTTTTGCGGCAATACTTATCTGGTTGTATATAATGCTGTTTTATCGGGCAATAACTATTGTGAAAAAGATAAACAAGCTGGAGCCCGATTCGGAACTGAAACCCAAGTACAAGTTCCGGCAGTATCTGGTGCTAGGACTTATGTCGATGATTGTGATACAGGCCTTGTCGAATATGGCTGTATCGACCGACCTGATGCCAGTAACCGGACAGACTTTGCCTTTCGTAAGCTACGGAAATTCATCGCTGCTGTTTATTGGTTTCGCCATCGGTGTGATACTTAGTGTAAGCCGTGAAGTAGACGATGCTACTGCACCTATTGCAAAGGAAACAGAAGCCGATGGTGATGTGACAATCGTTGTCGATGCTGCAGCCAGCACCGACAATGCCGATGCCGCTAGCGATACTACGACTATGGAGAACGAGGTCTCCGAACCTGAAGAAATTATTGAAGATAACGAATTAAACATAGACGAAAATGAACGAAAACAAATTTAAGGTGCTGATAAGTGGTGGCGGTACAGGCGGACATATATTCCCGGCCGTATCGATTGCAAATGCGCTTCGCGAAAAATATCCCGAAGTGGAAATTCAGTTTGTTGGAGCCGAAGGCAGAATGGAAATGGAGAAGGTGCCTGCAGCTGGTTACAATATAATTGGCTTGCCAATAATGGGTATGCCGCGTAAACTTTCGCTCAAGTGGTTTAAGTTCATTTCGAGTGTAATAAAGAGCAACGGCAAGGCCAAGAAGATAATCGCCGATTTCCGTCCCGATGTGGCTGTCGGTGTTGGCGGCTATGCTAGTTACCCTGCTCTCAATGCTGCATCGAGGGCTGGCGTACCATGCCTGCTTCAGGAACAGAATTCATATCCTGGCGTGGTGAACAAGAAACTTGCTGGCAAGGTTCGCAAGATCTGTGTTGCATATGACAACATGGAACGTTTCTTCCCTGCTGAAAAAATCATGAAGACTGGAAATCCTGTACGTCAGGATATTCGCAATATCGAGTCGAAGCGTAGCGAAGCATTGGAATTCTTCGGTCTTGAAGCCGACAAGCCAATAGTACTGGTTGTTGGTGGAAGCCTTGGCGCAAAGACTATCAACGAAAGCATAGCTGGTGGACTTCAGAAGTTCGCCGATGCTGGTGTGCAGCTTATATGGCAGACGGGCAAGGGCTATATCGAGACTGCCCGCGGTATTGTTGGCGAGCAGAAGAAAGGTTTGTATGTCAACGATTTTATCTACAAGATGGATTTGGCATTTGCAGCAGCCGATGTAATTGTTTCGCGTGCTGGTGCTAGCACAATCTCCGAATTGTGCATTGTGGGCAAACCTGTAGTGTTTGTTCCTTCGCCAAATGTTGCCGAAGACCATCAGACCAAGAATGCAATGGCCCTTGTAGATAAGGATGCCGCTCTTATGGTTAGGGATGTTGATGCTCGCAACGTGCTTGTCGATAAGGTGCTTTCGCTTGTGTCGGATATGCCTTCGCGCGAAAGACTTTCGCAGAATATCAAGAAACTGGAACTTCTCGACGCTGCAAATGTAATTGCCGAAGAAGTATATAAACTTGCTTATGAAAAGTAAATTGGAGAACATATATTTTGTTGGAATCGGTGGTATAGGAATGAGTGCCATCGCCCGCTACTTCAAGGCTTGCGGATACAATGTCGCTGGTTACGACCGTACACGTAGCGATGTTTGTACAAACCTCGAGAAGGAGGGTATTCAGGTGCATTACGACGACAGCACAAACCTTATTGGTTCGTACTACAAGAATCCCGAAACTACACTCGTAATCTATACTCCTGCTATTCCAAGCGACCATAGCGAACTGACATTTTTCAGGCAGAATGGTTTCCGCGTGATAAAGCGTTCCGAAGCTTTGGGACATCTTTGCGAAGGCAAGAATTGCCTTGCTGTTGCAGGAACTCACGGCAAGACTTCCATCTCGACAATTACGTCGTGCATAATGGTGAGAACCAAGGAGAAATGCTCGGCTTTCCTCGGAGGAATTTCGAAGAATTTCAATTCGAACCTGCATCTCGAGCCAAAGAGCAAGAATGTTGTTGTCGAAGCCGACGAGTTCGACCGTTCGTTTTTGCATTTGTCACCATCGACCGCACTCATAAGCCATGTGGAAGCCGACCATCTCGACATTTATGGTGACTACGAGACAATGGAGGCTGCTTTCATCGAATTTGCCAATAGGACTTCGAAAAAGGGCAATATTGTTCTTGGTCCAGATATTCCGGAGAATGTAAAGTCGCATTTGCGTAGCGACCTTAATGTTTACACCTATGGTGTCGAAGATTCAAGTTTTAATTTTTATGCAACAAACATTTCGTATGGTAACGGACTTTGTGTGTTCGATATAAAAACGCCTTTCGGAACCATCGAAGGAATAAAGTATAAAATCGGTGGACGTCACAACATTGAAAACGCAGTAGGCGCAACCGCCGTTTCAATGCTCAATGGTGCGTCTGCCGACGAGGTGCGCGACGGATTACAAAATTTTATGGGAGTTCTTCGCCGCTTCGATATTCAGTTGCAGTCCGAAAAATGCGTGTTCATTGACGATTATGCGCATCATCCGGGCGAAATCTCAGCTTTTTTGGCAGCTGTAAGGCAGATTTATCCACAGAAGAAGATAACCGGCATATTCCAGCCGCACCTTTATTCACGTACCAAGGATTTTTACATGGACTTCGCCGAAAGCCTTTCGGTCTGCGACACGCTCATATTGTTGCCGATATATCCGGCAAGGGAGCTCCCAATCGAAGGCGTTACATCGTCGCTGATATACGACAATTGCCATGCGAAGGAGAAATATATCTGCGAAAAGTCAGAGCTTCTCGATCTTTTAGGCAAGTTGAAACCAGAGTTGGTGCTTACAATGGGAGCTGGTGATATCGATAGGCTTGTAAAACCAATAGCTAATTTTTTGTCGGGAAATGAAAATTAGGAAGGCATATAAGATTATTATCGGAATAGTTTTGCTAGCGGCATATCTTGTCGGCATAGGCATATATGTGTCGCGAAAGTACCGCGAGATGCCTTGCAAGGGAGTTAGCGTCGAAATCGACAATACCTATGCGTTTGTGAGCAAGGACATTGTCATGAAGATGCTCGATGACGGAGGCATGGTGTTGGATTCTACGGTTAGATTTTCCGAAATAAATTATGCCAATATCGAAAAGTTTATTGACGAAAACGTGTATGTGGAGGAAACTCAGGCATACGGAGACCTTTGGGGCAATGTCTTTATTAAAATCAGACAGCGTGACCCTGTTATTAGGGTTATGACAGAAGATACCGCATCGTTTTATCTCGACCGCGGCATGAAAGTAATGCCTACATGCGACTATTTTTCGGCCGACGTCATGGTTTTGTCGGGACATTTGAGGTCAAGTTGCTTTTATGCATCAGATTCTGTTGATAACTATATGGTAAACAACGATAAAAATTCACTAAATATTGATGATATTTGTGCTTTCGTTAATTATTTGCAGTCCGACGAGCTTTGGCGCAACCAGATAACTCAGATTTATGTGAACGCCTCAAACGAGTTGGAACTTGTCCCCAGGGTTGGAAACCATATTATTCTACTTGGCGGACTCGATGATTACGAAAAAAAGATGGATAAGCTCGAAGCTATGTATAGCAAGGGATTTGAAATTACGGACTGGAATGCTTATTCGATTATTAATTTGAAATTCAAGGATCAGGTAATTTGTAAAAAACGCAATAATGGATGACACTAAAAAAATAATCGCGGCAATCGACATAGGCACAACAAAGATTGCTACAGTTGCGGCTCGTATTGAGAATGGCAAATTCGAGATGATGGGCTTTGGTACAGCCCCATCGGTAGGAATCAAGCATGGCGTTGTCTTCAATATCGAGGATACGGTGAAGGCAATAACCACTTCGCTTAATGGACTTGGCAATGCTTACGATGCCAACTTTTCCGATGTATATGTCGGTATTGCTGGTCAGTATGTAAAGACTTCCGACAGCACCTGCCGTCTTTTTGTGAACGGCAAGGTTACCGAACGACATCTGCTCGAACTTCGCGATATGGCAATGAACGTAGCTAATCCAGGTACCGAAACAATCGACGCCATTGTCATTTCGTATACTGTAAATGGTCAGACCGTTGCCAATCCGCTTGGCATGGAATGCGAATACCTTTATGGTAATTTCCATGTTGTGACCGGACAGAACGTAATGGTAAACAATATAAAGAAATGTGTAAACCTTGCAGGACTTGGCGTTCGCTCGTTGTTCCTCGAGCCATTGGCATCGGCCGAAGCTGTGCTTACCGACGAGGAAAAGCAGAAGGGCGTTGCTCTTATCGACATAGGCGGTGGAACATCAGACCTTGCTGTTTACCGCAACGGTGAAGTTATCCATACTGCAGTTATTCCTATAGGTGGAGCTACTGTTACCGGTGACATCAGGGACAAATTTTCAATAACTTACGAGCAGGCCGAAAGTCTGAAATGCCTCTACGGAAGTGCAGTGCATATTTCTGGCGACGATGTCAATATCGAAGTCAAGACTGCCCGCGTAAACAGTAACATTTACATTTCGCGTAATAAGATGTCGGAACTTATACAGGCTCGTATGGAGGAAATCCTGAATGCTGTGAAGTTCCAGATCGAAACTGTGTATGCCGACAATGTGCCTGCCGGTATTGTTATCACAGGTGGTGGTTCGTTGGTGGCAAATCTTAAGCAGCTCGCAAGCTTTATCATGAAGAACAGCGTAAGGTTGGCATATCCGACATCGAAAATCGAAGGAGCCGACTCGCAAGCGCTTATGAAACCTCAGTACTCTACAGTCGTGGGCCTTATCATAAAGGGTTTCGATTACGAGCAGGGCATAGTGAAGAAGGAATTTGTAATGTCGGCACCAAAGGAAGAACCGAAGCCGGAACCAAAACCAGAGCCTAAGCCGGAGCCGGAACCAGCGAAGAAAACTCCTGAACCCGAAAAACAAAAGAAAAAAATATCATCCGTTTTCCGCAATTTCATTACCAAGTTGGAAGACGATGATGAATAGTTAATGTTAAAACCTCTGAATATGGAATATAAATATAACGACGATTTTCAGTGCATCTCGGCAACCGATGCTACCGAAGCAAGAACCCCAAGGCCTCAGCCTGTCAATGTCGATGATATTTCGGCAGGTGCCGGTAGTGCCGATGACGCTCACAATATAATAAAGGTTATCGGAGTCGGTGGTGGAGGTAGCAACGCAGTTAACCAGCTCGCCAAGTCGGGCATAATGGGAGTTGACCTCATTGTTTGCAATACCGACCGTCAGGCATTGAACGACAGCCTTGCTCCGACAAAGATTCAGCTCGGCAAGAAGTTGACATCCGGTCTTGGCGCAGGTAACGATCCAAGTGTTGGCGAAGATGCAGCAAAGGAGAACTTGCAGGAAGTTATCGACCTTTTCGACGATAATACCAAGATGGTTTTCGTGACTGCCGGTATGGGCGGCGGAACAGGAACTGGTGCAGCTCCAGTAATTGCCAAGGCAGCCAAGGATAGCGGTATGCTTACGATTGGCGTTGTAACTGTGCCGTTTACCACCGAAGGAAACCAGCGTATCAATCAGGCTAACGAAGGCGTGATGAAGATGCGTGAGGTCGTTGATGCTCTGCTTGTCATAAACGACGACAAGCTCATCGAATTCAACGATTGTACATTCTCCAATGCGTTCCAGAAAGCCGACGAGGTGGTAGTGACAGCTACCAAGGGTATTGCCGAAATAATAACAAGGCACGGACATGTAAACGTTGACTTCCGCGATGTGAATTCGGTTATGAAGAACAGCGGCGTGGCTTTGCTCGGCTCTGCGGAGGCATCGGGCGAAGGTCGTGATATAAAGGCTATTTCCGAAGCTTTGGATTCACCGTTGCTTCACGATAACGACATCAAGGGTGCTAAGAACATTCTGCTCAACATTACAACGCCGCGCGGTCAGCACGAGTTGACAATGAAGGAGTTCGGAAATATCACCAACCATCTTACCAAGGTGGCAGGCCAGGGAACAAACGTTATCTGGGGTACTTGTTACGACGATGAACTTGTTGATAATATCCGTACTACAGTGATAGCTACTGGATTCGGTTACGACAGCAAGCCTATCGAAACTCCACCTAAGCAAAGCACTATCGAATTTGGCGAGCCGTTGCCTATGGAAGATATTGCGCTGAATCCCGATGAAATGAGGTCGCCGAGCGAGTTCAGGCACATGCAGGATCTTGACAAGCTTAACGATGATGCATATCTCGAAAGCCTTGAAAGCGAGACAGCTCTCGACAGAAAAAATAGAAACAACTAATTAAAGCATATTGCAATGAGTATATTTGATCAGGTAAACGAAGATATCAAGAAGGCAATGCTTGCCCGCGAGAAAGAAAAACTCGAAGGTTTGCGTGCTGTTAAGGCTGCATTTTTGCTCGCAAAGACCGATGCCGGCAATACTGAGCTTACTCCAGACAAGGAAATGCAGATAATCCAGAAACTTGTGAAGCAGCGTCGCGAAACTGCCGACCTTTACAAGTCGCAGAACCGTCAGGACCTTGCCGACAAGGAATTGGCACAGGCAGATGTTATTGCTGGCTATCTGCCAAAACAATTGTCGGAAGACGAGGTAAAGGCTGTTGTTGCCGAGATTATTAAGGAAACAGGCGCTAGTACTATTAAGGACATGGGCAAGGTTATGGGTGCAGCAAGTGCAAAGCTCGCTGGTCAGACCGACAACAAGACTTTGTCGGGAATAGTGAAGGCAATGCTGGGATAACAATTGACAATGAATAATAGTGGTGTCGTTGCCCAACGACACCACTATTATTTTGATATTATTCCTTTGCGAATCGTAATATCTGCGAATCTTGGTTGTTTACACCAATGATTCTTAAAAAGTAAATTCCTGCTTTAAGGTATTCCACATCTAGAGAAATGTCGAATTTCTCAACTTCAACCTTCGAGATTACTTTTCCTGCTGACGAAATTATTTCGATTGATGAAATTATTTCAGGCGATACTATGTTTAGCAATGAGCTTGTCGGGTTTGGGAAAAGCGTGATGTTGGAATTAAGATTTTTGTCAGTGCCAGATTCAAGGTCGAATAATGCGATATATGTGGCATCGCATGTTACAACAATTTCTCTTGGGTTGTCTTGACTGCCATCCGACCATGAATCGAAGATATAGCCATCGTTTGGAATAGCTTCGAGTGATATTGTCGTTCCTGCTTCGAAAGTGCCACCACCCGTAACTATTCCCATGTTTGGGTTTAAGCTATATGCACTGATGTAGTAGCACGGATTGCCAGGAGCAAATAGAGCAATGAATGTTGAGTCGCACAGAACGTTTACCAATCTCGGGTTTTCGGTATTGCCATCGTCCCACGACACAAAATGATACCCTTCGGCTGGTACTGCAAATAGCGTCGCTTTATTGAATGCATAATATTCTCCACCTCCAGTGACACTTCCAAGAGAATCTGCTTCTGGCTCTGCTGTAATTGTAAACGGCAAAACTAGTCCATTGTCGATTATGTTGGAACGCATTGTCGTAAGATTTCTTGTGCTTTGCAAAATTTCAATCTGGTAGAAATAGCCAATATTTTCTAAGGCTGTAGTATCGGTGTACGAATACATATCGGCGGCAATTGTATCAATTGCATCAAGGGTTACTGGTGAAAACCCTCTGTAGATTATACACAAATCGGTGCTTGATGCTTCATAATTCGACCAAGATAGCTCCCAGTTGCCATTGTCGTTGCTAATAATGCTGAGAAATAATGTCTGTCTTATATCGCTCATCTCTGATTCTCCGCATTCGTCAACCGAAGTCATACGATAGCGGTACGATTGTTCCGAAGGGTCAACCATTTCGTCAATCCAGTAGTTTGTACCAGATACAGGAATTACTCCTGCTAACAACCATCTTGAATCGCGTTCGCGATAAATATGGTATGCCTGTGTTCCGTATCCTTCCAATGGCGTCCAACTTACTACTACATGATTTTCGGTATTTATGCTTACAGTTTCTATTTCAGGTATGGCAGATTGGACATTTACATCTATGGTGGTTGCATGAGTGCAACCTGAATTGTCAGTTATGGAGAATGTGTATTGCACCGAACCTTCGTTTGTGGCAGGCACCAAAGCGGTTGCTGTTAGGCTTCCCTGTCCTTCATTAGTTATGCCTTCTCCGCTCCACATTGAAGTACTAACATCGTATGTGGTTGTAAAGTCCCTGTCGTATCCGAATAGAATGTTGTCACTGAAAAAAATGCCCCATTCAAACAGGTAACCGTTATCATTTGTTTCGTAATCAGTTATATGTAATTTCCAGTTGCCATTAAGAGGACATCCTACCAATGATTCCATGCTTTCGTATGGACCGTAATGTTGACCTTGCATGACAACGGAATCATTATATATATTGCCACAGGTGTCGGAGTGCGTTATATATTCCTTTGGACTATTAATTCCGAAAGGAACAGTCCCATTCGAATATATGTCGTAAACATAGCCTTCTCCTATGTTATAGTAGCACGCATCTGATTGGTAATTAGGGTCGATAGCAATTCCCAAATGTGCGATTCGTCCGCCTTTCGAACCTTCGAGATAAATGCCGCCTGTATTAGTCCAATTATAATTACTAAATACAAATATTTCATTTGAATGCCAATCTGCATATGCATGAAGCAGACATTTTTTGCCTGTTGGACATTCTAACATAAAGTCAAGATTCCCAAAATATGAATGTTCTATCTTGATAGAAACATGGTCAATATCGTTTCCAGACCTGATAGTATCTGTTCGATTGAATTCATTGATAGGATTTGGTGATGTTACAGGTGGCATTTCTCCCATTCCTATATAGCCGTGATTATATCTACTTGTTGCCCCATAACGATAGACCTGCCACCTTTCAGGTTCTGGAGCTTCTGCTGTAAGTTCGACTTCTGTATCAATGCAATAAATTGATTCCCTGTCGGATGATACAGAAAGGGTTGGTTGCATTGATACGCGTATCAATAAAGAATTGCTACGTATTAAATCGCCTGAATTATTAATAGCTTTGCATAAAATAAAATAGGACCCCCCATCTTCAAATACATAATTAAAAATTCTGCCAGTCTCTAAGAATACAGTATCAAAAGGAGTAAGTGGAACAATTCTTCCATCTACTTTGTACCAATAATAGAAATCATCCTGTATTGAATCGTCAGGATTATCCAATCCATTAACTATGGCGGAGAATGTTATAGTGTCGCCAGCGCAAACATCGTAGTAAGCGAAGTTATTTTCTATTGTCGGTTCTACATTAATACTTATATCCATAGTATATTGTTGTGTAAATGCAGAAAGACTCATAGTACAAAATACGATTGCTATAAAGATTTTAAGATTTTTCATATATGCTATCATTCAAACATTTGCTTGCAAATATAATATTAATTATTGAGGGGAAAAGCATAAAATAGTGTATAGTAACTTTTTTTTGAAATTCAACATCGACTTTCACTTTTCACCTTTCAATTTTTTTATTAATTTTGCAAAAAATTTTAAAACTATGGCAAGTAGAAAAGTATTAAAGAGAGACATTGATTACATGACAAGCGAACTTTTGTCGGATTGCGTATTGTACGTTGATTTGTATCCAGCACAGCCGACTGAGCCTGTTACCGAAATCATAAACGAAGTATTGCTTAAGAAGCAGGAAGTATTTTCGAAGATTAACACTCCTACCTCGAAGATCGAAAAGAAGGCAGTAAAGGAAAACTACAAGGGTTATATTTCCGAAATGCTTACCGCTGTTAACGCAGGTTACGAAAAGTTAAGCAAGCTGCCGCGCAAGTAATGCAGCGAATAATAAGTGTCGAAGGTGTCGGCGAGGTGGTTGTGTCGAAGCGGCGCAACTGTGTGCAGATGCGTTTGACCGTGCATCCCGAAAAGGGCTTGCATCTATCCATACCTTTCAGGGTCAGTTATGCTGACGCTGAAAGGTTTGTTTTTGAACATCGCGACTGGATTGCCAATACCTTGCAGGCGCAGGAGCAGAAAGGTGTAAAACGTCTGTTCACTCCGCAGTCGCATTTTACTTGTCGGAGCACAAGGTTGCAGTTTTCTCCAACCGATGCGCAGAAAAGGATACTCTCGGCAAGAATAACAGACCATGTTGTTACAATTTATTACAATCCCCAGTTGGTCGATTTTAGCCTCGATGCGGTACAGAATTTCATTAAGAAGGTAATTCTTGCCTCGATGCAAAAGGAGGCCGAAAAAGTGCTTTTCCCTCGTGTAGATGAGATTTCTTCTCGTACAGGACTGACATTCCGCAAAGTTTCTATAGGCAATGCACTTACCCGATGGGGAACTTGCAGTTCGCAGGATGATATTATTCTATCGTGTCGCTTGCTCCTTTTGCCCGACTATTTGGTCGATTTTGTCATTCTGCACGAACTATGCCATATTGCACACAAGAATCACGGGCCAAAATTCCACGAATTGCTAAACCGTTTGTCTGGCGGAAAAGAAGACCTTTACGACAAGGAACTGAAAGGTTATAATGGTAGGATATTGCCGGATAAGGAGTAGGATTTATTCTTTCCTCCTCAATCCCTTCAAATATTCCTTTTGCTCGTTTGTAATCCTAAAGCTTTCGATTGCTTTCTGGATTGTCTTGTTGTGAGTCCAGGTTGCGAGGCGGTTCTGCTCGATGACGGGCAAAGTTGCTTCGTGTTGCTTTGCAAGAGCCGTGGCAAAATACCATGCGACCATCATCTTCACATAGTATTCGTCGTTGCGGATGGCGGCTACCCACTCAAGGTATTCGGGACGGAAATCGTCGTCGAGGAAATGCGTCATTAGCATTTCGATGCCGAAACGGATAGTGTAGGTCTTGCTTGACTTCATCCAGCGACGTATGTCTTTTATCAGTCGCGAGTGGTTTTTGTTGAATGCCTTTGGCCTAATTAGGTCGCAGGTAGCCCAGTTGTCGATGTAGGGCAGGAGGCGGTCGATTTCGGTGATGCTGCGGTCGTAATCATTGATTTCGGCAATGATGAATCCGTGCAGGTTGTTTTCGTCGTAGTACTTGTGCGGAAGGCTTGACAGGAAATCGTCGATTTCTGGATCTTTGGCAAATTGCTTTGCTAGTTTACGCAGTTGCGGGGTACGAATGCCAATTATCCTTTCGATGTCGATTCCTGGCATAAGCTTGGAGTGGAAGTCGCGGTATTTCAAGTCCTGCTGGGCAAAAAGGCTTTCGCGAATTTTGACGCTTACTGGCATGTAGTTCTTCGCATATGCGAAAAGCCCAATCGGCAGATGGCAATAGCCTGTCGGGTTCTTGTCAAGGTAATCTTGATGGTATTCGTCGGCGGAGAAGAAGTTTTTCAGAGGTGCTACTTCTACCTGCAATGGTGCATCGTACTTTTTTGCTTCCAATGCCATAACCTCTTGGATTATTGGTAAATCCGACTTGTCTGTGTAGTATATTCCAGTGCGGTAGCGTGTGCCCGAGTCTTCGCCTTGGCGGTTCAGGCTTGTAGGGTCGATGGCCTTGAAGTAAAGGCGCAGGATTGTCCGCAGTGGAATTGTGTACGATTCGTATTCCACTTCTACGGCTTCGGCGTAACCTGTTTGGTCGGTGTAAACCTGTTCGTATGTTGGATTGTCGGTATTTCCGTTGGCGAATCCAACCTGTGTGAACGTTATGCCTTCGATTTGCTTGAGGTAATGTTCTGCGCCCCAGAAGCAGCCTGCAGCAAGGTATATTTGTTTTTCCATTGTATTATATTTTTAGAGTCCCATCATTATTGAATAGGTCGCAGATGTCGGTCGGTTTTTTGAGCCAGATGGTGTTTAGTCCGACTTCTTTTGCTCCTATGCAGTGCTTTTCGCAGTCGTCGATAAACAAAGTTTCGGCGGTGCTGAGATTGTGTTTTGTAAGTATATGTCGGAATACGTTCTCGCTGGGCTTCCGGTCTCCGATTTTGTATGAGAAGAAGATTTCGTCGAAACCTTGACCTATAAAGTCGAATCCTGATTCGTTGTTTAGATATTCTGTAAAATAATCGGCGTTTACTACATCGCTATTGCTAAGAATGAATGTGCGGTAGTGCTTGTGAACCTTTGGAAACAAAAGCTGGTGTCCGCGTTTGAAATCAACAATCAGAGTGTTCCATGCTTCGCAAATCTGTTTGTTGGAGATGTCGGTGTTTAGAATTTTGCGGAATTCGTTGCAGAATTCGGCTGTTGTCATTTGGTTAGCCTCGAAGCGTTTTGTGAGCGCAAGGTCGTAGAGGGTACGGTACGGATGTTCCGTTGTTATGCCAAATTCGTGCAGACGTTTATCGATAAGGTTTACATCGATTGTTATGATTGGTCCGCAGAGGTCGAAAATTATGTTTTTGATAGTGGACATGGATTTTTTAGGAGTCGCTATGCGAGAAATCTTGCAAATAAATACAAATCATACAAATTATAAGTGGTATTTGACTGAGTTAAGGGTTTCTATGTTTTGTCATTTGTGGACTCTCAATTCTTACATTCAGCGCTTGCGCTTGAATGTAAAAGAAAGATTGCGTAGGAATAAGCAGTGTCCCCAATAAATTAGATCTTAAAAAATACATACAAATTTTATATAATTAAATTAGTTTGATTTTGTCAATTACCCCAGTTTCTAGATGCCTATGATACCATTCTGAATACAATCCATCTGGGCTAAAATTTATTAACATACCGTATGGCATATGAGTAAGATTTAGGTAATTCCATAGTTGTCGGCGATGAGGGGTGTCTATATGTGAGATGGATTTTAATTCAACAATGATCTTTTCGTCTATTACCAAATCCATTCTGTAATTTTGGTCAAGTTGTACATCTTCCCAATATATTGGTAGATAAACTTGTCGTTCCACTTTGTGCCCATCTTTTTCAAGCAAATATCTTAAGGCTGCTTCATAGGCTGATTCTAGCAAACCATACTTGTACTTACTGTGAACGAGCATCGCTATTCCTGTGATTTCATGAAAAAACGAGTATTTTTTATTGTGTTCCTCGATTAAGTCCATAAAATATTTGTTAGATTTGATAAGATTTGTATGATTTCTGCCACTTGTGGCACTTCTTTAGACAATACTTTACAGATTTTCGTATCTTGGGGAGAAGGTGTCGCCATCTTCCATATTGCCGGTTGAAATTCCTTTTTTGAGCCATTTTGAACGCTGTGCCGAGGTGCCATGGTTGAACGATTCGGGAACGGTGTAGCCTCTTGCCTGTTTCTGCAGGTAGTCGTCGCCGATGCGGGCTGCAATGGCAAGACCTTCCTCAATGTCGCCGTCCTCAAGCGAGTTGAACATGGCATTGTCGCGGTTTGCCCATACGCCAGCGTAGAAATCGGCCTGCAGTTCGAGGCGAACGCTAATCTGATTGCTTTCGGTCTTGCTTACACGGCTCATCTTTTCGTGTGCATCGCCAAGGGTGCCAAGCAGATACTGCACGTGATGTCCAACTTCGTGTGCAATGACGTAGGCGTATGCAAAGTCGCCAGCTGTGCCGAACTGCTGTTTCATGGTTGTGAAGAACGAAAGGTCGATATAGACGGTCTGGTCGGCCGAGCAGTAGAATGGTCCCGACGACGATGATGCGCCGCCGCATCCCGACTGTACAGCGTCGGTGAAAAGCACTAGCTTGGGAGCTTTGTATGTCTTGCCCATCTTCTTGAATTCGGCTGTCCATACGTCTTCGGTTCCTGCAAGAATCTTCTTGGTGAACGATGCCAGTTCTTCCTCTTCGGCTGTCGGGGTGTAGGCCGATTCGGTCTGCGAGTTGTCGATGTTAAGGTTCTGTATTGCTTCGGATGGGTCTTTGCCGAGCAGCAAAGCGATGATACCAACGATTATAGCTCCGCCGATTCCAAGTCCGGCACCCATTTTCTTGCCTCTTCTGTCGTCAACATTTGTGCTTTCGCGTCTTCCGTCAAGTCTCATAATTTTATAATTAAGATAATTTATGAGGCAAAGATAATTAAATATTTGCTTCATAGCAAGACAATAAAAAAGGGAGAAACAATGTTCCTCCCTTTTTATTTTTTACAACAAGTATCTTATTTGACGTGGTTGATTTTTATGACGGCACCGAGGCATTGCTTTTTGATGGATTTAGCATCGAACTTGAATGTGGATGTTCCCGAAACGTTGGCTTCGTCGAGGGAGAAAGTCTTAGGTCCCATCACCTTGAACAGTCGTTCAGCGTAGTCGCCCGAAGTCTTTGCCATGCGGTTGCGGATTTCATCGATATTGAGAGGAACGCGGCTGTAAAGAACATATATGTAGTCGGTTCCGGTCTGGTCGTCCATCTGTATGAAGTGGCGTTCGTCGGGGACTGCAATACGGCTGTCGCTGTAGTCGAGGAGCGGGCTTATCAGTCGGCACTGTGGGAAAATGTTGTACACTTCGTTTGTAAGGTCGGTACCGAATACATAAACGTAGGCCGGCGAATTGTTTTCTACATATATTCTGAAGTAAGTGCCCGATTGGTAAGATTTCGAGATGTTTATGGTTTTGTCACGTATTGTGCCCTGCATTGCAGTGTTGTCGCCAAGAATAATGCTTATGCTGCCGGCAAAATTGTTTATGTCAACCTTGTTTCCGTCGGGAGTCTTAATCTTGTCGACGCTAATTACCTTTACGCCGCGGTCCTTTGCGTTGTTCTTAGGTGCGTCCTTTATTCCGAGACTTTCGTTCATGTGTTTCATGTTGTCTTCGTACGACATGTTGCTTACATACTGGAATGCCGCCGAGTTGCGCGATTTTCTTTCTTCCTCCATGTAGCGGTAGTCTTCGGCGGTATAGTCGCTGTCCTTGTAGCCTTTCCAAGCACCATTGTCGCCATCCTGGTACAGTATGTTGTACGAAGAATAGCTATTATTGTCGTCGATGTTGCTATCGTTGTTGTCTTTGTTGTTATCGTAGCTGTTGTTGTCGTTGTCGGAGCGATAGTCGTTGCCATCTATGATATTGTCGAGCCAGTCGAAGTCAACTGATAGGTAATCGTCAAGGCCAAGGTCGT
This sequence comes from Bacteroidales bacterium, assembly GCA_017617125.1. GTDB lineage: Bacteria > Bacteroidota > Bacteroidia > Bacteroidales > ML635J-15 > Bact-19. The sequence continues at coordinate 82,693 of JAFZWY010000048.1, forward strand.
CGAAGGTGTAATCAACATTATTGCTGTCGTTTCCATCGTTTCCGTCGTCGTAGTCGTAATAGTTGTTATCGTTGTTATTGTAGTCGTAGTTATAATCGTTGTTGTTATAGTCGTAATTGTAGTCGTTGTTGTCGGCGTAATCGTAGAAGTTAGTCGAGAAGTCGAGGTGGTCGGTATTGGTATCGATCTTCGAGTTGTTTATCTGCGTGTTTATTTCGAAAGCGTAGTAAACCCACCATGCGAAATGGTAGTAAGTAATCCAGAAATAGCCATTGAGACCCCAGTCGGTGCCCCAGCTGTTTTGGACAAGGAATGCACCTCCGTTGAATTTTGTATCGTCGTATGCGACTACTGCCATGGCGTGACCGCCGTAGTTCAGGGTAGCTTGTTCGTTGCTGGCTGGTTGCCATAGTCCGTCGCTACGTAAACCGGTTCCATTTGAGAACGAAAATGCACAGTTGAAAGCTATAAGCACTGGCTTGCCTTCGGCGAGACTTTTCTTTACTTTTTCGACCTTGTACGAATATCCGCCTGCCCATTGGTAGTACAGTTTTGTGAATCCCAAGATTCTATTTTGTGATGCTTTTTGCTTCCATGCAGTAGGAACATCGGAGGTGTTAATGCATGCTGGATTCTGCGGGTATTCGCTTAATTTTACCGAGCCGGTGTTCTTTAGCCATGCGCATGCGTCGGCAATGTCGGTTCCAGCGGCGCAGTTTTGTGTGCTCTGCCTAAGTATATTGACGTATGTATATGCTGGAAGATAGGCGTTTTCGGTAATTTTCTTACGGTCTGTTATTCCGTTGCGCATTGCCCACGACATTGTTGCTATGCAGTATGTCGACGACCATGCGGTACATGTGCCGGTTTGGCCTTGGTTTCCAGGGACAGGTGTCCATTTCTGAAGCGATACTGCCTTTGGCAGATTGGAATATACGTCGCGTGTATTTGATGCCTTTTCGGGCAGGCGTTGTGCTGCTACGGTATCGACAACGCAACCTGTAAAATGCTGTCCAAATGTGCTGATCGAGGCAAATAGGACTGCAACAAATAATATCAAAGCTCTCATGCTGTTTATTGTTTTGTATTATTATTTCTTGAAATAAAAGTCACCGAATATTGAGGAATTTTCCCATGGAATTTGTTGTTGCTGGCTTATTTCGTAAACCCTTGAGCGAACTTTCTTGAAGACATCTTCTATTTTTATTCCCGGCTGAGTAATTTCCTGTGCCAGTTGTTCGGTGTAAAGGCCATTGCTTCCGCTACCGTCCGATGCTACATTGCCAGGTGATGTGGCAAATGCGATAAAAGTGCCCCTTGGTGCGTTTACCGCAGCAAGACCTCCACTATTTATTGCTCTGACGTTTGCAAATGGATTGTTACGGCAAGCATCGAGGATTATGATGTTCAGGTCGTTTTGTGCGTATTCCATTTCTCCAAGTACGCGCTTCAGGTTTACGCATTCGAGTTCTACATCCTGCTGTTTGGTAATGTTTGCTGTAATGGGGACGAGGTAGTTCTCGCCGTTTACCTGCAAGCCATGGCCAGCGTAGAAAAATAAGCCGACAGCCTTTTCTTCGGTAAGCTTGTTTCCAAATTCACGGATCTTGGAAATCATCTCGTTTTGCGAAAGGTCGGTGTAAACCATTGTTTCGAAGCCGAGGGAACCTAGTGTTTCGCCCATAAGTCTTGCGTCGTTTGACGGGTTGTTGAGCGCACCGATATACTGGTAGGCTCCGTTGCCAATGACAAGTGCAAGACGTTTTTCGCTCGATACATTGTCGCTTTTGTTGAGGGTAACGCGTCGAGCATCGGTTGTAGTAGTTCCGCCTGCGTTCTTGACGATAGCCTTTATTTCGTTTTGTCCAGGTTCGAGGTCTATTTCATATTCGAAAGTATAGTCGCACTGGCTTGAAACTACGGTAAAGCCTCTGTTCGACTTTTTGGCCTTTACCACTCCGTTTACCGTTACTGATACTTCGTCGATGCTTGCTTTTGAGGCTACGCAAAGTTTTACAGTAATTTTGCTGCTGGTAGTCGACATGTCGCCCTGCGATGGTGCAAGCCATGTTACTATAGGTCTGGCAACGCTGACGTCTTCGGTCTTTTGGGTTGCGAGTTTGCCATTTCTGAATACACCTTCTTCTTTAGAACCGTCGGCGTGGTAAAGTACGCCCTTTCCAGTCATTTCGTTGTCGACGAACTCACCGATGTATCTTTCGTCTGTGTCGCGGTTCTCGAGTGTTCCTTGACCGTTTTGCTTGCCGTTCTTAAATTCGCCTACATAGCTGTTGCCGTTGTATAGGTCGAGCATTCCTTTTCCAGAAGGTATGCCATTGACGAGGTTTCCATAGTAGCGGCCATTGGCGATAAGCTTTATTCCGAATCCGTTTTTCGAACCGAAGATTACATCGAACTGGTTTTCATCCATTTCGCTTACAAACGAATCATTGTTCCAGATGCCCGAGTATTTAGTGTTAGTTTCGGTATCGAACAGTACGCCTTGTCCGTGTCGTGCACCGTTTTTCAGTTGCCCGTAATACACCGACCCATCGCTCCAGATAAGGGCTCCGTATCCGTCGAGGGCGCTTCCTTTCATGTCGCCATTATAGTAGGCTAGTCCGTTGCGGTCCTCGGGGTTGTATGTGGCCATTACATACCCGTTTACATCGTTGTCAACCCATGCTCCGTCGAAGATTTCGTCGTCGGCGGTGTACAATGTGCCTTGTCCATGGCGGGCGCCATTCTTGAATGAGCCTTCGTAGAATGAGCCGTCGTCGTAAATGTAAATGCCGTATCCGTTTGCGCAGTCGCCACTTATGCAGCCGTACTGGTTGGTAACTTCACCAATGAAACGTCCTTCTTCCCATATTCCTTCCTGTTCCGAACCGTCGGGATTTACGAATATGCCATAGCCGTTGTATTTCCCATTTTTGAACTCACCGTTGTATATGGAACCGTCGTTTTTCATGAGCAAACCTTGTCCGTCGGGCTTTTTCTGAGAGAAATTACCTTCGTATATGGAACCGTCGTCGTATATGAAGACTCCATATCCCGAAATGCAGTTGCCGTTGATGCAGCCCTGGATGTTGTCGTCTACTATTTCGTCGTGCTGATATATGCTTATTTCCGAATTGCCTTCGTTGTCGAAGTCGGTTCCGATTCCGTGGCGTTCCCATTCCTGCCAATGTCCTACATATCGGCTACCGTCGGCCCAGATGTATGTACCCTGGCCATTTGCAGCATTGTCCTTGAAATTGCCAATATACATGTTGCCGTCTCTAAAAAAGTAAGAGCCGAAACCGTTGAAATTGCCATTCTCGAAAAAGCCAACGTAGCGGTCACCTCCTTCAATGCTGTACACTCCGTATCCGTCGTCGCAGTTGCCGCTCAGACAGTTGGGGTCTGTCTCTTGTGCCAAAGCATTGCAGGCAGCAAGGCATGCAAGTGCAAACGCGGTGATCTTTATGCCTTTAAATATGTGTTTACCCATTTTTCGCATTAAATTATTAAAGCGACAAAATTAAGTAAATATTCAATAGGTTGTGTTTATTATTCAATGGTTTCGATATAGAAGCTGACGGGGCGAAATCCGTCGTTGCAGGAAATCATTGCCGAGTTGGGATTTTTCATCCAGCCGTCGTAGAAATTGCCACGTCCTGCAGTCAGTTCTTCAACAAACCACCGCATCGATTCCCAGGCACTGTCGCAAAGGCCTTCGGGCTTTTGTCCATCTATGGAAATCCACGCATCGCCTTCGTTTACATCGCAGGTGTGTTCGATGGGGTTCTCGTACTTTGCCGACAAATCGGGGTAGGAAGCCTTGCGTATGGCTGTGATTTTCACTTTTTTCATTTGCGTTTCCTTTTATTGATACCGAGAACGCACCACCTTATGAATGGTATGCGGCTGATGATTTCGTTCAATGCTGGCGATATTAGCAAGACGGATGCTAAAAGTATGGCATATATTGCGAGCGGTGGCAATTGGGTGTACATTTTCATCATATAGCCGAGAGATGCGATTACGAGGTAATGCATTACATATATTCCGAAGCTTGATTTTGCCATATACGCTGCGAATCTGGATGTCTTGTCGGTCCATTTTGCGAAGCAACCGATGAGAGCAAGCATTGTTGACCATGCGAAAATGTTTGTCAGCCAGTCTTTTAAGACAACGGGATTGGTGTCGTCAAGTCCGTAGATTCTGATAGCGAACAGTATGCCGCTCGCTAACGAAATTGCAAGCATTGGCAGACATATACTTTTGGCGAGTTCGATGACCTTGTCGTGCGAAAATACAAAGTAGCCCAGCAGGAATGTGATGAAGTATTCGGCAGGACGGTAGAGGTTCCACAGACCTTCGCCCGAATTCGGGTCAGGGTAGCTGATGTTTGTCTGGGTTGCACCCCAAACAACAAGGTATCCGCCGAGTACGATTATTAGAATCCATATCCAATTGTTTGCTTTGTTATTGATAAGGTTCCCGAATGCAGAATGAATCCTGTCGCCTTTTAGAAGGCGTATTAAGATGAGTATCAGAGAGAATAGCCATAAGTCTTGTATGAACCACAGAGGTCCGGTGCCAGACAGGGCGCATGCGATATAACGTGCTTCGGCGGGAATGGTCTGTATCTTGTCGGCAATGCCTTGCGAAACGCCTGCAACTTGCGTGTTGAAGTAGCCTGTCATCCATTGGAATACGAAAAGTCCGATAGTTGCGGGAACCAATAGTTTCCTTGTCCTCGACTTGATAAATTCTTTGTGTGAACACTTGTCGAGCGCATACTTCGAGCTCATGCCCGCGACAACGAAAAGCAACATCATTATCCATGGGTAGATGAGCGACATAATTGCATCTTGCGGCTGAGTTTCGTAGAATCCACCGATTCCACCGAACACGCCCTTTGCGTTGTAGAAATAAAAGACGTGGTATATAAGCACGATGATTACCGTAGTCCATCGCAGGTTGTCTAGCCAGTGCTTTCTCATTTTATTTGCTTTAATTCGTCGGTTTGTTCCTTCTTGGGCAGTTTCTTCACCACTTCGGCAAACGAGTGGTTGATGAGTTTGCATAGGAATTCGTCGGTAACGTCACGGTTGAACCATATCTGGTTCCAGTACTGCTTGTTCCAGTGCCATGCCGGCTCTATTGCCATGTAATGGTCGCGCAGTTCGATGGCATATTCGGGGTCGCATTTCAGTACGCCAAGTTCGGGCTTGTCGAGGCAAACGCAGGCAAAGATTTTGTTCTTTACACGGAAAACCAATACGGTTTCGTCGAAGGGAAAATCTTCGGTAACGCAAGGTAGCGACAGGCAATATTCGCGGAATTTTTCAATGTCCATAGCTATTTGGCTTTTGAATAGTCGGTGAGTTTTATGTCAACTTTTTTCAGGCATTTTTCCTTCGACATTGCATTTGGGTTGGTGCCTGGAAGTCCTTGCGGTATGGGCTGACCTATTTGCTCGAAAAGCCAAACCCAGTAGGGCGGGAAAGTACCATCGTCGGACTTGAAGTTCATAGGTGCTTCACTGAAAAGGTGTTCGCCTTTTTCGTCGATGTACGAGTTGCGGACAAGCTCACTGCAGTATTGCTCGTCGTTATCGGGCAGGAAATACAAGTCGTAGCCGCGTCCTGTGAACTGCTTGGCATTTTCGACATACTTTGCAGCATTGCTGTTGTCGCTCAGACGCATAATGTCCATTTGTGGCAACGAGCCGTCGTTGAGTGTGAAGTCGCAGAAGAACGTATCGAGCGGGTGGCGGTCAACGCCGTGAGCGAGAGTTGCATCTATAATCCAGACGCTGTCGTTGGTGACTTCGGCTATTGCCACGTGTATGTAGTTTATTCCAACGCTGTCGCCAGTAGAGGCGGCTATTGCAGAACTCATTTCGGTGGTATCGGCCATAAAGTCGAGCGGTAGGGCTACAAATACGAGGTCACCTGTCTGTAGTTGTTCGGCTTGTGTTTCGGCAGATTCTGTCTTTTCTGAGGTTCGGTTGCAACCGAAAATAGCAATGCTCGCAATTAATGCAAGCGCGAGAAAAAATCTAATATTTCTCATATTACTGCATCCTTTCCATTAGGTCCATGATGTCCGATTCGAGCGATTCGGTGCGTGGCTGTTCCAATATACGGCACAATTCTTCGCCTTTCTTGAAGAAAATGATTGTCGGGAAAAACTGGACATAGTACTCGTCTACGTCGACAACATCGACGGTGCCTTTGCTGTTTACGCAGATGAACGTTACCGGTATGCCCTTGAAATAGTCGAGGTCGAAAATTTTGCAGAAGCGCGGAACTTCGCGTTTCGAGTTGTTGCACCATGTTCCCATGAACACATATACGCTGTCGAACTTCTCGGGCAGGTCGAAGTTGAATTTTTCGGTTTTTACGGTATAGGCCTCGTATTCCGACTTGAACCAGCCGTCGCCGTTGTTTTCGATGGCGTCGCGGGTGCAGAATCCGTAAAGTATGTCTTTGCCTTCATCGTTTATAGTTCTGTTCAGTTGCGAAAACGCGTTGAACGAGCCAAGTACGATAGCCAATGCGATAATAAGTCTCTTTGCCATAATCTTATCTGTTAAATTTCAGTTTCATTGCTGATTTGTTATCTTCAATAATCTTGCCATTGTCGAATGCTAGTTTGCCGTTTATGAAAGTTGACACAATTTTAGAGTTGAGAGTGTAGCCTTCCAGTGGCGACCATTTGCACTTGTACATGATGTTGTCTTTGGTGACTTTGTATTTTGCATCAAGGTCAACAAGTACGAAGTCGGCGAAATAGCCCTTGCGTATGAATCCGCGTCGGTCGATTTTGTAGAGTCGGGCTGGGTTGTGGCACATCCATTTTACAACATCTTCGATGCCGAAACAGCCTCGCTTCGACAATTCTATCATTACCTGCAGCGAATTCTGAACCATTGGTGCTCCCGACGGGCATTTTGTATAAGGTGCGCATTTTTCTTCCCAGGTATGTGGCGCATGGTCGGTAGCTACGACATCGATTTTGCCGTCTTTTAGTGCCTGTATAAGAGCAAGACGATCCGATTCGTATTTTACGGCTGGATTCCATTTTATTCTTGCGCCTAGCTGTTTGTAGTCGTCGCTGTTGAAGAAAAGGTGGTGCACGCAGACTTCTGCTGTTAATTTCTTGTCTTCTAGTGGTTTGTCAGATAATAATGCGAGTTCCTTTTCGGTACTGATATGGAAAATGTGCAGATGTGCGCCAGTGCGTTTGGCAATTTCGGCGGCTTCGCTGCTCGACTTGTAGCAAGCTTCGGCGTTACGGATTTCGCAGTGCTTTTCCATTGGAATATTGTCGCCGTATATGTCGCGCATGTGTTGCAGATTTTGGCTGATTATGCCGTCGTCTTCGCAATGTGCGGCAATTATTGTGGGGGATACTCGCATGATTTTTTCGATGGCATTCTTGTCCTTTACGAGTAGGTTTCCTGTCGATGAGCCGAGGAAAAGTTTTACGCCAGCGATTTCTGTCGTGTCGATTTTTGCTATGTCGTCAGAGTTTTCTTCGGTAGCTCCGATGAAGAACGAGTAGTTTGCCATCGAATTTTGGGCGGCTATGTCGAATTTCTGCTTCAGCAGTTCGGCATTTGTTGTAGGAGGATTTGTGTTTGGCATTTCCATGTACGAGGTTACGCCGCCAGCGACTGCTGCACGCGATTCGGAATGTATGTCGGCCTTGTGGGTGGCACCCGGTTCGCGGAAGTGCACCTGGTCGTCGATTACGCCTGGTAACAGGTAAAGTCCTTCAGCGTCAATGGTTTTGTCATATTGGCCATCATGAAGTTCAGCAGGAAGTATCTCTTCGATGTATTCGTCATTTATTACCAAGTTTTGCTTCTCGATGCGACCTTCGTTTACAACAAATGCGTTCTTTATAAGAGTTTTCATGTGTTATGTTTATATTGGCAAAGTTACCATTTTAATGCCACAGAGCAAAAAAATTAATTTCTTTCTTGCCTTTGCGAAAAATGTATTACTTTTGCGCCCGGGTAAGTCTTATACGACCAGCTCCCTCTGAATCCTCCAGGTTCGGAAGAAAGCAAAGGTAGGAGGTTGTAGCGGTGCGATATAAGTAGCTTACCCTTTTTTTGTGGCTAAAGCCGGGGGATAACGCCGTTTGAAAGTTTCACGTTTCTATGTTTAACTTCGTTGAGGGCTACGCCGTTCAGGTTTCTCTGGCTACGCCGTTATTTGTTGTGTCGTGGCGCGCCGCGACTGTACAATGTTTATAAATCCAATCATTCAAAATCGTAAATCGTATATCGTAATTCGTAAATAAATTGAAGATTGGAAACAACCTGTCCTTTGTAATTCTATTTTTTATACCTTTGTGGATTGAATAGTCATAGTGTTTCGAGATGAATTGTATAGTGGTTGACGACAGCGAAGTTATTAGAACTCAGATTGCTGGCTTTATAAAGAAGTCGGAATTCCTTACATGTTGCGGAACTTTTGCCAATCCGGTAGGGATTGAGAAATGCATTGAGGAAAATAATGTTTCTCTCATATTCCTCGACATTGAAATGCCTCAGATGAGCGGATTCGACTTCCTTGACAAGTATAAGAAGGATATACAGATTGTTGTCATTTCAGCAAGCCGCAAATATGCGCTTGAGGCCTACGACTACGATATTACCGACTATTTGCTGAAGCCAATAGCTTACGAGCGTTTTCTGACTGCTGCAAACAAGGCATTGGAAAAACATATCCTGCATAAACATTTGAACGATGAACATATCTCATAGGGAGCTTTTCCTGAATTACATAGGGCAGACTTCCGAAAGTCCGTATCTTGTAGAAATTGAGAAGGCCAAGGGCGTATATATGTATGGTCCCGATGGAAAGAAGTATTTCGATTTGATTTCTGGTGTGTCGGTTAGTTCGCTTGGACACTGCAACGAGGTGGTAATGAAGGCCATTCACGAGCAAACCGAAAAATATATGCACCTTATGGTGTACGGCGAGTTTGTTCAGTCGCCGCAGGTTGAACTTGCCGAGTATCTGAGCAAGATGCTCCCCGGGAAATTCGACAATGTGTATTTTGTGAATAGTGGGAGCGAGGCCATCGAAGGAGCAACCAAGCTTGCCAAGCGGTACACTCGCCGTCGCAAGATGTTTTCGTTTGTGAATGCATACCATGGTAGCACGCAAGGTGCTCTTAGCCTTTGTGGTAACGAGGATTTCAAGCGTTCGTTCCGACCGTTGCTACCCGATATATATCACTTGGAACTCAATAATTTCGACCAGCTTTCGCAGATTGATGAGGACACCGCATGCGTAGTTCTAGAATCGATTCAGGCCGAAGGAGGTGTTATGGTTCCTACTGTGGAGTATATGCAGGAATTACGTTCGGTTTGTACTAGAAAAGGCGCTTTGCTGATTCTCGACGAAATACAGACGGGATTTGGACGTACAGGCAAGATGTTCGGATTCATGCATTACGGAATAGAACCCGACATAATTTGTTTTGCGAAAGCCTTGGGAGCAGGAATGCCTATAGGAGCTTTTGTTTCGTCACGCAAGATAATGTCGTCGTTTATGACAGATCCTGTGCTTGGCCATATAACAACCTTTGGCGGGCATCCGGTTTCTGCGGCAGCTGCACTTGCCGGGGTTAAATATATCAACGAATCGGGCATTGTCGATACTATTCAGGCGAAAGCAGATAGGTTCATATCAAACCTTAAGTCGCATCCTATGATAAATGAAATAAGAGGTAAGGGCTTGCTGCTTGCTGTTGAGATTGGTTCGTTCGACAATGTGCTGAAGTTTATCAAGCGTGCGATAGTTAACGGACTTATTTCTGATTGGTTTATTTTCCACGACACGGCATTCCGTATTGCTCCGCCTCTGGTAATCACCGATGAGGAGATTGATGAAGCAAGCGAATTGATAATAAAGACACTGAACGAGATATAATAAAAACGGAACAGATCCTGAAACAAGTTCAGGATGACGTTCCGTTTAATGTACAATAAAAAAGGCTACCGATTGGTAGCCTTTTTTTATGAAGTGTGTTTAACTTACTTTACGATTGACTTGAAAGTATCGTTTTCGAAGAGGTTGATGAATTCAACGTCCTTAGCTGCGAAATCCTTCAAGCTAGAATCTTTCTGGCATGCAGTTCTCAAGTTGTTGAAAACGCCTTCGTTGTCAGCCTTGCGAGCGCTAACTACAGCCTTCAGATAGAAGTTCATAGCGTCGTCCTTTTCGTCACCGCAGTTGAGAGCAGTCATAGCAGCTTCGTTTTCCTTGTTAAGGCACTTAGCAAGACCTGCGTTGAATGAGCAGTCGTCGCCGTAGAAGTTTGATGCGTTAGCATACTGGCCCTTCTTTATTGCGATAGCACCCTGACCTGCGCTAGCTTCGCTAACACCGGTTGCAGAAGCGTAGTTCGATTCAGCTTCTTCTACATTACCTTCTGAAAGAGCTACATTACCCATGTTGTTGAGAACAGTTGCATTTCCGTTGCTCTTGCTCTTAGCCTTTTCCAAAGCAACCTTTGCAGCCTGGTAGTCCTTAGTTTCGTAGAGAGCAGCACCGAGGTTGTTGTAAGCTGACCATTCTTCTGGGAAGAGTTCGGTAGCCTTAGTGTAGATTTCAACTCTCTTGTTTGCGTCTTCGGTGATTTCACCATAGTGCATGATTTCGGTGAACGAAAGCTTGCTAGCATCTTCCTTGTACTGCTTAGCAATTTCTTCGTCGGTCTTACCGATGTTGGTTACGTTGATAACGATTTCAGAACGACGCAAGCTTGGGAGAACTTCCTTTTCGAGTTCGTCGAAAGTGCTCTTCATGTTTCTGATTTCTTCTTCTCTCTTGTCAGGATCCGAGTTCATGTTGATAACTCTGATGATCATATCCTTGTCAGCGAGGTTAGAATTCTGTACTGCAGTCTTGAAACCTTCCCAGTCTTCTTCAGTAACCAAAGTCTTGAAGAAGTTGTTGCCATCAGCACCATTTACGCCCTTGAATTCGTTCTTTGCGAACTTTGAAGCGCTGTTCGAACGATCGTTAGAAACCTTCTTGTTGATGTCCTGAGTACCTTCTGGAGAAGCGTAAGACTTAAGTTCAACACCGTCGAATCTTACGCGGTCGTTGTCCTTCGATTCCTTGATGTACTTCTGCATTTCAGCGATTTCGCTCTTCTTGGTTTCAGAAGACTTGATGTCAGCCTTGTTCTTGTCGTAGTTGATAGCAGCGATCTTCGAAGCAGTATTGTCCTTCTTGAAGTTGCTAGCAGCATTTGAAGACTTTCCAGCAGTCATCTTAACGAGTTCTGGAGTAGCTACGATACCTTCAGCTATATCTTCTGGATCGAATTCAGCTTCCTTTGTACCCTTAACAGCAGTAATCTTCAAAACGAGTTTCGATCTACGCATTTCAGGTGAGTAGTCGAACTTGTCGTTGTATGAGAAAGCTCCACCTGGTTTGTACTTAATAACCTGTCCGTTTCCAGAAACTTTTTCACCTTGTACATAGATAGGAGTGAGGGCCTTTTCGCCACCGTCCCATACCAATGTTGGGGTTAAAGTTGCAGAAACTTTCTTTCTGAAGTACTTTTCTGGGAAATTACCAGTAATATTTACAGCTACCTGACCGTTGTGAACTTCGAGAACCTTCGGATTTACAGAGTAGTTGATGTCGTCGGCATTAGCTGCCATCTTTTTCAGGTCGTTGCATGAACCCATTATAAGGCCTAATGCTACCACTGAAGTTACAAATAAAAACCTCTTCATAATTTATTCCTTATTCTTGTTAATTTTTAATTATTTTATTTAAAACTACTTTCGTCCCTTTCGGGAAAAAATCTGTGCAAAGATAATATGTTGTTTTTGAATTTTAAAGAAAAAAGATTAAAAAGATGAAAAAAAATAACTATAAAATTAGTCTTGTTATTCCAACCTCATATTCGTTGTTGAATATTACTTCCTCAATTCTGTTTAAATCTTCCGGATTGTTTACAAAATCGATGTTATTTGTGTCGATAACGACAATTTTCAGTTGGTTTTGCTGCTTGAAAAAATTGAAATATCCGCTTTCAATTCCTTTTAGATATTCAGCCGTTATGCTTTTCTCGTATTCGCGTCCGCGTTTGCTTATGTTCTTGAGCAGCAGGTCGGTGTTTTTGTGCAGGTAGACGTACAGGTCGGGTTTGGGAAGTGTGCTGTAAATTATGTCGAACAGTTGGCGGTACAGCTTGTATTCGTCTTCCTGCAGTGTGTGTGCCGAAAAAATCAGTGATTTCATGAAAAAATAATCAGATACAATCAGCTCGTTGAACAGGTCGAATGTTGTGACGTTATTTTTGAGCTGATTGTATCTGTCGGCGAGGAAAGATAGTTCCAGCGGGAACGAATATCTTTCCGGATTTTCGTAGAATTTGGGCAGGAAGGGGTTTTCGGCGTATTGTTCGAGGAAAAGTTTTCCTTTTTTTCGTTCGGCAATGAGTTTGCATAGGCTAGTCTTGCCGGCTCCGATGTTCCCTTCGATGACCAAATATCGTATATCCATTATACGATGAAGTTTTTGCTTATTGATTTGTGGTGGTAAACGTTGTTGATTACTTCGCCGAACAAATCGCCTATCGAGATAACCTTAATCTTGTCGGATGCACCTTCCTTGATAGGAATAGAGTTGGTTGTAATAACTTCGATGAGAGCCGACTTGTTGATTCTTTCGTATGCTGGTCCCGAAAGTACAGGGTGTGTTGCAACGGCGCGAACGCTCTTTGCGCCCTTTTCCATAATGATGTCGGCAGCCATTGTTATTGTTCCTGCTGTATCGATCATGTCGTCGACGATGATGACGTTCTTGTCCTTTACGTCGCCGATCACCATCATTTCGCTTACCATATTGGCTTTTGATCTCGACTTGTGTGAGATAACCATTTCGGCGTCAAGGAAATGCGAGTATGCTTTTGCTCTCTTTGCGCCACCCATATCCGGTGATGCGATTACGAGATTGTCGAGGTTCAAACTCTTAATATAGGGTACGAATAATGTCGATGCGTATATGTGGTCTACGGGTACGTTGAAGAAACCTTGGATCTGGTCGGCGTGCAAGTCCATTGTCATAACTCTGTTTACACCCGATGCCATGAGGAGGTCGGCTACTAGTTTTGCTCCGATTGCTACTCTTGGTTTGTCTTTTCTGTCCTGACGTGCAAAACCGAAGTAGGGGATAACCGCTACAACCTGTTCTGCAGAAGCTCTCTTGGCTGCATCGACCATGAGCATGAGTTCGAAAAGGTTTTCTACTGGCGGGAAAGTCGACTGTATTAGGAACACTGTGCATCCTCTTACTGTTTCGTCGATGCTGGTTACAAATTCGCCGTCGCTGAATTTAAGCAGTGTGCTTTCGCCAAGCTTCATTTCCGGGTTATAGCCTTTTACTATTTCTTCGGCTACATATCTGCTTGCCGAACCTGCAAAGAATTTGATAGGTGACGCTATCTCGTTGTTTGTTGTCATGATTAAAAATTGTTTTTATGTTTCGGTCTGCAAAAGTATTTCATTTTGAAATGGCATTAAAACAAAAAATATATTTTTTATTAACCTAGTGTTTATATCTTGTCGCTTAAGATTGGCTAAAAAAAGAAAGGCTACCGAAGTAGCCTTTCCTATGTTTCGAATAATAAAATTCTGTTAGTATTCCCACTGGTCATGTTCGTACTTGAACATTTCTTCCTGGATTCTCTCGCCTTCTCTTATAGCTTCGATACCTACGAAGTAGTCGGAGATAAGACGGTTGTCGTAGTTGTTAGTTTCAGCAACTATGAAACTCGAGAATCTTCTCTGGAGGAAAATGTCGTCGAATGTTCTGTGCTCTGCTTCGTTGTGCGAGTTGAACGATTCGTGTGTTGCAAACAGTGGACGATAGTCATTGTAGGCAATCCAGAACGGCCATACACGACCTTCGGATGTCTGTCCGTCGAATGACATAGCCATAATGCGGACATCCATAACAGATCTTTGTTTGTCGAAGAACCATTCTTCCCATACCCAAAGTTCGTCCATGACACCACGGTCACTTTCTTCAAGTTCCATCTTTACAGGTTCATCGATGTATTCTGGTTCGTCAGGATCAGAATATGGGTCGATTACCTTCATTGTACCTTCGTAAGAAAGCAATGAGTCTCTTGATGGATCGTCTTTCTCGATAGGTTCCTTCCACCAGTTGGTGATATCACCTGCGTCGAGTTTGAAAACTGGATACCTGTTGTCGGTAGTTTCGTCTTCTTCATTTACCTTTCCGGTTGCCTTGTTGAAAGTTTTTCCCTTGACACCTATATCGTATACAAGATACAGAAGGTTTACTCTGCTTCTCTGCGGTTGCAGTTCTCCTGGATATACCATTCTGTTCTGCGGATAATATAGGGGGAGATTCTGTTTTTCTTTCAATTCAAGAATTCGGAGAATCTTCTTCGAATACATAGCGTCTGCCTCCCTGATGTATGGCAGAGGAACTACATTTCTCTTCACTGTTGTCTCTCTAGCGAATGCACCGTCGAGTACCTGACCAAACGATGTTTTTGCCGCCAAAAGCATGAGAGCCAATAATACGGAAAAACTAACTAATCTTTTCATGACTGTGAATTTTAATTATTTCAATCTAGCAGCAAAACCTGGAGCATTTCTTGGACCTGAAGGTGAAGAAACCTTGATACCGATGAAGGATACCGAAGATCCCGAAGCCTTCTTTGATATGTCTGACAAGATGTCGCCTGGTATTGCGTTGCCACTTACAACCTTTGATGAAGTTACACCTCTGACTTCCATCATGTAAGTAAATGATGTAACAGTGTATTTAACGTCCTTGAACGGGAAGAATCCACCTTCAAGTACTGCATCAAGTCTTGGTGAGCCCTTTATAGCAGCCTTTGGAACGTCATCACCACTCTTGTAACCACCGATGGTGATTGTTGGTGAAGGAACATTCATGACCTTGAAAGTCTGGTGTCCAACCGACTTTCCGTCTGCGCTTACGTTGATAGTAACTTCCTTGGTTGTGCTGTTAGCAGGAATAGTTACGACATATTCGCCGTCGTATCCAGCAACCTTACCCTTGCTGATAGTTGCACCGCCAGTAGCCGACACGTTGATGTTAGTGTAGCCAGATGCTGCAACAGATACAGGGTTCTGCAAACCTTTGTAGAAGATGTTACAAGCTGTAGCCGAAATAGTAGTCGATGAAGTTGCAACTGCGTATGATGATTTGTAAGGTATCCACTGGTCACCAACGTTCGATTTGTAGAAAATCAAACCGCCGTATCCGTGTTCACCTACGCCACCAACGTTCTTCCATGTACCACGTCCCTGCTCATCAAGAGGAAGGGTGTCGTAAGTAACATTTGCGAGCTGCTTGTATTCGATTTCGCCGTTAGGCTTGATAACAGAATCGTAGTAAGGAGCAGTCTGTGTAATGTAGATAGTAGGTCTCATTGTGGTATCGCGAGCACCGATGAATATCTGTGCTTCGTATTCGCTACCGCTCATTACAACGCTCTTAGATGTACTAACCAAACCAGTAAGAGATGAGATACGAATATCCATACCTTCGAGGTCGGCAACCATCTGCTGCAATACTTCAGCTTCAACGTTTCTGATATCCGACTGCAATTTTGAGAGCAATGCCAATGTACCAACGAGAGGCATGTGTCTTACAAGACCGAGTTCCCAAGGAATTGTAGCACCGTCGTCAATCTTATCGGGAGTTGCAAGTGCAATTGCAGTTCTCTTGTAGAATGAACTTGTAGTATCAACAGGGCTCTTAGGATCCTTCTTGTCGGTTCTAAATACACTCATGTTTAAAACCATGTCTCTGAAGTTTTCCATCCACATTCTTAAGCTGTCGCCCATAACACCGCCTGCTTCCTTATCCATTACTGCAGGTGCTGCGTTGATGTCGTCCATCTTTTTAATTACAGCGGTATCCATTTCAATGTTGTTCGGATCGATGGTTTCATCGCTCTTGTTCAAGCACTGAACCTTAATTCTTCTGATACCATTGAAAATCTTATTACATTCATCTTCGAATTCGTGAGCTTCTTTTTGCAAAGCAGCATATTTGCCCGGCTGTTCGGCGGCCTTGCCGTCGATTCTGCCGTATAGATCCTTAGTCTTTATTGAGAAGTTCTCCGTGGTCTGCTGAATACCTGCGTTTACCGCCACGAATGCATTAAGTACCTCGTTGGATACGTTCAATGCCATAAGCGCGGTGTAGAACAGGTACATCATACCGATCATTTTCTGTCTCGGGGTCTCCGGACAATTTCCACCTGACATATAACTTTAGTTTTTAATGTTAAACAATCAGTTAAAATTCACTATGCGGAAATTAATTCTGCTTGAAATTCATTGCAGCCAACATATTTCCATAAATAGTGTTCATTGCTGCCAAGTTCGAACTCAATCTTCCTATTTCGTCTCTGTAGCGCTTTGTGTCTTCTGCCGACTGCTTCATGTTTGCCATGATTTCGTCGAGGCCGGTCGACAACTTCTTTGCTGCTTCGAACTGCTTGTTTGTTCCTTCGAGCTGCATTTCGTATACTGAGTTGAGAGCCATGAGGTTCTTGTTCATGATGTTCAACTGTTCGTTGTACGACTTACCGCTGCCAGCCGAAGTTTCGAGTTCCTTATTCATCGAAGCAATGAGCTTGGTGTAGGTTGCCGAAAGTTCGTCACCTGAATTACCAACCGACATAGCTGATCTTTCGTATGCGCTTGCCAACTTTTCTGCCTGTACGTTGAGCTTCTGTGCCGATGCTCCGTAAGCTTCTGCAAATGAGTTGACCTTTTCCGATGCCATTTCGAAGTTTGCTACATAATTGTTGGTAGCTGCTGTTGCATCCGATACGTCTTTCAACTTTTCTGTAGTAGTATTCAAATTCTTCAAACCATGACCCAACTTTTCGAATAATTCTGGGGTGATTTCTGCGTTTTCAATCATAGCGTCGAATTTTTCTAAAGCCGACTTCTTTGATTTAACAGCAGCCTTCTTGTCTTCAACATTGATAGAATCCATATCCTTGTCGATACCTGCGAGTTCGGGGTAAACCAAGCTCCAGTCAACTTGTTCGTGAGGTGGTTCGAATGCTGAGAGGAAGAAGATCACAGCTTCAGTCATAAGACCTACGATAAGCATGACACTTGCACCAGGATAGTGCTGGATTTTGAACAATGCACCAACCATAACTACGGTTGCACCCCAACCGTATACGTAACCCATAAATACTTTGTACCCTTTGGTTTGGGTCAATTCACCAAGACTCATAATTTTACTTTTTTAGTTTATAATACTTAACTTAAATAAAACAATATAATTCACTAATTATTAATATACCTGAGAGTATGAAGAACCGTCGCCTCTATGACGTCCGAGATATTCTCTTACGCATCTGAAGCCGATGTAGCTCTTTGCAGAATCTTGATATTCGTATGTACGAGTACCGTTCTGCATGTAGTATGATACGTCCTTCCACGAACCGCCTCTGATGACCTTTCTCTTCAGTGCCGGCATATCGTCTGGATGTGCGTAGTACTGATAGTCAGGATTCAAGTCGTGAGTATAGTTGTAGGCAGCTTCGTCGAAAGAGTTGCTTGTCCATTCTGCAACGTTTCCGCCCATGTCGTACAGACCGAATTCGTTCGGGTCGAATGTAGCAACCATAAGGGTCTGTACACCACCGTCGTCGTAGTAGTTACCTCTCATAGGCTTGAAGTTTGCTACGTGGCAACCGCTGTAGTTACGAGTGTACAAGCCACCCCAAGGATACATCATGAGGTCGAGACCACCGCGTGCTGCATATTCCCATTCCGATTCTGTCGGGAGTCTGTAGTCTTGCAAAGCAGCTTCGCCCATTGCTGACTGTGCTGCATTCTTAAGCATGGTTCTCCATACACAGAATGCCGATGCCTGCTTCCATGTAACACCAACTACTGGATAGTAGTCGTATGCAGGATGCCAGAAGTAAGCCTTTGCCATAGGTTCGTTATACGAATATGTAAAGTCGCTGATCCAGCACAATGTGTCGGGGTAGATGTGAACTTTCTCGTGCATGTAGTAGCTGTATCTGCCACCATGACGTCCAGCATCGTTCTTACCGTCGTAGTTCTTTATTTCCCTGTCAGCAAAATCTTCCCATTCTGCATCTTCTTTCAACTTTTCGCGATCCTTGATAGAACCTTCGTAGTGACCTGTTTCAGGGTTGAAGTGTCTTCCAATCCTAAGTCCGTGGTCTGGTTCGCGCTCGAAGTTACGAGCAAGTTCTGCATCCTGGACTACACCGTCATCTCCTGGCTTGAATACGTGCTTCTGAGCTGCCTGCTTGAGGTCCATCCAGAAGTATTCGTAGTACAATGCATCGGTGTTGAGATCAATCTTCCTGTTGAACCTGTAGAGTTCTGCAGGAGGAAGGAGGAACAATGTCTGGTTGAAATTGTTCGGAATCTCATTCTTTATGAGGATGCCCTTGAGTTCGAGATCGTTGTAGTCGAGTGGACCATTCCAGTCAAGGAAATTATTATTGTCGTAGTCGTCGAAGTCGAATTCACCGTTTTCGTACATGTTGGTCATAAAGTTGACTTCCTCTTCCGAAACTTCGGCATCGTCAATAATAAAGTCGGTCGGCTGATACGACTTCTTGGTGCTGATATCACCGAAATCGGTGGAAGCTTTAGTTTCCTTACCGAGGGTTGTCAGAGCCATAGAGTCTCTCACCCAATATACAAACTGTCTGTATTCTGAGTTTGTGATTTCTGTTTCATCCATCCAGAATCCCTGAATGGTAACAGTTTTCGACTGAGCTGTCATTGCGTATGGAACATCTTGGTCGCTAGGTCCCATCTGGTATGATCCAGGAGGAATAAACAGCATTCCGTATGGTTCAGGTGTGTACCACGCCTTGCGGTCAACCCCTGTCAATTCACCATTGCCCGAGTAGCTGCATCCGCTTACTATAGCAATGAGGAATATAGCCAAAATGACAAGTAACTTTCTCATAATATATAATATTTAGTAAGTTTCTATTTTATATTTCAATTCTACAATCTTCTAACGCTTCTGTACCTACCCATATTGTTGTTGCGTGATACATTGAAGCAGTATCTAACCATAATCTCGTGAGAACCAGTATTATATCTGTAGCTGTTCTTTCCCAGCGGGATGTCGTAGCTGTAGCCAATGCTTAAACCCATAGCAAGATGTATGCCAAGCATCGGGACAATGGCGTCGTTATACCTATAAGATAAACCTGCCCAGAATTTCTTTTCGTACAAATACTTGACATTAACCTGGAATTCAAATGTGCCTACATATAATGCCATTGCCGAGAACAAAAGGTCGCTTGACGGATTTGGCAATGTCCAGTTGTATCCACCAGCAATGTAGTAGTGTCGTGCTAGATAAGTTGACTTTGTACCGCTAAATTTCAGTGTCGGTCTTGTGATGTGGCTTACCGAAATGCCACTCCAGTAGTCTTTACCATAAAGAGTTACACCCAAGTGCATGTCGAAAGTGGCTTTGCTATCCTTGTGTGGTATTGTGGGGTCTTCAAAAACTGGGTCTCCATTAAGAGATCCTGGTGTTTTCCAGTCTCCATCGATGTTTCTGTTGAGAATGCCGAGACTTACACCGGCACCAAGTATTCCGAACGAAAATTCGTGCCTATATGCTCCATTAATCATGAAACTTACGTCGTTATGAAAACCAACGTTTTCCTGCATTACAACAGCCCCAAGTCCCATAAAGTCCTTTATCGGCATGTCGAAAGTGAAAATGGTAGTTTGTGGACGGCCTTCTTCAAATCCAACCCATTGCTGACGGTGCATGCTTGTTACGCACATTGCATTGTTTGCGCCTGCAGCTCCTGGGTTATACACGTTCTGCGAATACTCAAATAAGCTGTAATGTGAATCATTTTGTGCAAACGACCAACATGCAGAAAGCAATATCAACAATCCCGATAGCGTTATCCTTTTTCTCATATTGTTTCCGTTCTTTTCGTTCTACAATAAGTGTCCAATATGTCCATTAATAACAATGTAGTCTATCTCTAAATTTCAAGTTGGTAAATTAAATGCTTTTTTTTTATGCGACCAAATTTTATGAACTTTTTTTTGTTTATACATTATTTGCTGCGTATTGTTTTGTTAATCAATGCTTTGGGTTGAGGAAAAATCTTGTAAGATTTGTCCGTCATACTTGGCTGATGCGAAAAGTTTTTTTACACTGTTCAAAAATCAGTCATGTTTTTAACAAAATACTAAGCAAACCGAGTTTTTGATGACCTATTTTTTCTTCTTCTCCTGAGCGCTTTCGATAATATTTCTGCACTGCTCCAAAGTGATTTCCTCGGGAGAGATATTTTTAGGTATCTTGTAGTTCTTTTTCTGGTACGAGATGTAAGGTCCGAAACGTCCTTTCAGGATCTGCATGTCGGGTTCCTCGTCGAAGGTGCGGCATAGTGCGTTCTTCATCTGTTCCTTTTTAGCCTCGATGATCTCGATTGCACGTTCGATTGTTATTGTGTACGGGTCGTCGGCCTTCGACAGTGCGTAGAACTTGCCGTTGTTCTTTATGTATGGTCCGAACCTGCCAATCATTACAGTTGCGGTGTCGCCGTCGTACTCGCCAAGTTCGCGCGGAAGCTTGAACAGGTCGAGAACTTCCTCGAGGGTTATGCTCTCGATGTTCTGGTTCTTGCGTAGGCTTGCATACATGGGCTTGTCGCCGGTTTCGATTGATGCGTACGGTCCGTACTTGCCTATCTTTATTATAATAGGTGCACCTGTCTTCGGGTCGTTGCCTATGTTGCGCTCCCACTTCGAGGTTTCCTTTTCCTTGAGCGATGAGTCTACTTCCTTGTCGAACGACTTGTAGAACGACTTGATCATATCGCCCCACTTGAGCTTGCCCATTGCTATGTCGTCGAACTTTTCTTCTATCTGTGCTGTGAAGTTGTAGTCGAGAACATCGTTGAAGTGGGCGGTAAGGTAGTCGGTTACCACGATTCCTGTCGAAGTCGGGAACAACTTGTTGCTTTCGGCTCCGTAGTTTTCGGTAGTGGTCGATTCCTTGATCTTGCCCTTCGACAATGTGATAGTCCTGATAGTTCTCTTCTTTGCGGGCTTGCTTTCCTTGACAACGTATTCGCGCTGCTGTATTGTCGAGATTGTCGGAGCATAGGTCGAAGGTCTACCGATACCGAGCTCTTCCATCTTCTTTACGAGGCTAGCCTCGGTGTACCTTGATGGCGGCTGATCGAATCTTTCAATTGCTTCAAATTTTGTCGGCTCAGCTTTTGTACCTATTAATATATTAGGAAGAGTTGATGTTGTATCGTCTGTATTCTCGTCGTCTGTCGATTCGATGTAAAGCTTTAGGAACCCGTCGAATATTACTGTTTCGCCAGTTGCTGTGAAATAGTACGATGCATCTGAGTTTCCGATAGTTACGATTGTTTTTTCGATCTTTGCGTCGGTCATCTGCGATGCTATAGCTCTTTTGCGGATAAGGTCGTACAGGCGCTGTTCCTGCTTGGTGCCTTCGATGGTTTCGTTTTCGACGAAGGTCGGCCTTATTGCTTCGTGAGCTTCCTGGGCTCCCTTGGTCTTGGTCTGGTACTGCCTAACGTGCAGGTATTCCTCGCCGAAGTTCTTCTTGACGGTAGATTTTATAGTGCCGATTGCAAGCGACGACAGGTTGACCGAGTCGGTTCTCATGTATGTTATGAAACCGTTTTCGTAAAGGTTCTGTGCGTACCTCATTGTCTGCGAAACCGAGAATCCGAGCTTGCGGCCTGCTTCCTGCTGCAGTGTCGATGTTGTGAATGGCGGCGCCGGCGACTTCTTGCCCGGTTTCTTGCTTACGTCCTTGACTTGGAATTCCTTGCCGTTGCAAGACTCAACGAATTTCTTTGCTTCGTCGTAGGTCTTGAATTTCTTGTTGAGTTCGCACTTAATCGAATTGTTGTCGATGTTGAATACGCCGTAAACCTTGTATTCCGACTTCGAGTTGAATTCGGTAATCTCTCTTTCGCGTTCAACGATAAGCCTTACGGCAACCGACTGTACGCGGCCTGCCGAGAGAGCTGGCTTTATCTTCTTCCACAATAGCGGCGACAGCTTGAAACCGACGAGGCGGTCAAGTATTCGTCTTGCCTGCTGTGCATTTACCAGGTTCTGGTCGATGTCGCGCGGGTTGGCTATTGCATTGGTAATGGCTTCCTTGGTAATTTCGTGGAAGACAATACGCTTAGTGCTTTCCTTCTTCAGCTTGAGAACCTCGCTCAGATGCCACGATATGGCTTCTCCTTCACGGTCTTCATCGGAAGCCAGCCATACAACCTTTACCTTTCCTGCTGCATCTTTCAGGTCTGCTACAACTTTTTTCTTGTCGTCGGGAATTACGTAGTCGGGAGCAAATCCGTGGTCAATGTCTATTCCCAAGTTCTTCTTTTCAATGTCTCTGATGTGTCCATAGCTTGATTTTACAATGAAATCATTTCCAAGGAACTTCTTTATAGTCTTTGCTTTTGCTGGAGACTCTACTATTACCAAGTTGTTTTCCATTCGGTTTCTGAATTTTGGCGCAAAAGTAAAAATTTTTTTTTAATTTTACGGCTTTAAATTTTTTGTGATATGGTTGAAGGTACAAATGAAAAAGTATCGTATTCGAAGAAAACTAAAAGAAAGATTTTCATTACGTTATGGGCTCTGAGCGTATTGTCGGTCGTACTTTTGGTAGTGTATTTCGCGTTGCTCTCGCATGGCGTTTTTGGTTATATGCCGACGTTCGATGAGCTTGAAAACCCGAAAGAGAACCTTGCAACACGTATTTATTCGAGCGACGGGCAGCTTCTCGGAACCTATTTCCGCGAAAACCGTTCGCATGTTCGATACGACTCCATTTCACCGAATGTTATCGATGCTCTTATTGCTACCGAGGACGTTCGTTTCTACGACCACTGCGGAATCGACTTCAAGTCGTTGCCTCGCGTGTTCAAGGGTATACTTACCGGAAATAGCGCCAAGGGTGGTGGTAGTACCATTTCGCAGCAGCTGGCTAAGATGCTTTTCCCGAGGCAGAAAATGAACAAGCTCGAATTCATCAACCGAAAATTCCAGGAATGGGTAATTGCAACCAAGATAGAGAGCCGGTACACCAAGGAGGAAATCATCACTATGTACCTCAACAAGTTCGACTTCCTCAACCTCGCCGTAGGTATCGAGTCGGCTTCGCGCATATATTTCGATACAATTCCGCTGGGACTTACCAAAACTCAGGCTGCAATGCTTGTGGGTATGGCACAGAACCCATCGATGTATAACCCGATACGATTCCCCGACAAGGCTCTCGACCGTAGGAACACAGTCCTTGCGCAGATGCTCAAGTATGGTAAGCTGACAAGGGCCGAGTTCGACTCCCTAAAGAACGAGCCGCTTGGCATAAAGTTCCGCAGGGCCGACCATAACCTTGGCTCGGCAACATATTTCCGCGAGTTCTTACGTTTGTGGCTTAGCGCCAAGGAACCTCTGCGCGAAAATTATGTTGATGAGCGCGAATTTATAGAGGACTCGATAAACTGGGCAATAGATCCGTCGTATGGCTGGTGCAACAAGAACAAGAAACCCGACGGTACTACGTACGATATTTATTCCGACGGCTTGCAGTTGTACACAACAATCGACAGCCGTATGCAAAAGTATGCCGAGGAGGCTGTTGCCGAACATGTAGGTACTTATCTGCAGCCGGCATTCTCTAAGAGCATGAAGAACAATAAGAATGCTCCGTACTATTCGTCGATTGGTGCATCGAAGAAGGAAGAGTGCATCACAAGTGCTATGCGCCGTACCGAACGTTGGCGTGTGATGAAGAAGGCAGGCTTCACCGAGGATGAAATCAAGGCTTCGTTCTACGAGAAGGACACAATGTCGGTATTTTCGTGGGACGGCGACATAGATACAATCATGACTCCTATGGACTCGATGTTGTACTACAAGGGATTCTTGCAGGCTGGATTCCTTTCGATGGAACCGCAGACCGGTCATGTGAAGGCTTATGTGGGAGGTATCAACTACATGCACTTCAAGTACGACAACGCGACCAAGTCGCGCCGTCAGGTGGGATCGACGTTCAAGCCGTTTATCTACTGTCTGCTTATGCAGAATGGTTATTCCCCATGCACCAAGGTGCCGAATGTAGAGCAGACATTCAAACTGCCTACCGGACAGTTGTATACCCCGAGGTATTCGAAGTCGAAACTCGACGGACAGACAATAACCTTGAAGCAGGGACTTGCCGGTTCGCTCAACCAGATTTCGGCATGGGCGTTGAAGCAGACCACTCCAGAGGCAGTCGTTGCGCTTGCCAACAAGATGGGTGTTCATAGCCAGATCGACCCGTTCCCATCAATCTGCGTAGGTATTCCGCAGGTTCTGCTTTGCGAAATGGTTGGCGCTTACTGTACATATCCTAACAAGGGTATCTATACAAGGCCTATTTATATTACTAGGATTGAAGACAAGGACGGTAACGAACTGGCTGCTTTCATTCCTATCCAGACCGAGGCAATCAGCGAAGAGACTGCAGCTCTCATGATTGAGCTCCTGCGAGGTGTGGTCGACATGGGTACTGGTTCAAGATTGCGTTTCAAATACAATCTTACCGGCGAAATCGGCGGCAAGACCGGAACTACAAACAACAACTCTGATGCTTGGTTCATGGGCGTAACTCCGCACCTTGTAAATGGTGCATGGGTTGGTGGCGAAGAGCCGACTATACGTTTCAGTTCTATGGAATTCGGTCAGGGCGCTTCGGCAGCATTGCCTATCTGGGCTTTGTATATGAAGAAAGTATATGCAGACTGGCGACTCAACAAGAAATATAGCCCCGACGACAAATTCCCGCAGCCGGCAGGCATAAGGGATTTGATCGACTGCCACGAATACGGTTCGGAGGCCGATTGTGATTTCGACGAAAACTAAAATTGATTTATAAATAGCACTCTTTTTTGTGTGTCCTGAACTTGTTCGGGATTAGAAAAAGGAGTGCTTTAATTTTAATCCTTGGTTTCTATTTTTGCTCCGAGTGATTTAAGAGCATCAAAGAATTCTGGATATGACTTGTTGATACATTCGCTTCCAAGTATTGTCATCTCTTCCGATTTCAATCCGATAATCGACAACATCATTGCTATTCTGTGGTCGTTGTGAGAATCAACAATGGCAGAACTAATGTTTTTCAGTGGATGGATTGTTATGATATTTCCATCGGTTTCTACCTTGGTTCCTAGTTTGCCAAGTTCTTTTGTGATTGCTTCGAGGCGGTTGCTCTCTTTGCCGACCAGTCTGTCGACTCCTTTTATCTTGCATTCGCCATTGGCGTTAAGTGCAAGTATGCATAGCGGTGGTATGAGGTCGGGGCAATCGGTGGCATCGAAACTGAATTGCTTGATGTCGGATTTGCTGACGATTAGTGTTCCCTCATGCCATTCGAACTTTGCGTTGCACAAATCCATCACTTTCAAAATCGCCCTGTCTGGTTGCAACGATCCTGGATTCAGTCCCGATATGCTGACATTTCCATTGGTCAGACCAGCTGCAATGAGAAATGCTGCATTGCTCCAGTCGCCTTCTATCTCATATGTTTTTCTGTTGAATACAATATTCCCGCAAATGCCTATTTCTAATGAGTTGCTGTTGCGCTTGTAATTTATCTTAGCCCCAGCATTGTTGGCTGCATCCATTGACATTAGTATGTAGCCTGCGCTAGTCGGATTTTCAATTGTCAACTTGCTGTCGCCCTCCACTACAGACAATGCAAGTATAAGTCCGGTGATTACCTGCGACGTATGGCTTCCGTCAATTGTGAAGTTGCCAGAGACAAGTCGGGCATTGCTAATGTGTATTGGGAATCCTTCGTGCGAGATCTTCCATCCAAAATTGTCTTCGTAGAATTTCAGGTCACGGTCGATGTTTCTTCGCAGAAGTGTTCCGCAGCCTTCGATATAAAACTCGTCTGTATGCAGTGCGATTATGGGAGGGAACATTCTTGCACAGAGCGCCGATTCTCCACAGTCGAATATTTTGTCGTCCGCCTTGATGCGTTTTGCAATATTGCGGCATGCTTCTACATCGGCCGAGTTTCCTAGATTTTGGACGTCGATGCTGTCGTGCATAAGTGCAGAAATCGCCCATATCCGCTGTTCGTAGCTTTTCGACGGACAGATTAGTATTTCGCCGCCAATTTCCGATTTGTGGATTCTTACAATCATTCGGTTAGTCTTGCGATTTCGTCAATTGTCAAATTCTTTATTATGGGTTTTCCAATGCCCTCGAGTAGTACGAAACGTATGTGCGAGTTTTCCTTTTTCTTATCGTTAGCCAGCGCTTCGAATTGCTTTTTGCCGAGGTGGTACGAAATGTCGTATCCGAAGTCGATAAGCAACTGTTTTATGAACTGAGCTTCTTTTTCTGGCAAGATTCCTGCTTTAAAAGAAATGTCTATGGCTGCATTAATACCTTTTACTACGGCTATGCCATGGGGAATGCCTTCGGTTATTTCGATGCTGTGACCAATTGTGTGCCCGAAGTTCAGTATTTGCCTTATGCCTTTGTCGTCGGGGTCCTGCTTTACAATCTCAATTTTTGTCCTTATGGCATCTCCGATAACTTTTTGCATGGTCGCGCCGTCGCGGGCGAGCACTTTGTCCTTGTCATCGGTAAGTATCCTAAGTATCTCTCCGTTGCCGATGAGGGCGTACTTGATTACCTCGCCGAGTCCGCTCATGTACTGCTCTTCGGAGAGGGTCTGCACAAAATTGCTGTCGGCAACAATAAAGTCGGGATTGTCGAAACTGCCGATCATATTCTTGTTGCAACCGAAGTTGACTCCGTTTTTGCCTCCTATGGCTGCATCGGTAAGCGCCAGCAGGGTAGTGGGGACAAGCCCGAATCTTATGCCGCGCATGTATATATGTGCTACGAATCCGGTTATGTCGCAAACGATCCCTCCGCCTATACCTATTAATATAAAGCTTCTGTCGACGCCAAATCCGGCAAGTTTGCCAATGATGTCTTCGATGGTTGCAAGGTTCTTGTGGCTTTCGATATCATCGATTGTTATGAGGTTTATGTCCTGGAATATTTCGGGGTAGGACTTAAGTATGTTTTCTGAGCTTATCACGACAAACTTTCTGCCGCAGGCAAGTTCTCTGAAATACTGCTTGTCGTGGCTGACGAATATGCTCGTTGTCGATTTCTTCTCCGTCGAATATTCCAATGTATGCATGACCTTGTATTATGAAAAAATCCCATAGCAGGGTTTGCTATGGGATTTTTATTTGAGATATCAATTACTTTACGCTGATAATCTTGAATTCAACACGTCTGTTCTTCTGACGTCCTTCTTCGGTGTCGTTCGAAGCAACTGGTTCCTGATAAGCGTAACCCTTGTACGACAAGCGTTCCTTAGCAACACCATGTTCGATGAGGTAGTCAACAACGGCCTTTGCTCTGTTAGCAGAAAGCTTGGTGTTGGTTTCGAGAGAACCAACGTTGTCGGTATGACCGCCGATTTCGATAACCATCTTCGGGTAGTCAACATTCAAGAGCTTGATAAGGTTGTCGAGTTCAGCCTTCGAAAGGTCGCGCAAAGTTGCCTTGCCGAAGTCGAAGAAGATGTTCGAAAGAACGATCTTGGCACCAACATCGATTGGTTTCAGCTTGATGTCCTTTATGAGTTCCTGGTACGAAGTTGCTGCAGGTACGTCAACGTTTTCACTGTGGAAGAGGTAACCTTCGGTCTTTGCTGTGATACCGTAGTTCTTACCTGAAGGCAAGCTGATGAGGTATTTTCCTGTTGCAGCATTCGACTGCAGAGTTGCGTAAATCTCGTTCTTTTCGAGGTCGACGATTTCGATGTTCGATTCAACTGGCTTTCCAGTTTCGGCATCGGTGATAGTACCCTTCATGATGGTAAGTCTAACCTTCTTGACTTCGACCTTTTCCTGATGGACAACTGTCTGTATCGAAGCATTTGAACTTGCGATAAGGTTGTCTTCGGTACCAGCAACCAATGGCTTTTCCGGGTTAAGGAATGTTATTCTCCAGATATCCTGCATTCCGAAGCCACCTTCACGTGCACTCGATATGTATGCAAAACGTCCGTTACCTGCAACGATGAAGAATACATCGTCTTCGGGAGTATTCAGCGGAACACCCATGTTTACTGGTTCACCCCAGTTGCCGTTGTCGTCGAGTTCGCTGTAGAAAATATCATATCCACCTACAGTACCTTCTCTCTTCGAACTGAAGTACAAGGTTCTGTTGTCTGGGTGCATAAATACACCTTCTTCATCGTATTTGGTGTTGATTGGCTCACCGATGTTCTTTGCAGGACCCCAGTCGCCTTTTGCTGTCTTCTGGCTTACGAAAATATCCTTTCCGCCCTTCGAAGGAGTTCCATATTCATCCTTCGGACGTTCGCTTACGAAGTACAGGGTCTTTCCATCAGAAGATATTGAAATCGAAGTCTCGTGGTACTTGGTATTGATGTTCTTGTTGAGTTCCTTCGGCTTGCTCCATTCAGCACCCTTAAGGTAGCTTTCGAAGAGGTTTCCATCTGGAGTACCCTTGAAAGTGTAAAGGATAGAACCGTCTGGCGATAGACCTACTGAAGCGTCGTGTTCTGGTGTGTTGAGCTTGCTCATGTTGAGAGCCGACGACCATTTGTTGTCGCCTTCGTTGTACGATATGTAGAGGTCTTCGTAGTACTGGTTGTCGTAGTCGAGGCTACCACCTGTCGAACCTTCACGACGCGATGTGAAAATCATCATGGATTCGTCGGTCGAGATAACAGGGCCGTAGTCCGAGTACTTCGAGTTGATGTTTGGACCAAGGTTGTCGAGGAAGATACGAAGCGGATTTTCATTGAGTGTTGCTGCGCTTTCGCATTCCTTGATTCTTGCTTCTGCATTGAAGTCACTCTTTTTGAGTCTCATCTTCTTGATTTGTTCTTCATAATCTGTATTCAAGAAACCTTTGTAGCTGTTAATAGCCTCGGTGTACATTCCGTTTACCTGGTATGCTCTACCTATTTGATACATAATATCGAACGAAACTTCGTAGTTGAGGTTCTTTGCCTTCTCGAGGAAGGTTATAGCCTTTTTCTTTTCGGTTGATGTGAGGTAGCAAACACCAATCTTGTAGTTAAGTTCTGCATTTTCGCTGTTGTATCTGTTTGCTGTCAGATATTGTTCGAGAGCTTTCTTGTATCCGCCCAGTGAGTTGCCTTCGAAATATTCGTCGCCCATCTGTATTGCGGTGAGAGCCTCCTTGAGTCCTTCTTTCTCGGCAGTCTTGAATTTGTTCTTGTCTATAACGACGTTTACCTGCGAGTATGATGCTAATGACGCCATAATCAGCGTTATGGTCATCAATATTCCTATATATAATTTAAACCTTTTCATTGTTCTAATTTTTTTTCGTTCATGGATTTATTTGAGTTCATCGCAATATGAGTCTATATCGTCAAGGTCTTTTACAC
Organism: Bacteroidales bacterium; assembly: GCA_017617125.1. Taxonomy (GTDB): domain Bacteria; phylum Bacteroidota; class Bacteroidia; order Bacteroidales; family ML635J-15; genus Bact-19. The sequence continues at coordinate 112,269 of JAFZWY010000048.1, forward strand.
CAAGCGATTTAGCCTTGTTCCAGTCTTGGCAAGCACCATCCATGTCGCGTGACATTTCCTTTGCGGTTCCTCTGTGCACGTATGCTTCGCCGTAATCGGACTTGAGGGCGATAGCCTTTGTGAAGGCTTCGATTGCAAGCTGGTATTCTTTTTTCTTGTAGTAGCAAAGACCGAGATTGTTGTATGCGTATGCATAATCCTTGTTCATCTTGAGGCATTCGTTCAGCACTTCTATGGCCTTGTCGTAGTCCTTCTTGTCGTACAGGGCGATACCCTTGTTGTTCATTGTCTTGTAGTTGTCGGGCTTAATCTGCAAAGCTTCATCGTATGCTGCGATAGCCTTGTCGTATTCCTTGTTGAGGCGGTATGCGCTGGCAAGGTTCGACTTGAAGATGTCGAGCTTTGTATTCAACTCGGCAGCCTTTTTGTAGTCGGCAATAGCCTTGTCGTACTTTTCGAGCATCCTGTACGATGATCCTCTGTCGTTGTACGAGAATGCGTGGGTGTTGTCGACTTCGATTGCCTTGGTGTAGTTCTTAATTGCTTCGTCGTACTGTGCCTTGTTGAAGTTGATTACGCCCATGTAGTAGAAAAGGTTTGCATTAGAGAAACCTTGTTCTATTGCATCCTGGAAATACTTCAGTGCGTTGTCCATGTCTGGCATCAGGAAGTAGCAGTATCCGATGAGGTAGAGTGCGTTTGCATCCTTCTTGCGGTTGTTGTACTGCGTAAGGTCGGCAATAGCTTCCTGGTACCTCTTCATCTGCATGTAGCAGGTGCCGCGTCCGTAGTAGGCCTGGGCCATTTCGGGGTCGGTACTCAGCGACTGGCTGAAAGCGCTAAGTGCTTCGCTGTAGTTGCCTTCACCGTACAGTGTGACACCGTTGTTGTATGCAACTTTCGATTCTTCACCTTCGGCGTTTACAAGCGTGTTAATCGTATCGCCTTCAGTGGGACTGGTGATAATTTGTGTAGGAACGATAATCGGATTGGCATCCGTCTGGTTATCTTCCTGTGAAAAAACGTAACCTATGCCAATGGCTAGGAATAGGGTTGTGAATAGTAATTTTTTCATATCAAAAAATCGTTAATAAATACTATGTTTTGCTTGTTTGACAATGATTGCAAATATACAATTTTTTTATTAGGTATCTTAATTCTTTTCTTTTTTTTATTTTTGCAAAAATATTTATATGATTTTATGAAGCGATTATTTTTAATATTTACTTGGGTTTTTGTGTCGTTGTGGGCAATGTCGCAGACTGTCGACATGTTGCCTCTCGGCAAGGATTATTCTGTTGTGGTTGAGAAACTTTCTCCTGTGGGATTTCGTCTTAATTTGTCGTTCGATACGCTGAAAGTCGTCTCTTCGGATGATTATTTGGCAGTCGACCTTAAAGGTACAACCAGTTACGGTTCTGTAGGAAATCCGTCACTTCCTGACTTCCGCCGTCCGTTTGTTATTCCCGAATGCGAGAATGTTAAGGTCGTGGTAAAGTCGTATTCGGTGTCCGAATTCGACTTGTCGCAATACGGTAAGAAAATTATGCCTCAGCAGCCTCCGCGCCGTAAGGACGATACCAGCCTGAATATAATTTTCAACAAGAGCGTATACGAAACCGACGACTTCGTCGGAAAGTCGGTTGCCTGGTTCTCGCGCGTAGGTTCTATGCGCGGTGTCGAAGTCGGCGAATTGAACGTGGCTCCGATGTCGTATAACCCGGTTACAAATGTGTTGCGCGTATGCAACGACCTTGTGGTTGATGTTGTGTTTGAGTCGGCAGGAAGCTATTTCGACGAAAGGGCTTGTTCTCCATACTTTGCTTCGGCATATTCCACCATGCTCAACCGCGATGTGCTCGATTCGTATTCCGACCTATATCATGTTCCGGTGCACATGCTTGTGGTGGCATACGAGGGGTTTGCCGAAACCTTGCAGCCGTGGATTCAGTGGAAGACCCAGAAGGGTTTCTACCTGGATGTAAATTATGTGGATAGCGACGTTACTTCCGGTGACATTGCACGATATGTTCATGCAAGGTATGCCGAAGGTCTGGCCAATGGCAATGCTCCGACATTCCTCGTGCTGGTGGGCGATGTCGACAGGGTGCCGGCAAGTGCTGAGGGTGAAGCAAGCCACGAGCAGACCGACCTCTACTATGCTTCGGTAGATGGTGACTACCTTCCCGAAATGTACTGTAGCCGAATGTCGGCAGAGACAACTGGCGATTTGTCGTCGATAATAGGAAAAACGCTGATGTACGAAATGTATACTATGTCGGATCCGTCGTATCTCGACAACGTGCTGCTTATTGCAGGACAGGACGACTACTGGAATCCTTGCATAGCACAACCTACCATAAATTATGCTACACAGAATTACTTTAATGCAGAGCATGGCTTCCAGCACGTATATGCATACCTCAATTCATACGACAGTTGCTACAGCCATCTTACCGAAGGCGTGGGCTATGCGCATTACACTGCACATGGCGGCGAAACTTGTTGGGCTGGTCCTAACTTGTCGTGCGACGATGTGCCTGCCCTTATGAATTCAGGCAAATATTTCCTCGGAATAGGAAACTGTTGTCTTAGTGGCAAGTTCGGATATACCGAACCTTGTTTTGGCGAGGCTTTGATTCGCGATTCGAAGGGTGGTGCATTTGCATACATTGGTTCGTCTCCGGTAACTTATTGGTACGAGGACTATTACTGGGCGATAGGTGCTACAAACGTATTTTCCGAAACTCCGACACAGTCTCAGACGCAGACTGGTACGCTCGACCTGATGTTCAACGATGAGATATTCAATACGGTATCTTCGATTATGTACGGCGGTAACCTTGCCGTTACGAATGCATACAACGAGGGTTATACCAATTCGTCGCCAAAATATTATTGGGAAGCTTACAATGTGCTTGGCGACGGTTCTATTATGCCGTATCTTTCGGTTCCTGCTGCCAATGTCGTATCGCACGACAGCGTTGTTATAAATGGTGGCGGTTCTTTTACTGTCGAGGCAAATCCTGGCTCGTACGTCGCCCTTACCGATGGCATGACTATTCTCGGTACAGGGCTTGTAGGAGATAACGGAATCGTAAATGTCCACCTCGATGCTACGGCCTCGTCCGACAGCATTTTACTCGTTGTCACTCGTCAGCAGCGCATTCCTCATATAGAGAAGATAAAGGTGTCGTCGCCTGAGGGCGCATATATAACCGTTGTCAATTATTCACCATCGGTGGCTCGTTACGATGTTTCCGGTCCTAATATTTTTACATTCGAAATGAAGAACATCGGTCTTGCCGCTACCGAAACTGCTTTGCCAATGCGTTTGCGTTGTGCCGACAGCCGTGTCGAGATTCTTGACAGCGTAGCTACTTGTCCAGTCTTGCTGCCAGGTGCAACTGTCGAGGTTGCCAATGTGTTCTCGTTCAGCGTATCCGATGAGGTAACCGATGGTTCGCCATTGCAATTTACTCTGGCGGTAAGCGATGCTGCCGCAAGTGCCGAATATCTGTCGAACTTTACTGTCAGAATTCAGAAGCCAGTGCTGATGCTTGCCGATTCGTACGTTGTTGGAAACATGATTCCAGGTGCGTTGGTAGATATTAATATTACGGCATCGAACAGGGGTGGAACTGATTGTGGAAACGTTCATGTGGCATTGCAGAGCCTTACTGGATTCCTTTCTGTTGAAGATAGCGAAGCTGACTATGGCGGAATTTCTGCCGGTGGTTCTGCCGACGGCTGGTTCGGTCTGTCAATAGCATCGAATGCAAATTTCGGAGATGTTCTGCCTTTGAGGGTCATCCTTACAACCGAAACTCTCGAATTCGCCGATACTATACATCTGCTGGTTAATGTTTGTGATATGCCAATCAGCGAATTCCCGTATGTAGAAGATTTCCAGTCGCAGACGATTCCTGACTGCTGGACTCAGGAGAAGCAGGGTTCGTCGAATGCCGAATGGCACGTTGTCGATAACGATGATCAGAGTCAGTACGCTAACGCGGCAGGCAACTATTATGCTTACCTTTTCAATCCAAACTACGATCCGATGTATACCATGCTTATTTCGCCCAAGTTTAACTTTACGCAGCCTCAACGTACGGTTTATCTGAAGTTCAGGCATATCCAGAGAGTATGGTATAGCGACCAGGATAAGTTGTCTGTATATTATAAAGCTTCTGATACTTCGGAATGGGTATTGTTGCGTATTTTCGGCTCTAATACGACAGTATGGGCAAACGAACGGTTGACATTGCCAAACATTTCCGATAGCTACCGTATTGGCTTTTCTGGCGAGGTTAGATGGGGCTACGGTATTGCTCTCGACGATGTAAGGGTTGAGTACGAGGCGTGCACTGTTCCTGTCATTTCTGTTTCCGAAAACGAATCAGGACAGCTTATTTTGACATGGACAGGAAATGCGGAAAACTACGTTTTGTATAAAAACGGAAATATGCTTGCCGAGACAGCTTCCAATACCTATGATATAGATTCCAGCGACGGTTGTTTTGTTGTCGAAGCTCATTGCGGTAGCGACGTCACCAGTTCTGCGGAATATTGCCTGAATGGTATCGTCGATGTCGATTACGGCAGTTATGGCTTGTACCCGAATCCTGCAGGCGACGATGTCAGCATTGCTTGCCCAGGCAGGTGCGTGGTCTCATTCTACAATTCGCTTGGTAGTATGGTAATGTCTGTAGATGTTGATGCCGATGGCACCCGCATCTCGCTTGCCGAGCTGCCTGCAGGAGTATATACCGTTCAGTTCGAAACTCCAGACGGAAGGGTTATTCGTAAAAAATTGATTCGCTCGTAGCAGCGCGCCTGGTCGCGTTGCTCGCGCCAAGCGTCCGATAATATGGTTGCTTGTTGCTTGTGTTGTCATTTCATTCCTTTTTCGATAACATTAGCAACGGGCAACTTTTTTTGTGGTTGCAAAAGACTGTGCCAGGTTATGTGGGGAGCTGTGCGTATTTGGTTTTAACATTCTATTTTATATTGTTAATATTTTAATTTCATATAATTTTATTCTTACTTTTAAAAAACTCAAATTTCGTGTTTGTGGATTGTGTACTTTTGCAATCCGATTCATTTATGGGGCTGACGTGGTTTTGACAGCAAGGTAAATGATCGTGTAAGCATGCCGGGCAACGCAGGAAATCCCGTAAAACTGTCTTGCAGAACAATAATTGGCGCAGAAAATAATTATGCTTTCGCTGCGTAACCGAAGATTAGTAGGTTCGCTTAATCCTGGCACAAGGTGCTAGGACGAAACATCGCTCGATTGGACGGTCTGGTTCCGCTTCGGTAAAGCGATGGCAAAAAATACCGGACTGGCTGCTTCTATTCTCCTGTGAGGCGGCGAGATTTTTAGGAGATAAGGATGAGTTTGGGCGTCTGCCCCCGTGCTTCTCCCGACAATCAATGGCCGAATAAGCATGTAGAAAGCACCCTTGTTTCTTGTTTGGACCCGGGTTCGATTCCCGGCAGCTCCACAAAATCAGTTGAAAGTTAAGAGTTAAAAGTTGATAGTTGGCTGCCGATAGTCGGCAGTTGGCTGTTTGGGCGTAGTTCTTGTTGTCGTTTTATCTTGTCGTTTCTCGTTATGCTGAAATGCGAAGACCACGTGCTTGGCAGTTCTGTTAACGTTTCTTAAAATCATTCTTAATTTTGTCGTTTTCGGCATGTGTTTTGCTGTGTAAATATTGCTATTCGTACAATAAATAGCTTTGATAAGAAAAAAATGCTTTTAAATATAGGTGGTTAAAATAAAAGTTATTATTTTGCCTAAACTAAATTTGCGAATACTATGTGTAGTAATATACTAACAATGAGAAGATTATATATATTAATGTGCTCCAAAGGAAGCGCGCAGCATAATATTTGTGGCGATGTAATGGGCAGGTATGCCGTTTCTTCCGATTCGGAAAATAACCTTATGTTGAATTTAATGAGTGTCGAGATATGAAAAAGATAGCTTTATTATTCGGAGTTTTGCTTGTGTTCTGCTTCTCTGCCAAGGCGCAGACAAGAACCTTGCTTATGAGCAATGGCTCTACAACGATAAATTGTGGAGAGACTATCAATTTCTATGATGACGGTGGCGACGGTGCTAATTATAGTTCCCGACAAGAGTTGATTCATTATGTGCACGCTCCAGAAGGCACAAGGATACGAGTCCGGTTCTCTTCCGTGTCGTTTTATAACAATAATGCATTTCTGCGATTGTATGATATGGGTTATGTCAGTGGATCATATACTAATATTGCAAGCGGACAGACACCGACGTTTACCACTACGTCGAATGTCTTGACGATGTATTTCCACTCTGGTTCCAGTTCAACAACACGTGGCGGATGGGTGGCTACCATCACTGTTCTCGATTGCCCGTCCATTCTCGACCTTACAGAACTCGAATGTGGAACTGGCTCAAAGACAATCGGCGGCAACCTGATAAACGACGAGGGTGAAGCTTATACTGAAAACCAGTATGTCGAAAGAACTTTCTCGACAGCTTTCGGCTCAAAGTTGCACCTTAGCTTCATTTCGTTGCCAAATGATCTCGACGGCAGTGGAAATCCGCGCGATTATGTGGCTGTATACGATGGGCCTAATGCAGCGTCAACCTGTTTAGGCAAGTTCCATCGCGACAATATGCCAAACTCAATAATATCAACAGCCAATTATTTGACTGTTAGATTTGTTAGTAATGGCTCGGGCAATGGCTCGTGGTCGGCTACGATAGCCCCAGATGCCTGCCTTGGTGCTCCTCTCGAAGATGTTGTGCTTGATTGCAATGTTGTTACATCGTATGTGATTGGAGGAAACTATACTGAAAACCAGAATTATAGCCAGAAATTTACGGTGTCGAATCCCGAAGCCCAGTTGCTGGTCGACTTTACGGCTTTGCCACACGACAACGATAACGACTATGTTGAGGTTTACGACGGCGAAGGTGCTTCGGCTACGTTGCTGGGAAGATATTTCGGTTACGGAAATCCTCGTACTGTGGCTTCTACCGGAAATGTAATAACTATCATATTCCATAGTAATGCCACAAATAATGGAACATGGAGCGGTGCCGTTACCGTCGATTGCCCGGCCTCTAAAAATATGCCTAGTACGGGTTCCGATACCATTGTAACCTGCAACGCCATGATTTACGATAATGGCGGCCCTGACGGTTCTTATTCCAACAACCTCGATGCTGCGTTCTTGGTTGTACGTCCTGGACGACCGGGAACAGTAATGCATCTTGAAGGAGAATTCGAATTCGACTGGCAGAATGACTATATAACCATATACGATGGTGAAGGAACCGATGGCGAAGTGCTTTGGGGTGGCGGTCTTCACGGACACGGATATCCGCGAGCATACGCACCACACACTAGTCAGGCAAAGGATTGTAGCGGTTCTACAAACCCTTCTATCACCTGTATGTCAGAGCAGGGTGAGGATTGCGACAATTGTTTGGGCTCTACCCCTGACAAAGATCCAAATTGGACAGCTGTTGGAAATGCGGTAGGAAGCCGTTGCGTTACATATTATCCTAAGGTTACTTCAAAGACAGGTTCGCTTACTATAAGATTGCATACTAACAATACGATGGCATGCAAGGGCTTTGCCTTGAAGGCTACATGTTTGCCTAAGCCAACCGACTGCTACAATACTGGTGTAGTAATATTCAGTGAGGATTTTGAAGGTAACGAGGTAAGTGACCCTGTATATTCTTCAACACCTATCAGCAATAGAATTTGTACTTATGGAATGTGTGGTGTTACGCCAAATACTGGTTATGGATACACTCTCGGTCAAACTCATAACGGTGGTTATTATGCAATAAGGAAGACAAGCTGTAACGAGTGGGACTATTTCAATTTTATCGACGACCACACTCATCCTGGAAATATTCAAAGAGGTTATCTGTTCAATGTGGATGCAGAAGCTGGTACAGGTGTTTTCTATCAGGATACAATCTCTCTCGATTGCGACGGTGTAGATAGGTTGCTTGTGTCGTTCTGGGTGGCAAATATCAACAACCAATTCCATTGCGATAGAAACAATCCTAACCTTACCGTAGGTTTTTATACCGATAATAACGGAAGCATAGGTACGTTGCTTGCATCCGAAACAACTGGTCCTGTTCCAATGATGCAGATGCACGGTTGTACTTCCGATGCTAACGACTGGCAGTACTATTCGCTCGAGTTGCCTTCTATCCCCGAAGGTACACGAAAACTATGGTTCAGGATAGAAAATAATACGGATACCGATGATGGTAACGACTTTGTATTGGATGATATCGAGGTTCGCGCCTGCTTGCCACCTTCGGTACTTACTCGTATCAGTGGTGGTCAGGAAATCTTCAGTTCGGCAAACGTATGTGCCGGCGATACCCTTGTGCTTCGTGCAAACCTCGACTACTCGCTCGGTGCCCAGTCTACTTATTCAACTCCGTACTACCTATGGCAGCGCGGATATATGACCGATGCCGACACGATAAATTGGATTGATATGAATTTCCACAGTGGAGTCTGTGAGGTGAATGATACTACACTAGCCGAGACAAACTCAATGGATATTGCATACGATGCACAAAACAATCCGATAGAAGATGTGGGAGATGATGGCGGTGTTGATGGCTGGGAGAATTATTCCGAAATTACTATATACGAGCCGCCTTCAGAAACCGAACCTACATATTCCAACCATTACTATAGGGTTATAATTGCAGGTACCGTTGGCGCTCTTACCAGCAAGTACTGTCATTCGATGTCTGAGCCATACGTTGTAACAGTTACCCGTATCCCCGAAATCAAGTTCGGTGGTACAAATGCTATATGCGAGGGCGGTACAATTAATCTTAGTGTTACTAACGATAGCCCTACGCCTGGAACGTGGTCGATATTCTCGGAGTATGAAGGTTACACTGCTAATACAAACGCTCCGTTCCATGCCAGCATAACTTGCGATGCTTCGGAAAATTACCATGTAGTAGGAGCTCTCCACGATTCGATAGTTATACAGTATCAGACTGATGCTGTAAACGGTGGTTGCTGGAGCCATAAGACTATTCCGATATATAAGCTTCCGAATATTACAGTAACTCCGGAGATTTCTACAATTTGCCAGGGAAGCTCGATAACCCTGCACCCACATTCAAATCAGGAATCCTCGTTCCAGTGGGTTGGAACAGGTGCTCCTGGATGCTCGGCTACAGGCTGGGCAGCCGACACTACTTGTGCCGACTGGACAGTAACTCCCGCTGGTGCTGGACAACATACATATACGGTAAACGTAAATACCGTACATACCGAATTGGACGATTTAGGAAACCCATTGACATGTACTGATCACGCCGACAAGGTGGTAACCGTACTGCCCGAGCCTGGTGATATAACAGTTGCTGGCGCACCTACAGGTCCTGTATGTCCAGGAACCGAACTTACCTTCATTCCGTCGGCTACCGGCGCAGGAACATTAACCTACAGCTGGGACGGAACAAACTACTACGAAGCAAGTGATCCAGGAAGTACATATACAGTAACGGCAACCACTCCTGGAACTGCAACCTATACATTGTATGTAAAGGATAATAGAACCGAAGGTGGAGTAGACTATAGTTGCCCTGCAACCCACGATGTTGTTGTTGAGGTTTACAACAATCCATCTTTGGCGATTAGCACACCTGTCAACATCAACTGCTTCGGCCAGAATACTGGTTCGTTCACTCTTACCGGTTCAAGCCCAGGAACCAGCATACCTTATGGTTCTGGCACATCTGCATACTACGAATTCAGTAATGACGATGGCTCTACATATACTCATGCTACAACTGGCAACATGCAGCAATATACATTCTCCAACCTTTATTCTGGTACTTACCAAGTAGCCATAAAGGATGGACATGGCTGTGTATTTAAGGATGTTGTAACCATATCCGAAACACAGACCGCGGCATTAACTCCAACTTTCGAGTCGGGTGATGTATTGGAAACTTGTACAGACCAGTCTGTCGGTAATGCTACAATATCTGTTAGCGGCGGTACAACCGCATACACATATGCATGGAACACTGTTGACGCACCGCATTGGACTGTCGACAGTACAAGACAGACAATAGAAAATCTTGCAGTCGGCAACTATCGTGTAACAGTAACTGATGCTCATGGTTGTGAGGCAACGGCAACGGTTTCAATAACCCCGCGTCCGGTACCTAACATTACCGCAAGCACTACTGCCGACGCAGTCTGCCTATCTGCATCGACTAGTACTTTCAGCGTACTCAACGGCAACAATCCGCCAGTAGCATCGCACTCGTGGAGTGTAACTCCGACAGATGGAGCAGGTATGCCTGCCGATCTTACCACAGCATCGCTGACGGTAATCCCGACGGCATCTACAACCGCACCAGTAACCTACACCTACACCGACGTGGTAACAGCAGAGAACGGCTGCGTAGTATCGGGAACAGTTTCACTTACAGTCAACCCGACCGTCATCCTTGACCATGTATCGGGCGATCTCGACCAGACCCTCTGCTTCGAGAAGACGCTCGTACCTATAGTCTTCGAGTACAGTGGCGGAGCAAGCGGAGTAACCCTCACCTGGGACGATCCGGAACCGGCATCAACCTGCCTGTCGTACTCAGTTAACACTACAGCGCATACGCTTACAATAAGCGAAGGCGCAGCTCCAGTAGCAGGTACCTACAGATACACTGTACAGGCAACCGGAGCAATAAGCCCGTGTACAAATCCACCGTACAGTGGCACGATAATCATCCGTCCGGAACTTAACGTAGATGTAACAGGCGACCATCAGGCGTGCGTAACCGGCAACATAGGTGTTGCCACCGCGCATCCATCTGGCGGCAAGCCATTCGGCACAGCCCCCGATACATACTACGAGTATTCGTGGAAC
>JAFZWY010000049.1 GCA_017617125.1 Bacteroidales bacterium
CCTGCACTTTCTTTCGCTTGAAGCTCTCGCTGAAGCTCCTTCTTTGCCTTTCTTCTACTGTTAATTTTTCCATTGTTGACCTCTTTTTATTTTACTGTTTTAGTGAATAAAAACGGTCAACCTATTTCAGGCATTGACAGGTTTCAAGTTTCTGGTTTCAGATTTGAAGATTTGAAGATTTGAAGATTTGAAAATTTGAAAATTTGAGGATTTGAGGATTTAGGATTCCTGCGATGCCTTCAGCAACTTGGCGACCAGCACTACTTCCATAACTAGGTACGCGAAATACAGCACGAAGAACTGCACCACATACGCAATGCGATAATCAGCGTCGGTTCTAATTATCGGAATAAGGAATACCACGCACAAAGCCATCTTAACAAGACTCGACGCCATGAAGATATAGCCGAAAAGACCTTGTTTCTGCGTCATTTTCCTAAATATGAACTTGAGCACCAAGACAACTGCCACTGTAAGCACAAAAAGGAAAAGATGCGCCTCATAAATTCCTTCTGCAGCGCACACAGGGAAAGCTCGTGCCAACAAGAAATGCACGGCAAACAGCCCCACACCGAATATTGCCAGCTTAGCCAGGACACCTGTGAGAGAATTATTTTTCATTTTTCACACCTTTAATTACGATATATATTGATGCAAACACGGCAAACAGCGACAAGGCGACAGTAAACCACGGCTTTTCGGTGCCGAAATACTCGTCAAGTTTCAGACCACCGAAAGCACCTGCGAATATCACGATTCCCATCTCGAAAGCCAGCGATGTGTAACGCGCCCACTTCCCGAGACCGGAATTAAACTTGTCGCCCTTTTCCTTGCTATCCATTGTATTGTTCATCGACCTGCGGCTGGGCAGTACTCATGCTGCAGGTGCCGGAGAACACAGCATTAGGCTCGATAGCCAGCTTAGTGGTTCTGATTTCACCTTCGACAACCGCAGTAGCCCTGAGCATAAGCAGGTTCTCGACCTGAATCTTGCCTTTTACTGCACCGGACACCTCACAGTCCTTGCATTTTATTTCTCCCGATATCCTGCCGGTAGCTCCAATGACAAGCTTCGACTGAGTTGTAAGATTGCCATCAAGTATTCCGTCTACCCTCACGTCGCCCTGCGAAACTATATTGCCGACAATGGTCGTACCACAGCCGAGAATATTGAGGTTGTTGCTTATTTCTTCGCTTCGTGCCATAACTTATATTTTTTCGACCTCAAAGGTATGCTTTTTGCAAAAACTACGCAAATAAATTAATAAGTTTCTATGGGCTATGCTTGCTGTTTATGGTCGCCCCCCCATAGCCTTAAGGGTTCAACGTTTAAAGTTCAAGGGTTCAACGTTCAAAAAGGATTGTCATCCTGAACTTGTTTCAGGATCTATAACGGATGCTGAAATAAATTCAGCATGACTATGATGAGGAAAATCGTAAATCGTACTTCGCAACCTTTAGCTCGGCTTTGCCAAATGGTAAATAATCTTTATTTTTGCAAAAAATTTGATGATGAAAACGAGAATAACAATAGTATTGCTAGCACTTTCGATGATAATAGTAGGAATGAGTTCGTGCGCCATCCAGGAAGTGAGCGTAGGCACTCCGAAAGACGTAAAAGTGAACAATTTGAGCCTAAGCGGAATAAGCATTGGCGGAAAAATTCCTATCGACAATCCAAACTCGTTCGGATTCAACGTTAAAGGTGTGAAACTTGACGTTACTATCAACGACATTCCCATAGGATGCTTCAACAAAAGAGACAGGATTCACATCAAGCCAAAATCGAACAACGCCTACCCAATAAACTACGATGTTTCTTTCAAGGACATTGTAAAAGATCCGATAACACTGACAAATGCGTTCACAAGAGGCAACGTAAACCTAAAACTGTCGGGCTACGTGAAGGTTTCTAAATTCATAGTATCGAAAAAAATAAAGGTCGAACATACAGAAAACTTAAGCCGGTTCAAGTTTTTTTAGTACCTTTGCGAAAAATTTGTCACTCCGATGAAGAAGTTCACTATACTATTTATAATAGCCATCTGCTCGCTGCAACTGCTGGGGCAGAACATCACCCCTTCGCGCATAAAATATTTCAACGACTCCATCTATAACGGAAAAGTAAAGATAGAACAGGACGCCGCTCTGAAGAATTTTATGGAAACCTGCGTAGGCCTTAACAAGAAACGCGACGGTTTTCCAGGCTACCGCGTAAAGGTATTCGCACAGAACACACAGGACTCGCGTTCACGCGCCAACGCCATCCGTTCGGCTTGCAGCAACGATGACCACGAAGCATATGTCACTTTCGTAGAGCCTAACTTCGAAGTGCACGTAGGCGACTTTATGACCCGCTTTGAAGCACTTGTGCTAATGAAAGACCTCCTGGCAAAATACCCCGAGGCATACATCATTAAGACCAACATAAAATACCCTATCCACTAATGGACGACAACGAACTGAAGCGTCTCGAAGGCATTGCCGCCACGATACGCCGCGACATTATCGACTCGCTGTGCGAAGCAGGTTCGGGACACATCGGCGGTTCGCTCGACCTTGCCGACATTTTCACCGTCCTCTACTTCCACACCATGAAGCACGACCCCAAAAATCCACAGATGCCCGACCGCGACAAGCTGATACTTTCGATAGGACACACTGCACCGGTGCTTTACGCTACACTCGCCAATGCCGGATACTTCCCAAAGGAAGAACTTATGACTCTGCGCAAGATTGGCGGCCGCCTGCAAGGGCATCCGTCATTGGCATCGGGACTGCCAGGAGTTGAGTCGGCATCGGGTTCGCTCGGACAAGGATTGTCAATATGCGTGGGTATGGCACTTTCCGATAAGGTCGACAGTTGCAACCGCAAGATTTTCTGCGTGTGCGGCGATGGAGAAATCCAGGAAGGCGAAGTATGGGAAGCCGCAATGAGCGCAGCTCACCACAAGCTAAGCAACATTATTGCAATAGTTGACCGCAACCGCCTGCAAATCGACGGTCCAAACGAAAACGTGATGGGACTTGAACCCCTACGCGAAAAATGGTCGTCGTTCGGCTGGGACGTATACGAGTGCGACGGCAACAGCATCTCCGAACTCGTCGGCACTTTCGACAGCATGGCTGGCGACAAGCCTAAAGTCCTCATCGCCAACACAACCATGGGCAAGGGTGTAGCCGAAATCGAAGGCGACTACAAATGGCACGGCAAAGCACCAAGCAAGGAAGACAAAGAAAGATGGGAGAGATAAGTTGAAAGTTAAAAGTTAAAAGTCTGTAGAGTCGTTGCGAGCAACGACTAATATCTGCAAGCAACGACAAACATAAACAAAAAAGTTCCGCCATTCGACGGAACTTTTTTATTGTTATACAAATCATTTTACAGCTTTGGACCTGCATCGACCAACTTCTTGCCTGCTGGATTGCTGGTGAACTTAACAAAGTTCTTGATGAAGCGTTCTGCAAGGTCGCGTGCCTTAACTTCCCATTCGTTTGCGGTTGCGTAGGTGTCGCGCGGATCGAGAATCTTCGGGTCTACACCTGGCAATGCGGTCGGAACTTCCAAATCGAAGTACGGAATCTTCTTTGTTGGTGCGGTCAGGATTGAGCCGTCGAGGATTGCGTCGATGATTCCACGTGTGTCCTTAATCGAGATACGCTTGCCAGTACCGTTCCATCCAGTGTTAACCAAATAAGCCTTAGCATTGCTCTTTTCCATGCGCTTTACAAGTTCCTCTGCGTACTTTGTAGGATGCAATTCGAGGAATGCCTGTCCGAAGCATGCGCTGAATGTTGGAGTAGGTTCGGTGATGCCACGCTCTGTTCCTGCCAACTTAGCAGTAAAACCGCTGAGGAAGTAGTACTTGCACTGATCTGGTGTAAGTATTGAAACTGGAGGAAGAACACCGAATGCATCTGCCGAAAGGAAAATTACGTTTTCGGCTGCCGGAGCTGCGCTTACCGGACGGACAATCTTCTCGATATGATCGATCGGGTAGCTTACGCGGGTATTTTCGGTAACGCTCTTGTCGGCGAAGTTAATCTTGCCCTTTTCGTCAACGGTAACGTTCTCGAGAAGTGCATTGCGACGGATTGCGTTGTAGATGTCAGGTTCGCTGTCCTTGTCGAGGTTGATAACCTTTGCGTAGCAGCCGCCTTCGAAGTTGAAAACGCCGTCGTCGTCCCAGCCGTGTTCGTCGTCGCCGATGAGCAGACGCTTCGGGTCGGTCGAAAGGGTGGTCTTGCCGGTTCCACTAAGTCCGAAGAATATAGCGGTGTGCTTGCCCTGCATGTCGGTGTTTGCCGAGCAGTGCATTGCAGCAATGCCTTGCAATGGAAGGTAGTAGTTCATCATCGAGAACATCCCCTTCTTCATTTCACCACCGTACCAGGTGTTGAGGATAACCTGCTCGCGGCTGGTGATGTTGAATACAACTGCGGTTTCGCTGTTGAGACCGAGTTCCTTGTAGTTTTCTACCTTAGCCTTCGAAGCGGTGTAAACGGTGAAGTTCGGTTCGAAAGTCTTGAGTTCTTCCTCAGTCGGCTTGATGAACATGTTACGTACGAAGTGAGCCTGCCATGCAACTTCCATGATGAAACGTACATTCATGCGTGTGTCCTTGTTGGCACCGCAGAAAGCGTCAACTACGAACAATTCCTTGTCACAAAGCTGCTTCTTTGCAAGGTCCTTTACAACATTCCAAGTCTCCTGCGAGCAAACGTGGTTGTCGTTCTTGTACTCGTCGGTTGTCCACCATACGGTATCCTTCGAGTTTTCGTCCATAACGATGAACTTATCCTTAGGCGAACGACCAGTATAGATACCAGTCATTACGTTTACTGCATCGAGTTCGGTAAGCTGACCCTTGTCGAAACCTTCGAGCGAAGGATCCATCTCGAATTTGAACAATTCCTCGTACGAGGGATTATAATGGAGTTTCTTTACACCTGTTATGCCTATCTTGGCAAGGTCTTTCAATATCTTTTCGTTCATGTGAAAATGTTTTATGTTATTTTTTATTATGATTATTCAATGACTGTCAAATCGCTATACTTAATATCGAACGTGCCGTCGGTAATCGACTGCACTGCGTTGTTGTTGTCAAGGTAGTTGAAGAAGAAAGTTCCCTTAATGACCTTAGTGCTGGTATTGTATTCGGAAATTGTAACTGCGCCTTCGGTTGCAGGGTAGTTGTAGAATCCCGACTGAAATGTGGCCGAAATGCCGTTTCCGAAATCGTGGCGACCGGTAGTTATGTTTGTAGGAAGCTGCAAAGTTATGCTTTGCCACGACACCGAGCGGTCGCAAGCGCCGTAAACCACCATGGCGGTGTCTGTTTTGTTGGCATAAATGTCGATGGCGCTCCAGATCGTACCTCCCGCACCATATTTGAAGACATTGGTATATACCTCATCGCCAAAATCGTAGTATGTATACGGCACATTTGTAAATTTGCCTTCAGTTACATTCTTTACGCCGCCGTCGGCACGATATGCAGAGAAGTAAAATTCGCCGCCCAGGGTCTTGAGTTCGGTATTTAGCGACGAAAGCCTTACAAAACCGCTTCCCAAATCGCTGTTAAGAGTGGAGAAACGCTCGGTTCCCGAAGCCATATTGGGAATAAATTCGGCATAATGGCCATTGTTAGGGGTAAACGTATATTCACCCACCTGCTTGGCATTAAGTGTTATGATTATTGCCTGCCCATTGCCCGAAATACCGGTCATCTTTATTCTTGTGTCGCTGATTATTGCCGTAGGGTCGGCACTACGCCAGTTGGAACCGTTGACCAGCCCGTACATCGACACCAGTTCGCGTTTGCCCGAACTGTTTGCGTTGCACGATGCCAGAAATGACAATGCCGCTAGCAACAGAGAAAATATTATTGTAAACTTTCTACACTCCATATCTACATTCTTTTACAAGACTGCAAATATAGTTATTTTTAATTCCGGATAAACTTTTAAGGATAAAAATATTTTCATAAATAATTTTTGTGTTATCCAAAAAACATGTATCTTTGCACCCGCATTTCCGCTTTTAGGAAATGTTCAGATTTTAGCACGGAGAGGTGGGTGAGTGGCTGAAACCACCAGTTTGCTAAACTGACGTACTGGGTTACCGGTACCGGGGGTTCGAATCCCCCTCTCTCCGCAAAAAAGAGCGAAGTTTTGACTTCGCTCTTTTTGTTTTCCTGCAAATCCGTGAAAGCTTGCTTTCTAAAGGATTGCAGAAAAACAAAAAGGGAAACGCAGTGAAACAAGTTTTCTTTTTTGCAAGGACGCCCGCGGCAGCGCAAGGGATCTATAATCCCCCTAATACTTCACACTAAAGGAATTGCAGGAAAACAAAATGAGAAACGCAGTGAAACAAGTTTTCTATTTTTTTGCAAGGACGCCC
>JAFZWY010000050.1 GCA_017617125.1 Bacteroidales bacterium
AACAGCTGCATAGTTCTTGTTAACAATGTCTTCACCCTTCTTGCCGTACGACTTAACGATGAACTTCTTCATCTGCTCAACAGCGAGGTCGTAAGGAATAACGCCCGAAATCTTGAAGAATGCGCTCTGGAGGATGGTGTTGGTTCTGTTGCCAAGACCGATTTCCATTGCAATCTTAGTAGCGTCGATGATGTACATATTGATATTGTTGAGAGCAAGATACTTCTTTACATAGTCAGGAAGATGCTTCTTAGTCTCTTCAACGCTCCACGGTGAGTTGTAGAGGAATGTGCCGTTCTTCTTCAATCCGCGCAAGCAGTCGTACTTGCGGAGGTATGAAGGAACGTGAACTGCTACGAAATCAGGAGTACCTACAAGATACGGAGCAAGTATTGGCTGGTCGCCGAAACGAAGGTGCGAGCAGGTGTAGCCGCCCGACTTCTTTGAGTCGTAGTCAAAATATGCCTGGCTGTACTTGTTGGTGTTGTCACCGATAATCTTGATAGAGTTCTTGTTAGCACCTACAGTACCATCAGCACCAAGTCCGTAGAACTTAGCTTCGAATGTGCCCTTCGGGAGAATTGAAATTTCCTTGCCAACCTTGAGTGATCTGCGGGTAACATCGTCCTTGATACCAACTGTGAACTGGTTCATAGGCTTGTCTGAAGCAAGGTTCTTGTAAACTGCAAGAATCTGAGCAGGAGTAGTGTCCTTTGATGACAAACCGTAGCGTCCGCCGATAATCATCGGTTTCTTTGCGCTGTCCTTGAATGCTTCAACAACATCAAGGTACAGAGGATCGCCGTTAGCACCTGGTTCCTTTGTTCTGTCGAGAACGCAGATTCTCTTAACGGTCTTAGGCATAATTGCCATCAAGTACTTGGTTGAGAATGGACGATACAGGTGAACAGTAACGAGACCGAGCTTCTTGCCGTTCTTGTTTTCCTTGTCGATAACGGTCTTGATAACGTCGTTAACCGAACCCATAGCGATGATGATGTCGGTAGCGTCTTTAGCACCGTAGTATACGAAAGGAGCGTATTCACGACCTGTGATCTTGCTCAACTGCTTCATGTATTTAGCAACAATGTCGGGAAGAGCATCGTAGTACTTGTTTTGCAATTCTCTTGTCTGGAAGTAGATGTCGGGGTTCTGAGCAGTACCGCGTGTTACAGGATGCTCTGGGTTGAGAGCTCTGTCACGATATTCCTTCAAAGCCTTGTAGTTGACGAGCTTGCGGAGTTTTTCCATATCAGCTGCTTCTACCTTCTGGATTTCGTGAGATGTACGGAAACCGTCGAAGAAGTGGAGGAAAGGAACGCGACCTTCGATAGCTGCGAGGTGAGCTACTGGAGCAAGGTCCATGATTTCCTGTACCGAGCTAGTTGCAAGCATTGCAAAACCAGTCTGGCGTGCGCTCATTACGTCGGCGTGGTCACCGAAGATTGACAAAGCCTGAGCTGCCAAAGCACGAGCCGAAACGTGGAAAACGCCAGGGAGCAATTCGCCTGAAATCTTGTACATGTTCGGAATCATAAGCAGCAAGCCCTGAGATGCGGTGTAGGTAGTTGTGAGGGCACCAGCCTGCAACGAACCGTGAACAGCACCTGCAGCACCAGCTTCCGACTGCATTTCTACTACTTTAACTGTTTCACCGAAGATGTTTTTTCTGCCGCCTGCACTCCATTCGTCGATGTATTCAGCCATCGGTGACGACGGGGTGATAGGATAAATAGCGGCAACTTCGCTAAACATGTAGGCAACGTGAGCTGCAGCGCAGTTACCATCACATGTCATGAATTTTTTTTCTGCCATAAACGTCTGTTATTTAAGAAATTATAAATAATGTATTACTAATAATGTTAATTCGCAAATATACCTTTTTTATTGGGAAACGAAGATAATTTTGTGTATTTTTTTGAACAAAAATAAATAGGTGTAAATGTTTGTGTAACAGCCATGTCGGATTTATAACCTTTAGGTCGTTGCCTAAGCCAGTTGCCAGTTGTGTCGGATTTGTAATCCGACACTTGACACTTGCGAATATTAGCATTTGTAATGCGGATTATAAATCCTTATATTCATGTCTTTCGGATTACAAATCCGAAAGAACAACATAAATTCAGCATGACTGCGTAGAGTGAAATATTAAATTGTCAATCTAAAATTGTCAATCTAAAATCCCTTTATGGTATTTGTAAGAACTTATGCATCTGCACCGAGACCTTCCATTTCGGATTTTTTTTCACATAATCGACAACCATGTCGCCGGTGCGCTTAAACTGGCTCCATTCGGGCTGCAGGTATAGTTCACAGCGTCCGCTGACCTTCTGCGAGCATTTCTCTGCCCATTCAAGGTCGGTTTCGTCGAAAACGACGACTTTCAGTTCGTTGGCAAGCTGGTAGAACTCGGGTAGTGGCGGCATCTGTTTCTTGGGCGATACGCAGATCCAGTCCCACACACCGCTGTACTCGTGTGCTCCGCTGGTTTCTATCATTGTTGTTATGCCTGCCTTACGCGAAAGTTCGGTAAATCTATTAAAGTTGTAAATTAGTGGTTCTCCGCCTGTTACAACGATGCTGTCGGCAGTGGTCTGCCTTACGCGCTCAATAATGTCGGTTATCTTTACAAACTGGTCGAGGCGTGGAACCCACGATTCCTTCGAGTCGCACCAGCGGCAGGCAAGGTCGCATCCGCCCAAGCGGACAAAGTAGGCGGCTTTTCCACTGTTGAAGCCTTCGCCCTGTATGGTGTAGAATTCCTCGAGTACGGGAATTTTATCTTGTTTGAGTAAGTTTATGAATTCGTCTGTCATGTTGTTATTTTATTATTCCGTCAAGGATTTTCCTTGCGGCCTCCACATTTACCATTATGTTTATCATTTTCAGCTTTATGTAGTCCTCGCTGTAGAAGCGGTAGCCACGATGTTCGCCGTCCATTCCGCCCGAACCTGAATCCTTGATTAGGTACCAGTACTGATTCTTAATCTTTTGGTAACCGACAATCTGTATGCAGTGGTCGTCGGTGGTGCAACCGTTTTCGAGGCGCATTTCGCGCGAGTCGGCATTGATGTACTTTGCAGGAATGTCGAAAGTGGGTATTATGCCGACTTCGTTTTCCTTCACATAGCCGGGTTCCGATGTGTCGCCGCAGAGGCTAATTGAATAGCCATTTGTGATGGCGTTGCGGATAATCCAGATGTAGTCGTCGAGCGAAATGTTGTAGTATTCTTTGCTATGCCACCAGTTGTCGGGTTCCTCGAGTTCGTGGCGCTGGTTGTATGGGTATTTCTTGAACGACATGAAGCTGAAATAGTCGTTCGGTCTTACTTTCAGGTATTCCTCCATGAATGATTTAGGAGTGTATTTCTTGCCTTCATAGATAAATGTTTCTGGTGGCGTGCAGATGTTCCTGTCGAGTATTTCCTTTACCTTGCCAACAACATCGTCGTCCCATAGGTTCTTGTTTGCAACTTCGTCAAGATAAGCCTTTATCTCGTTGAAAAGTTTCACATGGTTGTTGTATTTCTGACCTTCTTTCAGACCGTTGTAAGCCGAGTAGGGCATAAGTCCGTGGTTAAACATCACGCGCTTTATGGCGTTCGACTCGCTGCCTTCGCCAAGTTCGATATTGCCGCGAGTGCGGACAAACTCTTCGGCGCGGGCTACATATTCCCAGTAAACCGTGAACATTTCCGACAGTTTCACCTGATGTCCGCTCTTGCGGTAGGCTTCGCTCTCGATGAACGAGGTTGCCGAGTATGCCCAGCAGGTGCCGCTAAGTCCCTGCGAAACCGGATCGTTGTGCCATACTGTTGTGTATTTTGCTGGGTCGGTGGGGTAGGTCTTGCCGTTAAAGTCCATTACGAACTTTTTGCCGTTCGGCGCTTCGCCTTCCTTTCCGGTGATGTCCTTCATAATTTCCTTCTGCATAAATCCCGATTGCGGCTTCTTGTATTCTCCCTTGTCGGGCTGCTGTGCAAATGCTGTGGTTAACAGCAGGATAAATGGTATGACTGATATGGTTCGCTTCATATTCAAATTTTTTGCAAAGTAAATGAATTTTTTCATTCATAACTTTTGTCTGACAGAGTTCAACAATTTCTCTCCAAATTCTTCGAGAGAGATGTAGTTTTGTGACTTGTCGGGACTATACTGGTATGCATCGGCTCGTGCTTTCCATCGTGCCAACACTTCGTCAACCGATGGTATTTTCTCGATGTCATCAGTTCTTTTTTGTGTGTCAACCAGTGCGTTAATCATTTTTATTATGATTTATTTCAATTGTAAAACTAAACAATTGTTATGACATTACCAATATTTATTTGCTTATTATTCGTTTTTTGCAAAGTAAATGAATTTGTCCGAATAATAAGATAGAAAATGATTGTATGTTGTCGTGGCTTTAGTTTCGAAAGAAAAAATGTGAAAAATAAGTTAAAGATATGATAATAAGTATTGTATTATTGATAACAATTCATAAATTTGCACCACCTAAAATAAAGTTTAATTAAAATTTATATCAAATGAGTACACAAATATCTTGGCGTTTATGGGAAAAGCCGATAGTTCTTTTCTCGTTGATTATGTTTTTTGCTCTGACGGGATGGTCGCAGAATGTTTTGCTTAAGACTGTTGAAATTCCAGAATATACCCAGCAATCGCGAAGCAATGGTGGAATGCTTTCGTCGAGCTGGACACAGGGGTCACCTTACAATCTGCTTTGCCCAAGGGACCCGTCAAATGGTAATTCGTATAGTGTCGCAGGCTGCCCTGCTATTGCTATGGGGCAGATTATCAATTATTTGCGTACGACACAAAACACTCGTTTTACAGATAGTGACGACTATGTACACAACTACGCCGGTCGCTACTACAGAATCGATGACGACTGGGAAAACTTGCTCTTCCCTTCGTTCCCACAGTTGAATATAATGCTTGATTCCATTGATGCCGCTTTCCAGCGTGGCGAAGAACTTTCCGACATGTTGGCTGCCGCTTTGGTTTTTGCCTGTGGTACGGCTTGCACACAAATTTATACTTCGGAAGGTTCGGGCACCTTCTATGTTGATCAGGCGTTTGCTGCTTATCAGCGTTTCGGCTTTACAGAATGCCAGTTGTATCGTGAACCCAGTGACGAAATGTATGCTACTTTAATTTCCAATCTGCAAGCCGGTTATCCTGCACATTTGGCAGTTGAAAATCCCGAGGGAACGGTTGGACACAATGTTGTTGTCGATGGCTACCGCGAATCGGATGGCAAGTTCCATATCAACTTTGGCTATGGCGGTTCGTTGGATAATTGGTACAACATTCCTGACGAAAATTTTTATTACGGAATGACCAAAGTTGAGGGTATAATTGTGAATATCATTCCAACACCTACATCTTCGGAAGTTATATCTTCCAACCAACAGCCACTCGAGGTTTATCCTAATCCTGTTTCCGATGTTCTTTATTTGAAGAATTTCTCGGGCGAACAGGTGGATTATTCCGTTTTCAATGTTTTGGGACAGGAGGTTACAACTGGCATCTCTTGCGGAACAATTTCGGTTGCCGGTTTGGAAAAAGGTGTCTATTTCTTGCAGGTAAATGGTGAAAATATGAGAGAAACGGTTAAATTCGTATTAGAATAAAAGGTATATAAGTTCATTAAATATCAGAAAAGTCCGGCGTTTGTCGGACTTTTTTTATGAAATATATACAAGGCGTTTTGTCATGTATAATGAAAATTGTATTTTTGCGCCCTGATAATATAAGATAATGGCTCAAACCATACAACTGTCTGACCATTTCAGCTATAGTAAATTGCTGAGGTTCACATTGCCGTCGATGATAATGATGGTATTTACATCGATATATGGCGTGGTGGACGGTATTTTTGTGTCGAATTTCGTCGGCAAGACTCCTTTTGCTGCAATCAACCTAATAATGCCTTTACTGATGTTCCTTGGAATTGTCGGCTTTATGTTTGGCTCCGGGGGAAGTGCTCTGATTGCTAAGACTATAGGCGAGGGAAACAAGGGAAAGGCGAATCGAATTTTCTCAATGCTGATTGTCGTGGGAATATTGTCGGGCATTGCGTTAAGCGTGATGGGTTCCATATTGGTTAGACCTGTCGCAATTATGCTCGGTGCAACTGGCCAGTTGTTGGCTGATTGTGCTGTTTATGGAAAAATTGTTCTGGTAGCATTGCCGTTTTTCACGCTTCAGAATATGTTCCAGTCGCTTTTTGTAACTGCCGAGCGTCCAAAGATGGGCTTGCTGGTGACAGTAATTTCGGGTGTGCTGAACATTCTTCTCGACATAGTTTTCATTCTGTTGTTCGACTGGGGATTGGTAGGTGCTGCCTTCGCTACCGTATTGTCGCAGGTTGCCGGCGGTGTTATTTCTGTGTTCTATTTTGCATGCCCCAATACATCTCTGCTCCGTATTGTTAAACCGCTTTTCGACTTTAAGGCTTTGTGGCAGACAACGCTCAACGGTATGAGCGAATTTTTCTCAACCGTGTCGATGACTGTTGTTTCGGTGCTATACAACTATCAACTTATGAGGTATGTAGGCGAGGACGGCGTTGCTGCATACGGAGTTATCATGTACATCACATTTATATTCTTCACGCTGTTTATTGGTTTCTGTATGGGATCGGCTCCGATTGTCAGCTACAACTACGGTGCACGCAACGATGTCGAGTTGAAGAATGTGTTCCTTAAAAGTGTGCATATAATAGCATTGATAAGTGCCGCGCTTGTCGTTGTCACGCAATTCTTGGCAAGGCCGTTGTCTTTGCTTTTTGCTGGTTACGACTCTGAGTTGCTGGAACTTACTGTCAGGGCTTTCCGCATATACAGCATTTCGTTCCTTTTGGCTGGTTTCAACGACTATGTATCGGCGTTTTTCACGGCGCTCAACAATGGGGTTGTCTCGGCGGTGCTGGCGACTGCCCGTACGCTTGTGTTCGAAACTTTTGCCGTGCTTCTTCTGCCGGTTATTTTCGGATTGGACGGCATCTGGTTCGCAGTTATCTTGTCGGAGTTGCTTGCGTTGGCCTTGTCGTTGCCCATGTTGCGCAAATACAAGGAAAGATATCATTATGTGTAATTAGGTATAATAAACATCGCCGCAAAGGTCACGGAAACCCTTGCGGCGATGTTCTTTTTTATGGATAAGTTTTTATTTGGCTGGTTCCCATTTGCAGCGGACTGGCGACACAATAGCGCCATCCTTCTTCAGTTCTGCAAAGGCTTTGTCCACCTCCTTACGGTCGATACCTGTGATTTCTGCGATTTTACCTGCGTTTACGGGAGCACCGAACTCACGCATGGCTTGTAATACTTTCTCTTTCATCGTTGTAATGTTTTGCTTTGGATGATTACATTATTTCAATGAGGAAATTCTCATAACCGAGTTTGTCAATGTAGTTGAGATATTGTCTTTCCCA
>JAFZWY010000001.1 GCA_017617125.1 Bacteroidales bacterium
ACATGTGTCTCTTCATACTCGCGTACAACTGACAATTTAAAAGCCATTGTGTAGTCCTTTTGTGTACGCCTAACATACTTACTTTCTTTATTTTCCATTTCGTTACTATTTTTATTGTAACGCTATTTCAGGACGAGACAGGGCAATGAAAGAAAAAGGCTGCTATTAGGCAGCCTTTTTTGATGTTTTTGTGTTGGCCATTATAGGCTCCAATATTTTAAGTCTTTTATCTTGCCTCTGAGAACACCCTTTACATCTACGAGTATTCCGTTTTCAGCAGAAATGCTCTTGAAATAATTCTCATCGAGCTCCATATATGGACGGTGGTTTACAGCTACGATAATCGCATCGTATTTGCCTGTTGGCTCCTTCGACATATCAACGCCATATTCCTTCATTACCTCGTCGTGGTCGGCAAAAGCATCCACTACGTCGCAGTTTACGCGGAAATACTTCAACTCGTTTATAATGTCTATTATGCGCGAGTTACGGATATCGGTAACGTTCTCCTTGAAAGTCATACCCATGATGAGAACTCTCGACTTAGTGATTTCCTTGCCTGCGTTGATAATCATCTTCACAACCTTGTCGGCGATGCGAGTACCCATGCTGTCGTTGAGTGCACGACCAGAGTTAATCATGCTTGCATGGTAACCAAGTTGTTTAGCCTTGTGAAGCAGGTAGTATGGGTCAACGCCGATGCAGTGTCCACCAACAAGACCTGGCGAGAACTTCAGGAAGTTCCACTTTGTTCCAGCAGCTTCCAGAACCTCGTAGGTGTTGATTCCCATGATGTCGAATATGATTGAAAGTTCGTTCATCAAGGCAATGTTGATGTCGCGCTGAGTATTTTCGATAATCTTTGCAGCCTCGGCAACCTTGATTGCGCTTGCGCGGTGTACGCCGGCCTTGATTATTATTTCGTAAACCTTAGCGATATTTTCGGCAGCTTCTGGGTCGCAACCAGATGTGATCTTCTTTATCTGGGTAAGCGAGTGTGCCTTGTCGCCAGGATTGATTCTTTCGGGCGAAAAACCGACCTTAAAGTCCTGCATGAACTTCAGTCCCGACATCTTTTCAAGAATCGGAACACAGTCTTCTTCGGTGCAGCCAGGGTATACGGTTGATTCGTAAACAACATAGTCGCCTTTCTTCAAAGCCTTACCTACCGATTCCGATGCCTTGATAACTGGTGTAAGGTCGGGGAGCTTGTGCTCGTCGATTGGGGTTGGCACAGCAACGATGAAGAAGTTGCACTGCTTGAGGTCTTCTGCATTGGATGTGAATGTGATGTTGCATCCGTCAAATGCAGATTTGTCGAGTTCGTTGCTCGGGTCGATATGGTTGTTCATCATAGCAACTCTTTCGGGCTTTACATCGAAACCAACTACGTTTATGTGCTTCGAGAATTCAAGTGCAATCGGCAGTCCTACGTATCCAAGACCAATAACCGAAAGTTTTGCCTGCTTGTTGATTAATGCTTCGTAAATATTATTCATACGCAATATATTTTATTTCGTTAATTTCGATAAGAAAGGATGTTCGCAATCCTTCATTGTTGTTACAGCCTCTGCATTTCTAATGTAGTGGACCATTTCGATGCTCGGCTTGGCGTTCTGTATGCCGAATCCGTTGCCCGCAAGGATGTTCTTGTAGCTCTCGGTGTGCAGGTCGGTGAAACCGCCTGTGAATTCGAGTTCGTCGCCGGCTATCTGTATAGAGCGGTAGGTTGTCTGTCCCTTTGCCTTGATGTCGTCGGGCAGGTATTCGCTGTCGACACTCAGGAACCAGCGCACGCGTGCGCGTTCGAGTTCGAGATATCCAGCCACCACATGGTTGTCGCGGTAGTGTACCACAAGGTTCTTCTGCTTGCCGAAGATGAACTGCAGCATATCGAAGAAATGTATTCCGATGTTGGTTGCAAGGCCGCCAGACTTAGACACGTCGCCTTTCCACGAATAGTGGAACCACTTTCCACGCGAGGTTATGTAGGTGAGGTCAACATCGTAAATCTTGTTGGGATCGCCAGCTTCGATTTTCTTTTTCAGGTTTACAATTGCTGGGTGCAAGCGAAGCTGCAGGATGTTATATATCTTGTGTCCTGTTTCCTTTTCAAGTTCGGCAAGAGCGTCGATGTTCCACGGATTGAGCACAAGCGGCTTTTCGCAGATAGCATCGGCTCCGTTGAGCAAGGCCATCCTTATATGTGCATCGTGCAGGTAGTTTGGTGTGCAGATGCTGAAGAAGTCTATCTTTTCGCCCGACGAGTGCTGTGTCTTGTAGACATGGCGTTCAAAGCGTTCCGGTTCTGTAAAAAAGTCTGCTTTCGGGAAATATGAGTCCATAATTCCGACGCTGTCGCTCTTGTCGAGGGCGACTAGCAGATTATTACCGGTTTCCTTTATTGCTTTTAAATGACGAGGTGCTATATAGCCACCAACTCCTATTATTGCAAAATTCTTCATGCTATTCTAGTTACCTTACCGTTCTCCAATTTATATTTCTGTCCGCTTTCGGGGCAGGTTGCAAATCCTTCGCTGTCGAACTTGAGCTTGCATCCGTACTCGCTTACCCATCCGGCCTGACGTGCTGGGTTCCCGATTACGAGGGCATAGTCAGGAATATTCTTCGTGACTACAGCCCCAGCACCGATAAGCGCGTAACGTCCGATGTCGTGTCCGCAGACTATAGTTGCATTAGCGCCAATGCTTGCTCCCTGCATTACCAGGGTGCGACGATAGCAGTCCTTACGACTGACGGCACTACGCGGATTAATTACATTTGTAAACACCATCGACGGGCCAAGGAAAACATCGTCCTCGCAGATTACGCCCGTGTATATCGATACATTGTTCTGAACCTTTACGTTCCTTCCTAAAGTTACATCTGGCGATACTACAACGTTCTGTCCGATGTTGCAACTTTCACCAATTGTACAATTCGACATTATGTGGGAAAAATGCCAGATTTTGGTACCTTTTCCAATCGTGCAGCCTTCGTCGATGACTGCTGTTTCGTGTGCAAAATAATCGTTCATACCAAATGGCAAAGGTAGGTAATTTTTTTGTTATACATATTAACAAAAAGAAATGTTTGAAAATTTCGCACCAAGGCGTCTTATTTTGCCTGCATCGTTGCAAATTTTTGTCAGTTCTTTCATAGTCTTGCCGTTTTGCGGATGAACAAAATCGGGTTCGATTTCCTGCATTGGCAAAAGTACGAAAAGCCGCTGGCAGATATGCGGATGCGGAACCATAAGTCTTTCTGTATTAATGATTTCACTATTGAAAAAAAGTATGTCGATGTCCATAGTGCGACCTTCGTAGCCGTGGCCGGAGCGGGTGCGCTTTAGTTTGGCTTCGATTTCAAAAGCTTTCGTAAGAACTTCATCGGCTGAAAATGTTGTGCAAACTTCTGCAACAATGTTAGTGAAATATTTTGCATGCTTGAATCCCCATGGCTCCGACAGATAAACCGACGAAACCTTTTCGATTCTGCCAATGCGTTCGCCGATAAGTTTGACGGCTCGGCGCAAGTTGCCGAGGCGGTCGCCAAGGTTTCCGCCAATGCCGAGGAATATGCGGTTAAGTCTATTCGGTGCAGTTGTTGCAGATGCTGATTCCATTGCGATTTGAGAAAACTTTGTTTACAAAATCGATATATTTTTCTGAATTCCTAATTTCATGCAGGCTTTGGCTAGCAATATTGCCAAGTTCGTGGTCGGCGTCCTTGTCGAAACAACATGGTACAACTCGTCCGTCGAAGCATACTACAGTTCCGAAAATCAATCGCTTGCATTGGTTCTTTAATTCCTTTTTCAGTTGAAAATTACCATTTTCGGTCACAGCATAGCGCGAGAACTTTTGGTTTCCGGGCAGAAAATCAATTTGCGATTCTTCGTATATCTGTGCCGACTTTAGTGTAATCTTATCGATGTGATATTTCCTTTTCAACTTTTGCAGTTCTGGAATTTCGTGTTCGTTGTGCGAAAAGACAAGAAACTGCAATTCGATGTAAGGCCGCTCTTTGATAGGGAGTTGCGATAGTTTTTCAAGCCCGTCGAACACATTTTGCAGATTTCCGCCTACGCGGTATTTGGTGTAGGTTTCGTCGGTAAGTCCGTCAAGCGAAACTATTATGTGGTCGGGACGGGCATTGCGTATGAGGTCGATGTTTTGTGCAAGAAGCTGTCCGTTTGTCGAGAACATAGTGTGTATGCGGTTTTGTCTTGCAAGAGAAATCATCTCGCCAAGTTGCTGGAACATAAGCGGTTCGCCTTGAAAGTGCAACATTATGTTGGTGAGGGTTTTGCGGTTTTCGGTTATGAACTTCCGATACAAATCCATATCGGCTGTTCCACGTGGGCGTTTCAGCATACCTTTCCCCGAGGGACACATTTCGCAGGCGAGGTTGCATACGTTGGTTGGCTCGTAGCTTGCAAAACTTGGTGGCGGAACTTTCGTGCTGAAATTGCCGTGCTTAGCTTTGCGGTAGAATGAATGCAGATGGCAAAGATTCCAGATTTTTGCCAGAGAGATGTACCTTATTTTCCTGAACAACCGCATCGGTGCAAAATTAGAGAAAAACGGGGAATAGGAGAAAGAGTTTTTATATGGTGTCGATGAAATAAACTTATTTCAAATAAAGTTATTTCAAATAAAGTTATTTCAAATAGAATTATTACAAAAATTTCAAATAAGCTTATTACAAGTGCATAAGGATTTGAGATAATTTTGCTATCTTCACAACCGAAAATTAAAAAACAAGATGATAACTGAAAACACTAATATAGAAGCCTTTGCAATCCACATTGTAGGCAGCAAGGCCGAGGACGAGGGCTACAGCCTGTCGAAATCGGTGATGGAAGTCGATGACGAGATGAAGGAAATCCTGAGAGACTACTTCCTTTCGTCGTTCAAGTCGGATGAACTTTATAACTTCTACCACGACAGCGAATTGTCGTATAACGAGGTCTGCGACTATGTGTCCAAGATTTTCGATGACAGTTCGCAGATTTTCGAGCAGTCGGTAAACCTGACCAAGCACCTTTACGAAAAAAGTTCGCATCCGAACATTAAGTCGGGCGAATTCTATGTGGTGCTGTTTCGCGACTGCGAGATTGAGGGCGAGATTGTTGATGCCGTTGGTTTGTTCAAGTCCGAAAACAAGGACACTTTCTTAAAGGTAAAGCGCGACGGCGAAAACTTCTGCATCGAGTGCGACCGTGGCATCAATCCGCGCAAGATGGACAAGGGCTGCATAGTGTTCAATCACGAGCGCGAGAACGGTTTCGTAGTGAAGGTTATCGACAATACGAACCACACCGAAGCGCATTATTGGACGGATGATTTTCTGCACATCAGGCAGCGTCAGGACAAGTACTACAACACACAGAATGTGATGTCGATGTACAAGAACTTTGTCACCAAGGAAATGCCGCAGCAGTTTGAGATGTCGAAGGCCGACCAGGCCGATCTGCTCAACCGTTCGGTAAAGTTTTTCAAGGAAAACGAAAACTTCGAGATGCAGAACTTCGAGGATTCTGTAATCCGTCAGCCCGAAGTCATTCAGCAGTTCCAGACTTTTAAGGATACATATTCTCGCGACAACGACTTTGAGATTCCCGAAAGCTTCGACATTTCCGATTCGGCAGTTAAGAAGCAGAGCCGCGCCTTCAAGAGTGTCATCAAGCTGGACAAGAATTTCCACATCTACGTTCACGGCAACCGCAACCTCATTGAGCAGGGCGAGGACGAAAAAGGAAAGTTCTACAAGGTTTATTACAAGGAGGAGGAATAAGCTTTTTTCATAACTTTGCACAAAAATAAATTGCTTTGCCAGAAATTATCGACACATATAAGACCGTAACTTCTAATTCGGAGGGCTTCTATTCCGAAAAGGGCAGCAAGTTCATATCGCTTGCATTCCCTGTGCGCAGCGAGGACGAGGTGCGTGAAAACCTTCAAGTTGTGAAGAAGAAGTACTACGATGCGCGTCATCATGTGTATGCGTTTGTAATTGGCGACAGAGGTGAGACTTTTCGTTGCAGCGACGATGGCGAGCCTTCCAATAGTTCTGGTATGCCTGTGCTGGGACAGTTGCGTTCGTTTGGGCTTACTTATACCATGATTGTGGTTGTGAGATATTTTGGTGGAACAAAGTTGGGAATCCCTGGACTCATAAATGCCTACCGCACAGCCGCTGCAGATGCATTGAACAATGCGACAATTGTGGAGGAAACTATAGATGCGTCGTATTCTCTGGCGTTTACCTACGATGATGTAAATTTTGTTATGAAATGCCTCAAGGATTTCGATGCAAAGATTGTTGCACAATATTTTACGGAGGATTGTCGTTTAGATTTTATGGTAAAACTGTCGGCTGAGGCTCCGCTTGTAGAGGCTCTGTCGAAGAATTACAAGGTTGTTATAAACAAAAAGGATAATGTATAATTGACAATATACCGCACACTGAGCCTGTCGAAGTGAAGGAAACAAGAATCATTAATCAACCTCGACTTCGACAAGCTCAGTCAGCGGAAACAAAACAAGAAGGAAAATGGGTAGAAAATTATCACGTTTCTTTATTCGCGGGTGGAATGTGGTGGAAGCCCCAGAGATGACCAAAGCATTGGTTGTCATGGCTCCGCACACCAGCATGATTGATTTCATTCATGGCAAACTATATTTTTCGAGTTGCGGCTACAAGCCGAAATTTTTGATGAAAGCCGAAATGTTCAAATGGCCGTTGTCGCCTATTTTGCGTGCTTTGGGTGCTGTTCCTATCGACCGTAGCAAGAGGGTGGGACAGATTCGTCAGGTTGTGGAGGCTTATGAGAAGAATGACAACTTTATTCTTGTTATGTGTCCCGAAGGCACGCGAAAGAAGGTAAAGAACTGGAAGCGCGGTTTTATAAAAATGGCAAAAAATGCCAATGTGCCGGTGTATTGTGGTTTTATCGACTACAAGACACATTCGATGGGCATAAAGTGCGAACTCGACATGTCGGGCGACGACAAGGAGATTATGAATCGTATGAAGGCCGTTTATGCTCCTATGGAAGGCCGTAACAAAGGTTGTTTTGATGCAAGCCCCGATGAAAATTAGTCTGTTACAACTCGATACCATTTGGAAGGACAAGCACGCCAATCTCGAGACTATTGCCGAGAGGATTGATGGCAATCAGGGTTCCGACATATATGTGCTTCCCGAAATGTTTGCAACTGGTTTTTGCAACGAAGTTACCGAACTTGGCGAAACTGCCGATGGTCAGATTGTCGGTACAATGAAATCTTTGGCAGCGAAATACAACGCAGCCGTATGCGGTTCGCTTATTCTGCACGATGGCGGAAAATATTACAATTCTTTTCTTTTTGTAAAGCCCGATGGCGAGATCATTCGCTACGACAAGCGTCACCTGTTCCGCTTTGGCGGTGAAGCCGATATGTTTTCGCAGGGAGAAAACCGCGTGGTGGTTGAATACAAAGGATATAGGATTTTGCTTCAGGTATGCTACGACCTGCGTTTCCCTGTTTGGAGCCGTAACCGCAACGACTACGACATGATTTTTTATGTAGCCAATTGGCCTGATAGCCGTCGCAAAGTTTTTGATATTTTGCTCAAGGCAAGGGCAATCGAGAATCAGGCGTATGTGGTTGGTGTAAACCGCGTTGGCGACGATGGCAACGGCTTGCACTACGACGGTGGAAGCTGCATAATCGACTTCAAGGGCGAATATGTGGGGCGTTGTCCCGACAACGAGGAGTTTGTTCTTACGGAAAAACTTGATATTGAGGCTTTACGGCAGTTCCGTGAGAAATTCCCTGCATGGAGCGATGCCGATGAGTTTTCTGTTTAGAAGTAAAATTATGAGGAACTTGTATATGATTTTCAAAAAAATATTGCTCTCCTTTATAATAGTCATTACGGCTATTAATTTATATTCCCAGGAAGCAAAAAAATCAAGTTTTGGCATTCAATACACACTTTCCTACGATTTCCAAGTAGCCCCAAGAAATGGAGTTTTGCATCACGCACCTGCTTTCTCTTACCGAATCAATAATCATAACATATATATCGGGCCACTGCTCTCTCATGTTTTTCAACTCAAGCCAATGAGGAATGATATATACGATAATAAGGCTTTCGGCTTACATTTCGGTTACAGATATTATTCGAATGAACTTCTGCGGAACTTCAGGATTTTTGGGCAGTTTCATTTCTCAATCTTTTGGGTTGAATACTGTCATTATCAGCTTGGATTGCCGGGTGGCGTAACGAAAACCGAAATTAGGGTAAACAATACAGCATCATTCGGAGTTGATTACGAAGCAATTCCTAACTTGCATATATATGCAGGTACGGGGTTCGGCTCGTATGGTGGCTTCTGTCTGATATTGGATAGGTTTAATTTAAGCGAATACATTGGTGTCAAATATGAATTTTGATATGTCTATTCCGATTTTATTTCGCTGACCTTATAAAACTTGCCAATCGGGGAATTTATATTACTTTTGCGCTCAAATTTTAAGGACTATGGCACGAATAATATTTTTACTTGTAATATTTGCTCTTGTGGTTGTGATTGTCGTATATCTCGTAAAGGCAATTAAGATGAACAATCCCAAGGAAGAAAAGCAGACTCCGATACAAAAGACAAAGGAGCGTACAAACTATTCCGTTGCAGACGAACTCCTCAAGTTGCAGAACCTCAAGGAGGAAGGCATAATCACCGAGAAGGAATTCGAGGAGATGAAAAAGAAACTGATGGAATAACAAAAATACCCAGTTATATCATAACATTGTAGTTGCATCTGTTGCAAGGTGCTAATTTTGTGTCGCAAAACCAAAAAATTTTCATTAACTTTGCGACTTATAATTTTTGTGTTTTAATAAAAAGTAAAAACCTTTAAATCAATAGGTTGAATTTTAAAAATGGAATTAAGAAATATAGGAATAGCAGCGCATATTGATGCTGGCAAGACAACGGTATCGGAGCGAATACTTTATTTTACCGGTGTAAACCGCAAACTTGGTGAAACTCACGATGGTCAGGCAACCATGGACTTCATGAAGCAGGAGCAGGAGCGTGGTATCACAATCGCTTCGGCAGCAATCACCTGCACATGGAACAATCATCAGATAAACTTGATTGATACTCCCGGTCACGTTGACTTTACTGTTGAGGTTGAGCGTTCACTGCGCGTAATCGACGGAATGATAGCGGTTTTCTGTGCTGTAGGTGGTGTTGAACCACAGAGCGAAACCGTGTGGAATCAGGCCGAGCGCTACCGTGTGCCGCGCATCGCATTTGTAAACAAGATGGACCGCACAGGTGCAAACTTCGCCGAGGTAGTTATGCAAATGAACAAGTACCTTGATGCAAATGCGTTGCCATTGCAAGTGCCTATGGGTGCCGAAGATTCTTTTGCCGGAGTAATCGACATCGTGCGCAACATTGCGTACACCTTTGCCGATGGCAAACGTTTCGAAAATCCTATTCCTGCCGAATATGCAGCACAGGTCGAAGAGGCTCGTACTTTCATGATTGAAAAACTTGCCGATGGCGACAACGAAATCATGGAAATGTATTTCGACGGCAAGGAAATTCCTGAGGAAAAACTGAAAAAGGCAATCCGCGAGCAGACTTTGAAGCTTTTGGTAACTCCTGTTTTCTGCGGTGCGGCATACAAAAATATTGGTATCCAGCTTTTGCTTGATGCTGTTGTCGATTATTTGCCATCGCCTATTGATGTAGGTTCTGTAATCGGCACCGACTTGCACGACAGCGAAAAGACTCACAGTCGCAAGCCTTTCGACAGCGAAAAGTTCTCGGCATTGGCTTTCAAGTTGATAAACGACCCGTATGTAGGTCAGCAGACTTTCATAAGAATCTTTTCGGGTAAGCTCACAAGCGGAATGTCGGTTTACAATTCATCGAAGCGCAAGCCGGAGAGAATAGGACGAATTTTCCGCATCAAGGCAAAGGAACGTCAAGAAATTACCGAAGCTGGTGCTGGCGAAATTGTTGCATTGGTCGGTATGAAATACACCAAGACTGGCGACACTTTGTGCGATCAGGAATTCCCGTTGTACTTGGAGTCGATTCATATTCCAGAACCTGTAATCCAGTTGAAGGTACAGCCTGCAAATCAGAAGGACAAGGACAAATTGAGCGAGGCCCTTGGTCGTCTTGTAAACGAGGACCCGTCGTTCCACGCAAAGTACAACGAGGAAACCGAGGAGACTGTAATTTCTGGCATGGGCGAGTTGCACCTTGAAATTATGGTTGATCGCCTTAGAACCGAATTCAAGGTTCCTGTCGAGGTTGGCGAACCTGCAGTTGCTTTCAGGGAAACAATTACCGCGCCAGTGGAGACTATGTACAAGCATGTAAAGCAGACTGGCGGTCATGGTCAGTATGCACACACTATTATGCGTATGGAGCCGAATCCTGGCAAGGGCTACGAGTTTGTCGATGTGGTTAAGGGCGGCAATATTCCTGGCGAGTACATTCCGTCGGTCGACAAGGGCGTTTGCAACATTATGGAACGCGGTATCTTGTCGGGATTCCCGGTTGTCGATGTAAAGGTTACGCTTCTTGATGGTTCGTACCACCCAGTTGACTCGTCCGATATGGCATTCCAGCTTTGCGCTGAGTTGTGCTTCAAGAGTGGATTCATGAAGGCAAGTCCTATCTTGCTCGAACCTGTGATGAAGGTAGAGGTCAACACTCCCGACGATTATATTGGCGATGTTGTAGGAAACCTCAACCGCCGTCGTGGAAAGATTGAAGCAATGAGACGCTATCGTAAGGGATCTCAAAAGGTTGTAGGACTTGTACCGCTGATGGAAATGTTCGGCTATGCAACCCAGTTGCGCAACATAACCTCTGGCCGTGCAAACTATTCGATGGAATTCTACCAGTACATGGAAATGCCGATGAACATACAGACCGAGGTGCTGAAGAAGTTGAACGAGAAGAAGTAATTTGAAATTTAGACAGAAACAAAAGTTATGCTTGAAATCTGGAAATCACACGAGTTGAAGGTCGTTGGAACAAATGACGACAAGTTGCTCTTCGATGCTGCCGAACATGGCACCCTCGAAGTGGAAAACATCGATCTCGTGAAGACATACGAAGTCGGCGAAACCGAAAGCATTTTCCTCTACAACGGTCCCGACGGCAAGGTGCATGGTTGCATGGGCAGTCCGTTTGTCGGAATCGGCGAGTTCGGATATTTGACTTGTGTGGCAAACACCAAGTACGGCTCGTTCCTCGACTGGGGAATCGAAAAGGATTTGTTCTGTCCGTTCAAGGAACAGAAGGTAGATTTGAAGGTTGACGAGGATTACATAGTTTATGTATATCTCGATGAGGATACCAACCGCGCCGTAGCAAGCACAAAGTACGAAAAGTACATCGATGAGAGCCAGCGTCCGCAGGTTGACGAAAACCAGAAGGTTCATGCACTGGTAACTCGTCGCACAAGCCTGGGCTACAATCTGATAGTCGAGAACAAGTACCTGGGAATATTGTATGCAAACGAAGTTTTTACAGAACTGCATTCCGGCGATGAGGTTGATGTGATTGTAAAGAAAGTCCGTGACGACAACAAGCTCGACCTTCGTATGTTCCGCAACGACCACGAGGACATCGACAACTTCGAGGACAAGATTGTGGCCTACCTCAAGAAGCACAAGGGCGAGATGAAAATCTGCGACAACAGCAGTCCCGAACTTATCTACAAGACCTTTGGCATCTCGAAAAAGAACTTCAAGAAGGCCTTGGGCGCTTTGTACAGGAAAAGATTGGTGGAAATTGGAGAAAATGTGGTGAAATTGGTGATTTGAAAAATTTGTCGCTATACGTAATGGTACGTTTGTCGCCACAAGTAATACTTGTTTAAGAATTAAGCGTTCTTTATAATATGAATTTTTTAAAGAATATTAGAATTACAAAGGATAATGGAATAATATTGTTCTTGTTTGTAATTACAACTATAATTACTCTTGTACCATTATTTAATGTTGGAATAATCACCAATGACGACTATGAGTATTATATAACAAGTCTAAGGGGGATGGATTATTGGTCGCAGGATGCACAATGCTATGCAAATAATTCAGGGCGCTTTTATTTGTTGATAGTAAAACCGATATTTTATATTCCCTATCTAGTCGACAATTTTTTCTACACAAAAATAGTTCAGTATATTGCATTGCTTGTGTCGTACGGATTGTTTTCTTATTTTCTATATCGCATCTTCAAGTCCAAGA
The DNA here is from genome assembly GCA_017617125.1 of Bacteroidales bacterium. GTDB lineage: Bacteria > Bacteroidota > Bacteroidia > Bacteroidales > ML635J-15 > Bact-19. The sequence goes on from JAFZWY010000001.1 coordinate 12,280, forward strand.
ATCTCAGTTTGCTTGTATTCTTATTTTTATTAATCAACACAACTTTAGCTTGGTTTGAGGCATACCCGGTTGCAGCGTATCCGTTCTATTTTACGTTCAGTTTTATACTATGTTTGTTATCGATGCTGTTATTTTTTAGGTACAGGGATACTGGGCGTTACGTATATGCAATATTTGGTGCGGTGCTTTACTTTATAACATTGCTGTTTTATGAAACCTACCTTGTCTTTATCGCGTTTTTCTGCCTTTATATATTCGTCAGGAATGTAAATAAGTATGGATTCAAATCGGTGTGGAAGGAAAAACCGTTCTACAAGGAGCTTCTGCCTTACTTGTCGGCAATTGTACTTTATATTGTGCTTTACTTCGGGTGGAGAGCGGCAGTAGCATCAAGTAATGTGGAGAATTTTTACGAAGGATCTTCTTTCGCAGATAGTTTTAGTTTGTCGAACTATTGCAACTTGTTGTGGAATTTGACTTCTTTTAGTTTCCCTTTCCAGCAGTGCATGAAGTTGCGGGCAGTGCTGGGTAGCGATACATTAATGACTGATGGTGTATTCAAGAACCTTTGGTATATAATTTCAAATTCGGAACCTTTATTATTTGTCAATGCGATATTCCAATCGACATTGTTTATAATTCTTATTAAGAATGTTGATTTGAAATTATTCAAGAAAAAAAGCATACTGGTTACTATGCTCGTTGCCTTTGTACTCGCTTTGCTGTCTCATTCTATTCTCGGGCTAGCCGGCAAGTATAATTCTGAAGATTGGATCGCATCAAACATCTGCTATGTCACGACGTTTTTCTCTTATTTTGGAATAATGCTTATTATGGCCCTGGCAGCAATATTAATTCTTAAGCTGGTCGAAAGAAGCACAATTGTCAAGAGAATATTATATGCAGTCATGTTTTTCTTCGTTTTCATAAACTCCATTGTCGTTGGATTTGTAAATGTCGGCATGTGTGAGAAGATGGGAATTGTGCAGAAATATTTTAAGGTGATGGATTATGCCATGGATAATAATGTTTTTGACGAAATACAAGAAAACTCCATCATATATTTCGATGCGGAAGGAGGCATAAAAAATTTGCATCATTATATAATATACAGACATGATTGCAAGTTTATTTGGAAAAATTCGCCTGACGGACTGAAGGAGGCTTTCGCAGAACATCCTGATGCCCCGTTGTATTATGTTAGATTTGTGAAAACATATGAACAATCTGAGGTGCTGATGTCCATTTCTAAGATTTGTGTCCAGCAGTTGGATAAAGCGAATATTGATATTAGAAAATTTAATGCCGTTTCGTCGGAGTTGTTATATTATTCGCCATCGAAGCAATTTGTATTAATGTACGAGGCTAAAGATTTTTGCAAGACTATATTTGATGACAGGTATATTTGCTTTTCGCAAAAAGGGTTAAATGTAGCGAAGATAATAAGGACAGGCGATGGTATGTTCACTAGGATAAGCATGAAAGGAAAATTCAATCCATATAAGTTTTGTATTAGCAATATGTTGTATGATACTGAAATAGAAGTTGATGAGTCGATAGAAACAGCCACGGTAAGCGAATGGGCAGAAATCATACGTTCGGATGAGGAGCGTATGGGTAATTTGATTTCGCAGGCCGACAGTTCTTCGCTTTCTTTGGACGAGTTGATTCTTATGGAAGCCGAGTCTGAATGTTATAAGGAATATATTGTTTCTAAGTATGTGAAAACAATTAATAATACACCATATTGGAGAAAAGATATTGAAGAGAAAGCAGCAAGTAGGGGTATTTCTGTGGATGAGATGTTGCATAGGGATGCTGTTTGGATGTATGAAAATAATGATAAACGAAGGATAGACGAGGCTAATGCCTTGTTAATGGGAAATAGAAACTAAAATCGAATTATGGGAAACATTGTAGCAATAGTAGGAAGACCGAATGTTGGAAAATCGACATTCTTCAACAGATTGATAGAACGCCGCGAGGCGATAGTGAACGACGAAAGCGGTGTAACACGTGACCGCCTTTACGGACATTGCTTCTGGAACGGAAAGACATTCTCCGTTGTCGATACCGGCGGATATGTTGAAAATTCGACCGATGTGTTCGAGCGTGAAATCTCCAAGCAAGTGCTGATCGCCATCGAGGAGGCCGACGCCGTAATGTTTATGGTCGATGTCGATATGGGTCTCACCGACCTCGATGTTGCAGTTGCCGACATTCTCCGTTCGTCGAAAAAACCTGTTTTCCTTGTCGTCAACAAAGTCGATTCGAACAAGAAGATTGTTAACAGCTACGAGTTTTACAACCTCGGGCTTGGCGAATTGTATTGCATTTCGGCTATTACCGGCACCGGCACTGGCGAATTGCTTGATGCCGTTGTCAAGGCATTGCCCGACAAACCCAACGACGAGGAACTTGAACTCCCACGCATTACTATTGTCGGTCGCCCGAATGTCGGCAAGTCGTCGCTTACCAATGTGCTCATAGGCGAAGAAAGAAACATTGTCACCAATGTTGCCGGTACAACCCGTGATTCCATAAATACCCGCTACAACAAGTACGGATACGACTTTATGCTTGTCGATACGGCAGGTGTGCGTCGCAAGAGCAAGGTTTCCGAAGATTTGGAATTCTACTCGGTGATGCGCTCTATCCGTGCCATCGAAAATTCCGATGTCTGCCTGCTGATGATTGATGCCGAGCAGGGCTGGGAGTCGCAGGACCAGAATATCCTCAACCTTATCCGCCGAAACAAGAAGGGCATTGTCATCCTTGTCAACAAGTGGGACCTCATAGAGAAAGACAGCAACACGCTCAAGGAATACCGCGAGTTCATCCAGGAAAGGATTGCTCCGTTCAACGATATTCCAATTCTTTTCATCTCGGCACTCACCAAGCAGCGTATCAGCGATGTGCTTAGCACCGCAATGCAGGTTTACGAAAACCGAATCCAGCGCATCCCGACAGGCAAGCTCAACGAGGTTATGCTCGAGGCAATCGAGAACTTTCCACCACCATCAACCAAAGGCAAGTACATAAAGATAAAATATGTAACCCAGTTGCCAACGCCGACACCGGTGTTTGCCTTCTTCGCAAACCTGCCGCAGTACATCAAGGAACCATACAAGCGTTATCTCGAAAACCAGCTTCGCGAGAATTTCAACTTGACTGGAGTGCCGATTGTGCTGGTATTCAGAGATAAGTAGAATAAAAAGTTTGCTCATTAACAAAAAACAATTATCTTTGCGAAATATGAAGAGGTATTTCGCAATATTGTTATTTGTTTTGCTTTTGTCGCTGTCGGCATCGGCACAGTTTTTCCAGAACACTGTGGTGAAAATAAGGCCCAACAAAGCCCTGTTTACCTTGCATCCAAATCTCGGTTTCGAAAAGCCAATTCATAGAAATTTCAGTATTACTGCCGAAATCGCATATAAGTTTATCTGTGTTTATTCTAACAGATTTGAAGCCGAATTTGATTTTTTCTCGGGTTGCACTGGCGGTGAACTATTTATCGGTGCACGTGGCTACTGGGGCAAGGTAAACAAACATCTAACGGAATACGACCAAAAAGCTCCATTCGGTTGGTATGGCGAGATACAACTTGGTTACAGAGGCATTAATATAAATTCATATCATGCAAGTGACCCTAGCGTAAATTATGTGGAAGATGTCGCAATAAATGATTTAATGTCAGTTTATCTATTAGGGTATCAGTTTAATGCTGGTAACAGGATAACATTCGACCTAAATATCGGATTCAACTTTCACTGGCTAAAATCATGGCGCCATGATATAATCTCAGTTGAAGAAATATATCCAGAATCAAATAATAAAGTAAATATACAACCTGGGGATACCTATCGTGAAACTGAACAAAGATTCGGTTTCGCATGTAGCTTTGCTTTGGGCTACTACATTCGCTTCAAGAAACAGCAATAAACTCGCAACAATATATTTTTTGCTTGACAAACCGAAAAAAGTATTAGTTTTGCGCAATGATGAAAAAGTATTTGATAATATTACTTGCCGTTATGGCTTTTTCTGTGTCGGCAAAGGCGCAGATTAAGGACACGTGCATAAACGTATGGCAGTGTGAGGTAAACTATGCATATCAGTTTTCGCTTACCGACATGAATGCAACGTACGGCAAAAATCCGTCGACAATGGGCCTTGGTTTGTCGTTCAAGACAAAGCACAACTGGATTTTTGGATTCGAGGGCAGCTATCTATGGGGCGGATATACCGACAATGGCGTTTCTATTCTGCGCGGAATCATGACTCAGTCGGGCAACATAATAAACTCATATGGGAATTACGGTACAGTTCTTATGACGCAGTCTGGTTTCTACGTAGGAGTCAAGACTGGACGAGTTTTCGCATTCCGCAAGCCGAATCCTAATTCGGGAATAGTAGTGAACGTGGGTGCCGGCTTACTCGAACATCATATCCGCATCGAAAACCGTTCTAACAATACTCCACCTGTGCTTGGCGACTACAAGAAAGGTTACGACGGGCTGCGAAACGGCATTGCTCTGCGTGGGTTCTTAGGATACCAGTTCCTTAGCAACAAGAAACTTATAAACTTCTATGGCGGCGTGGAATACACTTTTGCCTGGACTAAGTCAATTCGCAACTACGACTTTAATCTGCGTGGCAAGGACGAAACCCAGTACCACGATTCGATGATTGGAATACGCATCGGCTGGATATTGCCTGTCTATCGCCATGCTCCCGAAGAATATTACTACTATTAACGATGAAATTCTTCTATTTCCTTTGCATTCGCGCTTATTTTCTTGCAGTTAGGATTGCTGCTCCGTTCAACCGTAAGGCAAAACTGATGGTGGCTGGTCGTAAGGATTGGGAGAAAAATCTGCGTGCGAAAGTCGAACCCGGACAGAAATATGTGTGGTTTCACGCGGCGTCGCTTGGCGAATTCGAGCAAGGCCGTCCGTTGATAGAACGCTACAAGCGCGAGGGAAAGAAAATTGTGCTTACTTTCTTCAGTCCGAGCGGCTACGAGGTACGCAAAAACTACGACAAGGCCGATATCGTATGTTATCTTCCGTTCGACAGCAAACGCAATGCACATAAATTTATCGAAATAATTAATCCCGAATTCGCAGTTTTTGTAAAATACGAGTTCTGGTACTGCATGATACGCGAACTTGCACGACGAAAAATAAACGTCTATCTCATTTCGGGAATCTTCCGCAGCGGACAGATTTTCTTCCGTCCGTGGGGAAAGTTCTACCGCAAGGTTCTTACCGATTTTGCTTGGATGTTTGTGCAGGACGACAATTCCAAGAATTTGCTCGAGTCGGCAGGAGTGAAGAATATTTCGGTATGCGGTGATACCCGCATCGACCGTGTGTACCAGATTTCGCACGAAGAATACGAGAATGAATTCCTGCGCGAATTTTCGCAGTCGGGCAATGTCATTGTTTGCGGTAGCACCTGGCCACCCGACGAGAAGATCATTTCGCAGTACATAAACGCCCACGACAATTTGAAGGCTGTGATTGTTCCGCACGAAATACACGAGGAACACCTTTGCTCAATAGAAAAGATGCTGGCGAAATCTTGTGTGCGCCTGTCGAAATGCGATGGAGCAAAGGCATCGGAACTTTCGTACATAATTGTCGATTCGATGGGAATGCTGTCGAAGATGTACCGCTACGGACGGCTGTCGTATGTGGGCGGTGGTTTCGGTGTTGGAATCCACAACACACTCGAGGCCGTGGTCTACGGTATTCCAGTGATTTTCGGTCCCAATTACCGCAAGTTCAAGGAAGCCTTCGACCTTATCGGGTGCGGAACAGGCTTTTCTGTTTCGTCGTACGACGAGTTTTCGGACATAGTCGAAAAACTGCTTACCGATGAGGCTAAATATTCCGGATCGTGTGCTCAGGCAAGAGCATACGTAGAAAAGTCCGTGGGCGTATCCGATTTCATTTACAACAAGATAAACGAATTGCAATGAAAAAACTCAATGTTGCCATCCGATTTGCATTGTGCCTGCTGTCGGCTTTGCTGCTGAGCGCAGGTTGGTTCAATCTGCATTTGCCGTGGCTGGTGCTTGTGGGCTTCGTTCCTATGCTTATCCTGATGCAGAATATCATTGATGAGAACGGCAAGCATGGCGGAGCAAAGTTTTTCGGCTATTCGTATCTGATATTTGTACTTTGGAACTTAATCACAACCTGGTGGGTCTACTTTGCTAGTCCTGCAGGCGTGTTTATGGCTGTGCTTGCTTCGTCGCTGCTGATGGCGCTGGTGATGAGGATAGTATATGCACTGTGGAAACGTGGTGGCGAAAAAGTCGGGCTTATTGCATTCGTGAGTTGCTATGTGGCTTTCGAGTACCTGTTTATGAACAGCGAGATTGCATGGCCGTGGCTTGTGCTTGGCAACTCGTTTGCCAACGATGTGATGTATGTGCAGTGGTACGAATTCACTGGACACCTTGGTGGTTCGGCTTGGATACTGATAATCAATGCCTTGTTGTACAAGATGCTGACTGTCAGGTTGAGAAAGGAAAGGATGAAATTGCCACTTGCACTTTCGGCTACCTTGCTGATTTTTGTACCGATAATTTTCTCGGCTATCCGCTACAACACCTACACCGAAAAGGAAAATCCGCAGAATGTTGTTGTAATTCAGCCGAACATCGACCCTTGGGGCGAAAAGTTTGATGAAAACACCTTCGGATCGCAGATTGAAAATATACTCGACATAGCCGCCACTTACGGCAATGCCGAGACCGACTACTTTGTCGCACCCGAAACAGCACTGAACAATACCATCCAGGAAGATTTTATGCAGGGAAGTTCTTCGCTTGTGGCGGTGCGCAAGTTTATGGCCGACTATCCGAAAACCAAGTTCGTCATTGGTGCGACCACTTTCAAGGTCTATTATCACAGGAATGGCGACAAGGCTTACGATGGCACTTCCATCACCGAAACTGCCCGCGAAATCGGCGAAAACGACCACTACGACATCTACAATGTTTCGATGCAGATCGATTCTGGTCCTTATGTGCAGATTTACCGCAAGAGCAAGCTGGTTCCTGGTGCCGAAATACTTCCGTATATCCGCGTTTTCGGCTTCCTTAGCGACCTTATGACCGACCTTGGCGGTATAAGCGGCAGCCACGGATGTCAGGAACATCCGACAGCGTTTACAAACGATGTAAGTGGCGTAAAGGTCGGTGTGCCTGTGTGCTACGAATCGGCATTTGGCGAACATTGTGGTGGCTTTGTCGAGGATGGCGCACAGATGATTTTTGTCATCACCAACGATGGTTGGTGGCGCGACACTCCCGGCTATCGCCAGCATTGCAGTTTCTCGCGCCTGCGTGCCGTAGAGACTCGTCGTAGCATAGCGCGAAGCGCTAACACGGGCATAAGCTGCATAATAAATCAGCGTGGCGACGTAGTTGAATCGCTCGGCTGGTGGCAGCGCGGTGGTATTGCCGCAACCATAAACGCCAACGACAAGGTTACCTTCTACTCCAAGTACGGCGATTACATTGCCCGTATGTGCTGCGTGGTGGCTGTGATACTTATTCTGATGCAGATTGTGGCAGGGATTAGGAGAAAGTTGAAGAAGGAATAAGGTAAACGCTCATTCTGTACTAAAAGTCATGCTGAACTTGTTTCAGCATCTGAAAAAAAATCATTTTTTCACTTTTGTCTAAATTTTCTACTATTTTATATACCCCCCCCATTTCGTATAATAACTTCATAAAGATGTAGTTATAAGTGAAATTATGTTTATATTTGCGGAAAAGTTTAACATAGATTAGTTATGAAAAAGATTGCTTTGATTTCGCTTTTCATAATGCTGAGTACGTTTTCGTTTGCACAGAACTGGTTTCGTGACGGAGCAACTTGGACATTTGATGACCAACAGCTATTTACGTATCAGGCACATGGTTATGATAAGTTTACAGTAATAGGAGATACTGTCATAAATGACACTATTGCCAAACGAGTAAGTCATGATATAGTGCATTATGATGGCATGGGATATTTTGATTATGGTGTGCCATTTATTGTACACGAGTCTAATTCAAAGGTTTACTATTGGGATCGTTTTGCCCATAGGTTTAAGAAAATGTACGACTTAAGTCTGAATGTTGGTGATACCCTTGATTTTTATTCGCTAGATTGCTTTGGAAACTGCGATTCGGTCTCGCCTTTTATTGTTGATTCTGTCTATATTGAGAATATCAGTGGTGTAGATTTGAAGGTGCAGGAATTTTCATGTACAATTTATGGGCTATATGGTGAGGACAATAATGAAATTTACAGCGACCGAATAATAGAAAGGATTGGAAGCGAGAAAAGATTTAACTATTATCCTGAATGTCCTGCCGATGTGTTTGTTTATACGGGACTAAGGTGCTACAACGACGATCAAGTGTCGTACAGAAGTTACATGTGGAGTACCCACAATTGGGAATGTGACGAGCGAATCGATGAAAGTCCAATTTTCAGCACAAATTGGATATGGAGTGCATCTGCATTTTCTTCGTTCGACAATAGACCTTGCGGAAGCTACTATATGAAGCTGGTTGATGAGCATACTTCCAACTTTAAGCTGATGAAGTCAACCGATGAAAACCACACATACTGGGTTGATGCAGGCTATATGAGATTCTATAACGGTAAGGCGTATTATTTCCGCAATGCTGGTGACGAGCCAGTTCTGCTGTACGATTTTACTTTGGAAGAAGGCGACGAGTTTTATGTAGATGCGCTTCAAACAAACCTTGTTGTAGATTCGGTTGGAAGTATGATGGTTGGTAATAGGCAAAGGAAAACTTTGTATTTGTCGGCAATGGGACAGCAGGTTGTATGGTGCGAAGGCATAGGCTCTCTCAACGGACTGCTTAACAATTACGGTAATATTGGTATTATTGGTGGTTCAGAAGAATTGCTTTGCGTACAGAACAATGATGAAACCTTATATCACAACCCGCGTCATGATGAATGCTATATAAGCAGGTATCATTATTTTGAGCCAAGAAGCAGATGGACAGTCGTGCAGACAAATATCTTTGATCCACGTTATTATAGGGAATATAATTACGAGGTTTTAGGAGATACTTTGATTAATGATGTGAATTATTACAAGCTATTCTGTGATGGACATTACTATGCTGCATTAAGGGAATCGCACGACAACAAAATATACGCATATTTTTCAAGTTATAATGGTCCGTTTATGCAGCCTGGTGAATATTTGATATATGATTTTGATTGGACTCCAAACAAAACTTTGTATTGCCAATTGTTATATGATAATAGTATGTTTGAGCAAGCCACTTTGGGAAGTACAATAGATTCTATTTTATTACTTGATGGCAATTATTATAAATGGAATGGAGACATAATACAAGGAATAGGTAGTCTTAGTGGCTTCTTTTGGTATTCTATACCACATGCAACTGATGGTTCAGACTATGGTTTACATACTTTCTACAGAAATGATGTTTTAGTGTATCGCAATCCTACTCTTGATGGTATTGTAGAAGATTGCAATAATGGAATTAGTATTTACCCCAATCCCACCACTGGCAAGTTCTACATTTCTAACGATGGCAAAAATGCCAGAGCCGACATTTACGATTCGTTAGGCAGGAAGGTAACAAGCATCGAAAGCCTAGGCGATGGTGCCGAAATAGATTTGTCGGGCTATGGCAAGGGCGTTTTCCTTGTGGTGTTTGACATTGACGGGCAGTTGGTTGAGAAGAAGGTAGTAGTGGAATAAAAAACGCTAATTCTGTTAGTAAATAAAAAAGTTCGCATTTTTTGCGAACTTTAGAAAATCTTCATTATCTTTGCGACTATCATTGTTGCAGGATGGAAATATTATTTGACAAGGAGTATTTGCGAGAACTTTACTATAACGGTAAAACTAGCGACAAACAGCATCGCTACCAACCACAAATTGTAAAGAAATATATCCGCGTAATTGATATTCTTGATGCGGTTGATAAAGTGACCGATTTGTACCGCTTCAATTCTTTGAACTACGAAAAACTGTCGGGAGATAAATTAGGTCTGGAGTCTGTTCGTGTTAACGACCAGTATCGCATAGAATTCATGTCTTCAGAGGAAACTGACAAAAGTATTACTATCTGCAACATAATAGAATTGTCGAACCATTACAAATAGAAAGGCTATGGGAAATTTAGGATATGGAGCTTTCCCGACGCATCCGGGCGAAGTAATAAAGGATGAAATTGAATCGCGTGGCATCAGCCAGCGTCAACTTGCCGACAGCATTGGGCTTACATACTCGGTGGTAAATGAAATTTTGAACGGTCATCGTCCGTTGACCGCCAAGACTGCTCTTATGATCGAGGCTGCACTTGACATTCCTGCCGATGCGCTTATGTATCTGCAAACGAAATACAATATGCAGACTTCTCGAAACGATAAGTCCATAACGAAAATCCTAGGTAATATAAGAAAAATTGCAGCGGTACTATGACTTCCACCTCTCCTCATATCCATTGGTCAATAGCCCTAATTCCCTTTGCTGTGCTTGTGGCATTGCAGGTTCTTGTCATCAGGGAGTTTGGCTCCGACGCCATCGATGGCGCCAGCCAGACGGCTTTGCTGGTTGCAGCCGCCGTGGCTGTAGCAATAGCTATGATTGGCTACAAGGTGTCGTGGGAAAACATCAACGGAGCGATTGGCGACAACATAAAGACCATCGGTCCTGCCGTGCTGATACTATTCCTTATCGGAGCCATATCGGGCAGCTGGATGATGAGCGGAATTGTGCCAACTATGATTTACTACGGTATGAAGATAATCACACCGTCACTCTTCCTGTTTATGGCTTGCCTTATATGTGCGTTGGTGTCGCTCATAACTGGCAGTTCGTGGACCACAGTTGCTACCGTTGGCATTGCACTTCTGGGCATTGGTACGGCACACGGATATTCCGCAGGATGGACGGCTGGTGCAATAATTTCTGGTGCCTACTTCGGTGACAAGATTTCACCGCTCTCCGATACAACCGTGCTTGCTTCGTCGGTAGGCGAAGTGCCTCTTTTCAAACACATACGCTACATGCTCATAACAACTGTGCCCTCGTTTGTCATTACCTTGATAATATTCCTAGTGGTAAGCCTTATGCACTCTGCCGAAAGCACAGCACAAGCCGAATCTTTTGCTGAAGGACTGCAAAACAGCTTTGTCATAAATCCGTGGCTGATGCTGATACCGCTATTTACAGCCGTGCTTATAGCCCTGAAACTTCCTGCTGCTGTCATATTGTTTTTGTCGGCATTGGTGGCTGGCATAACAATGCTTTTTGCACAGCCCGACATAGTGGCGCAAGTTGGCGATGGCAACAGCTTCCGCGGACTGATGGTTACCTACTTCGACAGTACCGCCATCGACACTGGCAACGAAACTCTAAGCAACTTGGTGCAGACCCGTGGCATGAAGGGTATGCTAAGCACTGTTTTCCTGATTTTCTGTGCCTCGGCTTTTGGTGGTGCGCTCACTGGTGGCGGCATGATGAGAAGTCTCACGGCAGCCTTGGCGCGTGGCATCAGCGGTCGCCGTTCGATTGTAACATCAACGGTGGCAACAGGACTTTTCTCCAATATGGCTACCGGCGACCAGTATCTCAGCATTGTCCTCACGGGCAACATCTTCAAGCAACTATACAAGGACAAGGATTTTGAAGGACGACTGCTGAGCCGTTCCACCGAGGATTCGGCAACGGTTACATCCGTACTTATTCCGTGGAACACCTGCGGCATGACGCAGTCGATGGTGCTGAAAGTCTCCACATTGGAGTATCTGCCTTACTGCTTCTTCAATATTCTCTCGCCACTGATGTCAATCACGATAGCATTTATCGGGTATAAGATATTCAGGCGAGGAGAGGTCGACGAGCAAGTCCAGAAATAGTTTTTTCTTTTTATCAGTAAAAGCGGAAATCCTTACTTTTTCCACCTTTTTAGTGTCGGGAAATATTGGCGCATCATCTGCTTGTATTCGTCCTTGGTCATAGGCTTTGGCATATTCTTGTTTACCTCGTCCACAAACTGCGCACAGAACTCAATCATTTCGTCCATAGTGCAATCATTAGTGAACTTGCCGTCCTTATAGCAGTACATACAATAGTCCTCGTTCTTGCTTCCGTCGGCATTTGTGCCTAATACTTCATCGTTCAGCGGCATTCCGCAGCTCTGACAAAATTTTTCAAGTTTCATCATCTTATATTGACATTATTGTTTTTTGAAGGTTTTCCAGAAATCTTGCTCCGTCACCGCCGTCCATCTGCACGTGGTGGAACTGGAACGATATGGGCAGTGTGTTCTTGAACCAACTTTTGCGGTATTTGCCCCACATTACCATAGGATTGAGGAACTTGTCGGTATACTGGTTGGTAACGCAGTCGAGTTCGGTCTGTATCATCGCCGATGTGCCGACAATCATATAGCCATCTATGAAATAACTTTTGCATTCGTTAGCCACCTTGGTCGTCGATTCAAGATAGTCGCGGTTGAACTGCCTTATATCATCCGAAAACGGAATGTCGCAGGAATTGATACCGCCTTCTTTGTTTCTTACTACCACATTGATAGCCAGCTGGTCGTACTTGTACAGCTTGCCATTTTCGGGTAACAGGAAGAAATGTTTTGTCTGACTTGCCGTCTTGCCTATGCACCAGCACAAGAGCATATTCAGCTTCATACCGCTTTTCCTGGCAAACTTTACCAGACGGTTGATATTCATTGTCTTTACCAATGTTACCATAGGCATAGGGGCAGTCATCCACATCTCGAATGCGTATGCCCTGTTGGTTTCCTTGGGATCGATTTCCTGTTTCATTTCGCATCTATTTTTTTGCAAAAGTACGGTTTTATGTTCGTTTGTACAAGTTTGGCCTAATATTCATTTTTGGTCGATGCGAGAAAAACTTACATTTTTTGTTTACGCATTAACAATCTTTTTGTATGTTTGCACTTAACAAAAAAAATATTAAAAAATGTACAGAAAATCAATTTTCAAGGCGTTAGTGGCGTTGATGGTCATCATGTTTGGAGCAAATTTCAACGCTTGGGCGCAGTCGGGCAGTCTGTCAATACCCAAGCCCGATGCAAACGGTCAGATTGTAACATTCAACAGAGACGGCAAAGAAGTTGGCAAGTGGAATCCTGCCACGCTCGAATTTACAATGAACGATGGTGCAGTCTATAAACTCGATGCGAACACAGGTAAATTTACCGACAGCCAAGGTACTCCGAAAGGCTCTATTAGTGCAGACGGTACTGTCGAAGCACCCAACTTTGGCACCATTCAAGTTAAACAAGATGGTACAAACTTTTTCTACGTATGGCGCAACGAAGAGAAATTGGGAGCCGTGCTTGGTGCAATTGGAGAAGTCTATTACAGAGACCGCCGCTTAGGCGACAATGGTTCTGTCACCGATAAAACCATAAGTCCTCTACTGATAGCATACGCGTACTTCGGCTTAGTGTTCACACAAGATGATTTCGATAAAAAAGCCCAAAAGTCAGAAGAGATAAAGAAATCACAGCCCAATATACAGGCTCCTACATATACAAAGCTTCCATCCTCCTCCT
>JAFZWY010000051.1 GCA_017617125.1 Bacteroidales bacterium
ACAATGAGCTACGCATGGAGCAACGGCGGCACTGGCGCATCAATAAGCGTCAGCCCGACTGTCAACACGACCTACACGGTAACAGCCACAGCAACGGTAGGTGGCTGCATCGCAACTACGACCAAGCAGGTGTCGGTAGCTATCACCGACGAGCCTGAAATCACATCCATCAGCACACCTGCAGCAGTCTGCGACGGCGAAACCTTGTCACTTAGCACACCGACGGTCACCAACCACGGTTCAGCAGTCAGTGCACAGGGCTGGCAGATTTCTGCAAACGGAAGCACCTATAGTTCATTCAACTCGTCAACAGCAGTCACCTACTCTCAGAACGGCAACTACATAAGATACTACGCAACCAACACCTGCGGCACGGTCTACAGCAATACCATTCAGATTACCGTCAACGATCGGCCTTCCGTTTCTCCAATAACTGCCCCCGATGCAATATGCGTGGGCGAACCACTTGATCTTACTACCCCGACAGTTACCACTAACGGATCGAGTATCACTGCCGAAGGCTGGGAGATAAGCTCTTCGCAGAATGGTACTTACACGCCATTTACAAACAGCAACCTGCAGCAGAACCAGGACGGATATTATATAAGGTACACTGCGGCAAATGCTTGTGGTTCAAGTAGCAATACTGGAGTACAGATTACCGTCAACGCTCCATCTATCTCCATTACATCTACCTACGACTACGTTTGGAGGGGCGGAACATCGAACTGGAATATTGCATCCAACTGGTACGAGTACAACAACGGAACCTACACCGTGGCGTCCGCTTTGCCGGCAGAGGCCAAGAACTACTACATAGCCTTAGGCGGTACGGGCACTTGCTTGAACGACGTTCAGCAGGCATATATGAATGCCGATGCAACCGTAAATACTATCGAGATAGCGCCCGGCGCCGAAGTGCATATACAGGAGAACGTTACTTTGCAACTCGCAGGTTCAATAATCAACAATGGTACATTTGTAGCCGACAACAGCAGTACTATCGAATTGAACGGTGCTGCCGACCAGACATTGACGAGCGCAATGGAATTCGGCAACGTGACATTCGCCCAGACGGCCAACAACAAGAAGATTATCGCACCGCACGGCATAACAGTCCATGGTCTTGCAACCTTTACAAAGGGAGTGGTCGACGGTGATATGACTTTTGTGACGGGAGCAACGTCTTCTGGCGCAAACCTTGCAAGCCATGTCGATGGACAGGTAACCAAGTTTGGCAATGGTGCATTCACTTTCCCGACTGGCAGCAACGGCGTCCTCGGAACGATGGAAGCTACAATCGCCAACAATTCGCGCGCTGGCATTAACCTCAGGTTCAACAACGCATCAGCCGACGGCCACGGATTCTCAACCGATGACCCCGACAACTATCCGCGCTGGTGGAATATCAACGACATGTGCAGTGCCGACGGAGGAAATCGTTTTGATCATGTAAACAATTTCGAGTTCTGGAATGTTGATGGAATTGCGGGAAGTACATCGTTGAGCAGTATCACTATCAAGGTTGATGCTAATACGGCTTCGGCACACTTCCACGATGCTGCAAGTGTTGCTGCCGCAGTTGCTAATAGCGGAGGTATACATGCTGCGGCACACTACGATTGCTGGAAGAACATTGGCGGTACTGCCAATGTCGAAAACGAAGGCAAGACGATAACCGTAACTGGAATATCAAGCATCAATTATATCCGATCGGGTACATTTGGCGGAATTCTTACTCTCGGTTCTACAAATGAAAATACGGTTCTTCCTATCGAACTTACCTCGTTCAAGGCCGACTGCGATGGCAAGTCAGCTCTCGTTGCATGGACAACAGCAACCGAACGCAACAACGATTACTTCGTGCTTGAACGTTCTGCCGATGCAATCGATTTCATCGAGGTTGCACGTGTGGCAGGCGCAGGAAATAGTATCGAATCGCTCGACTACGCTTATGCAGACTATGGCGTTCACGGTGGTGACAACTACTATCGTCTAGTACAGGTCGACTACGATGGTTCGCGTACTGTATCGGAAATAATAGTTGCAAATTGTGTGGAACCGAGTACCGAAGAACCTGACGTTCAAGCATATCCAAACCCATTTGATGGCGAGTTGACAGTAGTTCTCGATAACTTCGGTAACCGTCCTGCACGCATCGATGTATACGATGTGCTTGGTAAGCTTATTTATACCGAAAAGATTGCCTCACCGCTTAATAGCTACGAGACTATATTGCATTTCGAGAATTTGCCACCTGCAACCTATACAATAAGGGTTAGTACCGCAGACTTTGTAATTAATAGGAAGGTGATAAAGGATTGACACACTTACACTACACATAAATAAAACAGTTGAAGATCCTCGTGGTTCCCAGCCATGGGGATTTTTTTTAGTTGAAAGTTAAGAGTCTTTTTCTCAAATGATTGAACATTAAACGTTGAACGTTGAACCAGAACGGCGAAGCCCTCAACAACGTTAAACGTGAAACCAGAAACTTGAACGGCGTACTTCGACTGCGCTCAGCACAAGTAGCCCTCAACGAAGTTAAACGGGCGCTAGCCCTTGAAACGCCGAAGGCATAGAAACCTAGAAACGGCGCAGCCTCTGCCATTCACATCTCTTTGTTGGTACTTTTTTTGCTTTGCTCAAAAAGTGACAGAATAAATTACATATTTTTGGCGGTTAAAATAGGCAAAGAATAAGAAAATGAGAAAGATAGTAGCCATATTGATATTTATTGCCGCATTTTCGTGCATAGGTATGACAGTAGCCATGAGCGAGGTCGAACGAACCGACTTTGTCCCTACCGAGGAACCTTGGTTCTGGAATATGGACATTTCGTGGGTTGATTCTGTGATGAGCAAAATGACTCTCGACGAAAAGATTGCACAGCTGATAATGATTCCTGTGTATTCCAACAAGTCGGCTTCGTACAATTCCGAAACAGTAAAGCTTGTTGAGGAATACCAGCTTGGTGGAGTTATATTCATGCAGGGAGGTCCTGGCCGTCAGATAAACCTTGTGAACCGTCTGCAGAAGGTGAGCAAGGTGCCGCTGTTGGTCGGTATGGATGCCGAGTGGTCGCTAAGCATGCGACTCGACAGTGTGGTGATGTATCCGCGCCAGATGCTTGTGGGTGCTATCACCAACAACGAACTTGTTTATGAGATGGGTGCCGAATATGCACGTCAGCTCAAGCGCGTAGGTGCAAATGTCAACTTTGCGCCTGTAATCGATGTCAACAATAATCCCACTAATCCCGTCATCAACGACCGTTCGTTTGGCGAAAACAAGTTTAATGTGGCCGAAAAAGGTTGGATGTATGCCAAGGGAATGCAGGACAACGGCGTTTTGGCTGTAGGTAAGCATTTTCCAGGTCACGGCGATACCGACGTCGATTCGCACAAGGCTATGCCTATAATAACTCACGACCGCAATAGATTGGATTCCATCGAGTTGTATCCTTTCCGCTATCTGGCGGAGAAAGGTGTGGGCGGAATGATGGTTTCGCATCTTTTCATACCGTCAATTGATCCAACAGAAAATTTGCCAGCTACGCTTTCGCAGAAGGCCATAAAGGAAGTTTTGCGTAACGATGTGAATTTCCACGGAATGGTCTTCTCCGATGCCATGAACATGGGAGGCATAGTGAACTATTTCAAGGGTAACGAGGCCGATGTGATGGCTCTGCTTGCAGGCAACGACATGATTATGTTCCCTACAGATGTGAAGGATGTTATTGAGAAATTGAAGTCGGCAATCGAAGAGGGCAAGATTTCGGAACGTGACATAGATGAGGCTTGCAACCGCGTATTGCTTACCAAGTTGCGCCTTGGACTCGACAAGGGCGTAGAACCTATTTCTACTAAAAATATTCATGCCGACCTGAACGATGTGAAGGCTCGCCTTATGCAGCAGCGACTGATTGAAAATGCCTTGACGCTTGCAGTGAACAAGGATTCGATTGTGCCGATAAAGCATCTCGATTCGGTAAAGATTGCTTCTGTATCGTTCGAGAGTACCGAGGAAACCTTGTTCCAGAAACGTCTGCGTTACTATGCCGACGTGAAGAACTTTGTGTATTCCAAGGATTTGAAAGGTCTCTCTGCCGAGCAGCGTAAGAAAAAGCTAGCTTCGTACGACATTGTTATCGTGAGCGTTCATGGGAAGAACCAACGTGCCGTATCGAAAAAATTCGGAATCTCGCAGGCAACGATGGATGCCGTCGACGAATTGCTCGGCACGTGCAAAAACGTTGTCCTCGACCTGTTTGCAAATCCTTACGGACTGGCATATTTCAAAAATATCGACAAGGCAAAGGCTGTAGTCGTCTCGTACAACGACTGGGATCTTACCAACGACTTTTCGGCACAGCTAGTGTTCGGCGGAATTCCCGCCTGTGGAATTATGCCTGTGTCTGCAACCGACGGCATCAGGGAAGGCATGGGCGAAAAAACCTACAAGATTCGTCTCAAGTATTCGAGTATACCTGAGGATGCAGGCGTAAGTTCCGAAGTTATCCACAAGGTCGATTCTATTTTCAAGAGCGGTATCCATACCAAAGCATATCCGGGCGGACAGGTTGTACTTGTTCGTAATGGAATTGTAATTTATTGCAAATCAATGGGCTACCACACCTACGATGAGGAGACTAAAGTTGACGATTTCGATGTTTACGACCTTGCTTCGCTAACTAAGGTAATTGCCACAACTTCCGACATCATAATGCTTTACGACGATGGCAAGTTCAAGATTACTGATAAGGTTTCCGACTACTACGACGTATGGAAGAACTCCAACAAGTCGCATCTAACATTCTGGCAGGTGCTTACGCATAGGGCAGGGCTAAGGTCGTGGATTCCATTCTACAAGAAGACCATGGACGAGGAAATGTATCCAAAGATATACAGCGACACCAAGTCGGACAAGTATTCGATTCAGGTTGCCGACGACCTCTACATGGCAAAGTCGTACAAGGACGAAATGTTCCGTCTCATACGCGAATCGGCGTTGGAAAACAAGGGCAAGTACGTTTATTCCGACCTTGGCTTCATTGTTATGCCATATGTCATCAAGGAACTTTCGGGAGAAAATTATGTAGATTATACATATAGGAATGTTTTCAGGCCTTTAGGAGCATATTCGTTGTGTTTCAATCCATTGGACAGATATAAGTTGGAACAGATAGTTCCTACCGAAGACGACAATTATTTCCGTATGCAACAGCTTCACGGCCATGTTCACGACCAGGCGGCAGCAATGCTTGGCGGAGTGTCGGGACATGCCGGTCTGTTCGGCAATGCCAACGACCTTGCCAAGATAATGGAAATCTATCTCGAAAACGGCAAGTACGGTGGCGTTCAGTATTTTTCAGATACAGCCGTACAGCGTTTTACCGAGTATTATTATGAACCGACTTTCTGCCGTCGTGCCTTGTGCTGGGACAAGCCTGTACCCGATCGCTCGAAAGGAAACGGAAGCAAAAGTTCGTCAGACAAGTCGTTTGGACATACAGGATACACTGGTACCTTGGTGTGGGCCGATCCCGAATACAACATGGCTGTAGTTGTTCTTACCAACCGTGTTTATACAAGTTCAGAAAACACGAAAATTATGAAGCAGAACATACGTACCAATATCGAGGAGGCCTTGTATAATTCAATAATAAAGAATTAGTAATGAAGAAGATACTGCTATCCATATTGTTGTCGTTGTTTACAATGGTACTCAGTGCGCAGTATCTCGAGAAGGAGCCGCCGCCATCGCCCGTGCAGCGCATTTTTTTCGGTGGCAACCTCGACATGGGCTTCGGTACGGTGACGCAGATTTCGTTAAGTCCCGAGGTCGGCTACAGGATTACAAACAGGCTTTCGGCTGGCGTAGGCATCGACTATATGTTTGTCTACTCTGAGGATTACAACTTCAAAGGCAGTATTTTTGGAGGTTCGGTGTTTGCCAGTTTCACGGTGATAAAGAGTCTTGGCGAACTAATACCGTTTATCGGTACCGACATGGGCATCCTCATTTACGGGCAATTTTCATACACCAACATGGGCAATTTCTACACGGCGCTTTCGGGCGAAGAACCTATGTGGATTGCCTCGCCAATGCTCGGGCTTGGTTTCCAGGTGCCCATAGGGCAGCGATCGTACATGGTGCTGTCGGTGATGTACAATTTCGACGAGTCGATGTACTCTATCTATTCAAATCCAGTTGTGAAGGTAAGCTATCAGTTCTAAAATTTTAGAATAGAGTATCAGTACCTGCGACGTTTCAAAGTTTTACGTTTCTGATTCACAAGTTCTAATCATAGAATTTTTAAAGATTGAACTAGAATTTTTGAAACTAGAAACATATCCATATTTATCCATTGTCAATTCTCAATTAAAATATTAATTTTGCGCCTTAATTTAATTAGGATAACTATGTACGAATATATCAAAGGCGTGGTGGCAGAACTCAATCCGGCATATGCTGTGATGGAGGCTGGCGGCATTGGCTATTTTGTAAATATAAGTCTTACCTCTTATTCAGCTCTGAAGCAAGGAGAACAAGCACAAGTCTTTTTGCATCAGGTAGTTCGCGAGGATGCTCATTTGCTTTTTGGTTTTGTTACCAAGGCCGAGCGCGAACTTTTCCGTCTGCTGATTTCGGTGAATGGAGTAGGACCCAACACCGCGCGTCTGATATTGTCGTCGCTTACACCGCAGGACCTTACAAATGCAATTCTCAGCGAGAATCTTGTAAAGTTGAAAGGTGTGAAGGGCATCGGAGCAAAGACTGCACAACGTATCATTCTTGATCTCAAGGACAAGGTAAATATGTCGGGAGAAATGGATACTGCAGAAATTTTTGCTGCTTCGGACAATACAATTAAGAAAGATGCGTTATTAACCTTAACGACACTCGGCTTTGCAAAGTCGGCAGTTGACAAAGTGCTTGATAAGGTAACTAAGGAAAAGCCAGATGCTTCTCTCGAGACCGTTATCAAGTTGGCGTTGAATTATTTGTAGAATTTGTACCTTGTTCGGTAGGATATTAAAATATACGTTTGTCGGTGGACTTATGGCTGCGATGATGGTCGTGGCTTTTGTGCCTTCTAATGCCAAGAATGGCAGCAGGGGGCATTATCCGTCGTTGCAGACGTTTACGGATCAGCCTGGACCCGACGACGATACTACCAAGAACGGAACTGATGGCAATGCAAAGTTCCCGCTGCCTAAGCAGAATGTAAATCCTTCCGACAATACCGACAACAGCCCGCTTTACGGTTCCGATCCAGCAAGCGTAAGCACGTCGGTAGAGTACGACCCCGAAACCGACAGCTACAACTTCCAGAAGACAGTCGACGGAATGCCTATTGGTACGCCATACAGCATGCCGTTCGACGACTATGTGAACTACAACTTCGAGAAGGCAATGAATTCGTACTGGCATCAGCAAGCCAAGAAAAATCGCGAGCAGAACCAGGAGATGAACAGCAACCTGATTCCACATCTCGAAGTTGGCGGTGAAATTTTCGACCGTATATTCGGTGGCAATGTCATCGATATCAAGCCGCAAGGTTCTGCAGAGCTTACACTTGGACTCGAGTACAGCCGAACCGATAACCCTGCTCTCGACAGCAAGCAGCAGCGCCAGATAAACCTCGATTTCGATGAGAAAATCCAGATGAACGTTGTCGGTCAGGTCGGTACAAAGTTAAAAGTCAACATTTCGTACGATACCGAGGCTTCGTTCGATTTCGAAAACAATGTGAAGATAGAATATACTGGCGACGACGACGAGATAATACAGAAGATAGAGGCAGGTAACGTTTCGTTGCCGTTAACTGGAACCTTGATTCAAGGTAGTCAGAGCCTTTTCGGTGTAAAGACCGAACTGAAATTCGGAAAACTTACCCTCACAGGCTTGCTGTCGCAGAAGAAGAGCGAAACTTCCACGATAAATGTAGAAGGCGGAAGTACAACCAAGGAATTTGAAGTTAAGGCCGACAACTACGAGGAGAACAAGCACTTCTTCCTGTCGCACTATTTCAAGGAGAACTACGACCGCTCAATGACAAACTTGCCTGTCATAACAAGTGGCATTACAATAAACCGTGTTGAAGTATGGGTTACCAACAAGACAGGAAACTATACCGATGCACGTAACATTATCGCTCTTGTCGACCTTGGCGAGTCGAACATCAACGACATACAGTCGACCTATGTCAGCAGTTCGAGCGCATATCTTACAACGGCACCTCCGTCAAACGACATCAATATTCTGGGAACACTCGCACAGGATTATCCCGACATAAGGGACATCAATATGGTCAGCAGTGTATTGCAGAACTTGCAGATGTCGGGTGGTACCGATTTCGAGAAGATTGAGTCGGCACGACTGCTGAGTTCCTCGGAATATACCTTGAACTCGCAGCTCGGTTATATTTCGCTCAACAGCAAGCTCAATGCCGACCAGGTATTGGCTGTCGCATATGAATATACGGTTGGTGGTGAAGTTTATACCGTCGGCGAATTCTCTAATTCGGCCATAGCAGCACCGCAAACCTTGGTTGTAAAGCTTCTGAAGGGAACATCGTTTACGCCAAGCAAGAAGAACTGGGACCTCATGATGAAGAACATTTATAACATCGGGGCATACCAGATAACGCGCGACGACTTTACTCTCGATATTCTTTACACCAACGACAAGACGGGTACCGACCTCACTTACATTCCGGCAGGTGCTATCGACAGCATACAGCTGCTTCATGTAATGGGCCTCGATAACCTAAACAGCCAGAACGATCCCTATCCAGATGGAATGTTCGACTACGTCGAGAACTTTACAATAAGTTCGTCGGGCGGACGAATTATTTTCCCTGTACGCGAACCTTTCGGCTCGTATTTGTACAACAAAATTACCGACGGTAATAGTTCTCTTGCGAATGTGGCCGAGGGATACGTCTTCCCCGAGTTGTACGACAGTACAAAGAGTAAGGCGCAGCAGCTGGCAGAGAAAAACAAGTTCAAGCTGAAAGGCCGCTACAAGTCCACAAGCAGCAGCGAAATATCGCTGAACGCAATCAACGTTCCGCAGGGAAGCGTTTCGGTTACTGCAGGTTCCACTTTGCTTGTCGAAAATGTCGACTATACAGTTGATTATAATCTTGGTAGGGTAAAGATTCTTAACCAGGGCATCTTGGAGGCAGGCACGCCGATTTCTATCAATCTCGAAAGCAATTCGGTGGGAACCATGCAGACAAAGGTTCTTACGGGCTTGCATGCAAATTACGACTTCTCCAACAACTTCAACATCGGAGCAACAATACTTCATTTGAAGGAAAAACCGATGACTCCGAAGGTTAACATTGGCGAAGAACCTTTGTCGAATACCATTTGGGGAGCAAACATGTCGTACAGAACCGACGTACCGTTCCTTACCAAGGCCATCGACTTCCTGCCGCTGTTGCAGACCAAGGAAATGTCGACCATAACCTTCAATGCCGAGTTCGCCCAGCTTCTGCCGGGTCACTCGAAGGCAATAGGCAAGGAAGGCGCTGCATACATCGACGACTTCGAAAGTTCGAAGATTACCAACGATGTAAAGAGTTTCATGAGCTGGTCGCTTGCCAGCACACCTACCGATTCTCTGTTGTTCCCCGAAAGCTCGCTTATCAATAATCTTGACTATGGCAAGAACAGGGGCTTGTTGTCGTGGTTCGTTGTCGACCAGACTCTTCACGAAAGTAACTCGCCGATTAGCATCGATGACAGGTCGAGCCATTATACGCGACTAGTTTACGAAAAGGAACTTTTCCCGAATCGTGACAGCGAAAGTTCTAATATTCCTAAGAACCTCGCTCCGCTCAACGTGGTATTCTATCCTAACGAAAAAGGTCCATACAACTACGATGTAGAAGGCATGGATGCAACCGGTTATCTCAAGAATCCACGCAAGCGTTGGGCTGGTATTCAGCGTCAGCTTACAACAACCGATTTCGAGGATGCCAACATCGAGTATATCGAATTCTGGATGATGGACCCGTTTGTCGAGGACTCGACAAATCCAGGCGGCGACTTGTACTTCAACCTCGGTGATGTTAGCGAAGATATACTTAAGGATGGTAGAAAGTCGTTCGAACAGGGACTTCCGGCACCGTCGCTCGAAAATCCTGTAGATACTACAGCTTGGGGTATTGTTCCAAATTCGCAGGCTCTTGTAAGTGCATTCGACAACTCGGCCGAAATACGTTTCGCACAGGACGTTGGTTTCGATGGCTTGAGCAGCGAGAACGAGCAGACTTTCTTCAGCGAATATCTCGAGCAGGTAAAGACTATGTTCGGCGAAAATTCGGAAGCCTACCAGATGGCTCTTGCCGACCCGTCGTCCGATAACTTCCACCATTACAAGGGTTCCGACTACGATGAGCTAGGCCTTAACATTCTGGAGAGGTATAAGCGTTTCAATGGATTGGAAGGCAACTCCATTCCTCGCGAATATCAGACCGAAACATACATAACAAATGCGACCACAACTCCTGATGTGGAGGATATAAATCGAGACAATACCTTGAGTGAATCGGAAAACTTCTTCCAGTACCGCGTAAGTATACGTCCGCAGGACCTTGTTGTTGGTCAGAACTATATTGCCGACAAGACAACCGTTTCGGTTACTCTTGAAAACGATGAAAATTCGCAGGTGACATGGTACCAGTTCAAAATTCCAATTTCGGAATACAATAGAAAAGTTGGTTCTATATCCGATTTCAAGTCGATACGTTTCATGAGAATGTTCATGACTAACTTCGATACTACTACCTGCCTGCGTTTTGGTACTCTCGACCTTGTTCGCGGAGAATGGCGCAAATACGACGATTCGTTCATGCAGCCCGGCGAATATGTTGTCGAAGAACTCGAAAATACATCGTTCGACGTGTCGGCTGTAAATATAGAGGAAAATGCTAGCCGCAGTCCTGTGAACTACGTTCTGCCTCCAGGAGTTACCCGCGAGCAGAATACAATGAACCCGCAGTTCCAGCAGCTCAACGAGCAGGCAATGACTATCAAGGTCATCGACCTTGCCGACGGTGACGCACGTGCAGTGTACAAGAACGTGTACCTCGATGTAAGGAAGTACTTGAAAATGCAGATGTTTGTCCATGTTGAGTCGCTTGTCGACAAACCCGAAATTAAGGATGGAGACGTAAGCATTTTCGTAAGGCTAGGTACCGACTACAAGAACAACTACTACGAGTACGAAGTTCCGTTGATGGTTACACCTCCGGGATACTATTCCGGCGACAACGAGGAATCTCCCGACAGATACATTGTATGGCCTG
The DNA here is from genome assembly GCA_017617125.1 of Bacteroidales bacterium. Classification (GTDB taxonomy): domain Bacteria; phylum Bacteroidota; class Bacteroidia; order Bacteroidales; family ML635J-15; genus Bact-19. The sequence goes on from JAFZWY010000051.1 coordinate 11,330, forward strand.
AAGAAAATGACATCAACATATTGTTCGAGGATCTTACCAAGGTCAAGGAAAACCGTAACGAACTTATTCGTCTTGGCAACCAGAACGTTGGCTTGACAAAGTTGTACTACGAGATGAATGAACGTGGTCGCATAAGCGTCATGGGTAATCCTAATTTGTCGAATGTGCAGACAATCATGATAGGTGTCCGCAACCCCAAACAGGTTACCCTCAATGGTGCCGACGATGGTCAGCCAAAGAGTGCCGAGGTTTGGGTCAACGAACTGAGGCTTACCAACTTCAATGAGAAGGGCGGCTGGGCAGCTACGGCCAGGGCTACGGCTAAGCTGGCAGATTTTGGTACTGTTACCCTTTCGGGAACAACCAAGAAACCTGGTTTTGGTGCCTTGAACTCGACAATAAAGGAACGCTTAACCGAGGAGATATATCAGTACGATTTCTCGTCGAGCTTCGAGTTCGGAAAGTTCTTCCCCGAAAGGTTCAATGTTAGAATCCCGTTGTATGTAGCAGTATCGGAAAATGTGTCGAACCCAGAGTACGACCCGTTGAGCCCCGACGTGCTGATGAAGAATACGCTTAAGAATCCGGATATTCCCAAGGAATACAAGGACAGCATAAAGCACTTGTCGCAGGATTATGTAAAGCGTACAAGCGTAAACCTTACGAATGTGAAGGTTAACGGCAAGCAAGGACAGAAACCGCATATATACAATCTGTCGAACTGGTCGCTGAGCTACGGCTACAACAACGTGTTCCAGCGCGACCCGAACACTGTTTTCCGTACCACGGTTTCTCATTCGGCATCGATATTCTACAACTACAACGCAACGCCAAAGATTGTTGAGCCGTTCAAGAATGTAAAGTTGTTCAAGAAGAAGGCTTTCAAGATATTGCACGACTTCAACTTCTACTATCTGCCGTCGCAGCTGTCGTTCCGTACAAACCTTAATCGACAGTACGGCGAAACCCAGATACGAAACGTATACGACCCATCGTACGCCCTGCCTATAAGCGTTATCAAGGACTTCACTTTGATTCGTCAGTACGACTTCAAGTACAATATTACCAAGGCTCTCAAGTTCGAATACACTGCAACTAACAATGCCCGTATCGACGAACCCGAAGGCCGACTTTACAAGGGCGATGCCGACTACGAGCAGAAGATGGATTCCATCTGGAAGAATTTCAAGAAACTGGGTAGGAATACAAGTTTCTATCAGCAGTGGAGTTTGTCGTACACTTTGCCAATCAACAAGATACCTATCTTCGACTGGATTTCGGCAAGCGTAAGGTACCAGGGTTCGTACAACTGGACTGCTGGTGCAATAACTGCCGACACGCTGAACATCGGTAATACCGTGCAGAATGCAAATACGATGTCGGCAAATACTCAGTTCAACCTACTGAACCTGTACAACAAGGTCAAGTACCTGAAGGAAGTAAACAACAAGTACCGTGGCCGTGCTTCGAACAAGAAGAAGGAAGTTGAAACCGTTACCTACGAGGAAAATGTGGCAAAGCTCACTGCAGGAAAGAAAAAGACTATAACCCATAAGCTTAAGACAAAGACTGTTTCGATAAAGGTTACCGATGACAAGGGTCGTCCAATAAAGTCGGAGTTGGAGGTAATCGACGAGAACAAGCTGTCGTTTACCGTAGAGAAGGATGTCGAGGGAGTAAAGGTTGTTGTAACCGGCAAGCGCGACAAGAAAGATTCGGTATTCAAGAAGATTGTCGACAATATGCTTGTGGTTCTCATGAGTGTGAAGACAGTTTCGGCAAACCTTAGCGAGACCAACGGAACATTGTTGCCGGGATATATGGGCAAGACCAAGCTCATAGGTATGTCGAAGTATACACCCGATGCGGCTATGTTTGGAGAACAGCCGTCTGTTATTGCACCTACGTTCCCGTTTGTAATAGGATGGCAGGTTAAAGACTTTGGTGAATGGGCATGCGAGCACAGTCTCGTTACAAAGGACACGGCTGTAGTTCAGGCTTATACCCAGAACCATTCGCGCAACTGGAACTTCAGGGCTTCGCTCGAACCTGTACGCGACCTTAAGATCGACCTTACCATGATACACAACTATTCCGAAAATAGTACAAAATATTATAGGTATGGTATCGATCCAGAGACTGGTGTCGGAACATTCCGCGCACTCAACCCGTCGATGACAGGTAATTTCTCGATGTCGACCATAACCATAAAGTCGGCTTTCGAAAAGTTCAAGTCCGAAAACTATGTATCGGAAACATTTGCCAAGTTCTCCGAGAACAGAATAATAATAGCCGAGCGTCTTGCTAAGCAGCGTCCGGGATATTCGCCGTCGGATGTCGATGAGAACGGATTCCCGAGCGGTTTCGGCAGAACAGCCCAGGATGTCCTTATCCCAGCATTCTTTGCCGCATATACCGGCATGGATCCCGAAAAGGTAACATTGAACACAATACCTGGATTATGGTCGGCACTTCCGCAGTGGCAAATTGTTTACGACGGACTTAGCAAGATTCCGAAGCTGAAGAAGGTTTTCCGTTCGGTAAGCTTAAAGCATTCGTACAGGTCGACATACAACATTGGTTCGTTCCAGACACGTCTGTCGAACGAATACGACCCCGACGAAAGCGGACTTAACCAGATTCGCGATGCTCTCGACAACTTCTATTCGCGCTATGTTGTAAACGGCGTCAGCATAAGCGAGCAGTTGAGCCCGTTGATTTCGTTCGACATGATGCTCGTGAATAGCCTTACCGCAAAGGTCGAAATAAGGAAGACTCGTAACCTGACAATGAGTTTCTCGAACAACCAGCTTACCGAAGTCAAGAACAACGAACTTGTCATTGGTGCAGGTTATCGTTTCAAGGACGTGGAACTAAACCTCAATGTTGGCGGCCGCAAGCGTAACCTTAAGAGTGACTTGAATTTGAGACTCGACTTCTCGGCGCGCAAGCAGATTACTATGATAAGAAAGCTCGAGGAGGCTCAGGACCAGCCTACGGCGGGTAATATTGCATACACTTTGAAACTATCTGTAGATTATGTACTTAGCAATAGATTTAACGTAAGTTTGTTCTACGACCAGACTATCAACAATCCTATTGTCGGTACCTCTTTCAAGACTGTAAATGCAAAAGTTGGAATTATGCTGAGATTTACTCTTGCTACATGATAAAATAGTGTTATTTTTGGCGAACAAATTTTGTATTAACATTAAAAATAAATAAAGATGGCATTTCCAAAAGAATTAAAGTACGCAGAATCACACGAATGGCTGCGCGTTAAGGGCGAAGAAGCATACATTGGTATCACCGATTTCGCAGTATCAGAATTGAACGACCTTATCTACATTGAAATTGAGGTTGAAGGTGAAACTCTTGAAAAGGGTGAAGAATTTGGTGTTATCGAAGCATCAAAGGTTGCATCAAAGGTTTATATGCCAGTATCTGGCGAAGTTCTCGAGGTTAACCAGGACGCTCTCGATAATCCTGAAATGTTGAAGGACGATGCTTATGAAAACGGTTGGTTGATTAAGATCAGAATGACTGATCCTTCACAGGCTAACGCTCTTCTCGATGCTGCAGCTTACGAAGCATTGACAAAGAAATAATAATTCTTTCCAGAATTAATGAAAGCCGTATCTGATGATGCGGCTTTTTTTTCGCTATAGTGTTTCAGCACCGGTCATCCTGAACTGCTTCCTGAGCTTCGCTTGCTGAGCTTGTCGAAGTATCGAAGGACAGGATCTATATTAACGGATGCTGAAATAAATTCAGCATGACAGTGAAGAGTGAATAATAGTTGCGGATAGAAAAACTCCGCTGGCTGAGCTTGTCGCGCCGCACTGAGCCGGGTCGAAGGGAAGTCAAGGTGACGAAATGCATATAATGCGAATTAACCTTACCCTTCGACAGGCTCAGGGGGCGGTTAAATGAAAGAGCCGTGATAAGACTAAAATAGTACTATATTTTTTCTTTCTTACGAATGATAATTTTTATTAAGTTTGTGGGATAACAAAAACAATAAAATATACTGTATGGATAAGCATAACAATTTGAAAATGATGCTTCAGAATGCTGAGCATCCGATTACTGTATTGTTGGGTGGCGACAAGATAAAGGAACAGATGGAAGCCATCGAAAGCATTGCATCGGGCGTTGATACGATTCTTGTTGCCGGTGCACTCGTTGCTCCTTTTGCAAAGGCAAGCGGAATGAACGTCGGAAATTCGAAGACCTGCGACGAATGCGTTGCTCGTGCAAAGGAAATCCTTGCAAAATATGCTGCAAAGATTTGTCTGCCGGTTGACTGCTACGTTGCCGACAAGCCCGAAAACGATTCCAACATCGAGCATGTTAAACTTGATGAAATTCCCGACGGACGTTTCATCATGGACATCGGCGTAAAGACCGTTGACATTTTTGCCGAGAAGATCGAAGGCGCAAAGACTTTCATCTGGAATGGCACTCTCGGACATTTGGAAATGCCGCATTTTGCATACGGAACCTACAAGACCGCTCTTGCAGCAGCACGTGGCACTGCAAATGGACTAAAAACAATGGTCGATGGAGATGACACAAAGGCTGCAATTTTGCGTTATGGGCTCGAAGGTGGAATGTTCTTCCTCGAGGGCGAGAAACTCGTCGAGAAGGCCAAAAGAAAGGTCGTACATACCGACGAGGCACCTAAGGACGGATACACAATCGATAAGTACAATTTCAACGGCAAAAAAGTATTGTTGCGTGTCGATTTCAACGTTCCGCTGGACGAGAACTTCAACATTACCGACGACACCCGTATAGTATGCGAAGTTCCGACAATAAAGAAGATCTTGAAAGACGGTGGTGCTGTAATTATCATGTCGCACCTTGGTCGTCCGAAGAAGGTTGACAATAAGTTCTCGCTCAAGCATATCGTTAAGCACGTAAGCGAATGCCTCGGCGTTCAAGTCCAGTTTGCCGACGACTGCCAGAAGGCTCAGGCACAGGCTGCCGCACTGAAGCCAGGAGAAGTCCTTCTGCTCGAAAACTTGCGTTTCTACGCCGAAGAGGAAGGCAAACCACGAGGATTGGCTGACGATGCAACCGATGAGGAAAAGAAGGCTGCAAAAGCTGCCGTAAAGGAATCGCAGAAGGAGTTTGTAAAGACTCTCGCTTCGTATGGCGACTGCTATGTAAACGATGCCTTTGGTACCGCTCACCGCGCACATGCATCGACATATTATGTTGCAAAATACTTCCCGAAGGACAAGATGCTCGGTTACTTGGTTGAGAACGAGGTCAACAATATAAACAAGGTGCTTACCACTGGCGAAAAGCCTGTTACGGCAATCGTTGGCGGTTCAAAGATTTCGACCAAGATTGATATTATCAAGTCGTTGATTACCAAGGTTGATAACCTTATTGTCGGTGGTGGTATTTCGTATACTTTCATCAAGGCTATGGGCGGAAATATAGGTCGCTCGCTGGCCGAGGACGATTGTATTCCTATTGCAAACGAAATCCTCGATATGGCAAAGAAGCTGAACGTAAACCTCTATCTGCCGGTTGACTGCATGATAGGCGACAAGTTCGACAACGAAGCCAACATTCACATGGCCGATGTCCGCAATGTTCCCGACGGCTGGGAAGGTATGGACATGGGTGTGAAGACAATCCAGCGTTACACCGAGGTTATCGAAAATTCGAAGACAATCCTTTGGAACGGACCTATGGGCGTGTTCGAGATGGAGCACTTCAGCAATGGTACTATGAAGGTTGCCTTGGCAGTTTGCCGTGCTACCGAACTTGGCGCATTTACCCTTGTAGGTGGTGGCGACAGCATTGCTGCTCTCAACAAGTTCAACCTCAGCGAAAAGATTAGCTATGCTTCTACAGCAGGCGGTGCTTTGCTCGAATATATCGAGGGTAAGGAATTGCCGGGACTTAAGGCAATATCTTCCGATGAGATTTAATATAGATCGTTGATATAATGAAAAGAGGTTCCTTTGGAGCCTCTTTTTTTTGCTTGTATACACAAAAAATAGGCTCGGGATTCCGAGCCTATTATAATTTTTAGGTTGTGTTCAAATTACTTTGCTGCAGGAGCAGGAGTTTCAGCCTTCTTGTACTTGAAAACAAGAACATTACCAGTAGTAGTGCTGTTCTGACCAGCTACATAGTCAACAAGTACATATTCGCCAGCTGCATTGTGGCTAACGAAATAAAGTTCGCTGTAAGGATGTGATTTACCAAGGTTTGTTGTTGGGAATTCATATTCTCCAGTTACAGGAGTACCATTGTTGAATGCTTCAACAAGAGCTTCGTTAGAAGTCAAGTTTTCGATGCTTTCTACAAATACCCAGCTTGCACCAGTTGTTGGCTTTGCTTTGTAATTTGCATTACCATCTTGACCAACAGCTTCTACACCAATGGTTTCATCTTTTGCCTTGCAAGTTACACCATTGTAGTTAGCCCAGTTCTGGTTTCCAAGGATGATGTTTTCGCTCCATTCAGCAGCGATAGGAGTAGCAGTTTGAGTAATAGTGATAGTGTGAGTCTTTGAACCCTGGTTGTCCTTCTTGTCAGCAGCAACTACTGAGTAGTCTACAGTGTAGCCAGCAGCAAGATCTGCCTTTACCAAAGTGTCAGGAATTTCGAATGTGTATTCAGCCATACCTTCATAATCGCTGCTTTCGAATTCGTAAGCTGTAGTTTTTACAGTTTCTTCACCATTCTTAACAACCTTTGATACTTCGATGGTCTTAATACCAGCGTCAGCCGTTACTTTACACATAATAGAAACAGGCATTGTTGCTGCAGAGGAGAGGTCGTAGTTGATAGTTTCACAAGTCATGTCGACTGTAACAGTCTTTTCACCGCAGCTGCAGAAGAATGCAACAGCAGCAACCAAAATCATAGCAATTTTTAAGTTTTTCATTGTTCTAAAATTTAAGTTATACAATAATTAATTAAATTTTCAATTCGTTTACAAGCCACAAAGATAGACTTATTTTTTAACATTGTTATTATTATTAACTTTTTTTTTGAAAAATATTTTTGGAGAGATAGTTTTTTAATCGACTAATCGACCAAAAGAAACAGCCTTGCAATCGAACAGATTACAAGGCTGTCAGTATGTTACGCTATATGGCCCAGGCTTTAAAGCCTGCAAGCCAGTCAGCTTTCTAGTAGTTGAAAACTTCGTCGACTGTAAGTTCCTTTACGTCGCCGTAAGTCTTGAGCAGGTTGAAATCAACCTTTTCCTTCGGACCTACAATCATAATGTCGTAGGTTTTGCCCTGAATGTGCTCGTTGAAGAACTTGGTTGCATCTTCGAGAGTGAAGTTCTTTACTGCATCGTAAACCTCCTTGCGGTAGTCGTTTTCGATTCCGAGTTCCTTATTTGCAAGGTAGCTCCAGAAGATACCGCTCTTTATGATTCTTTCGGTGTTAATCTGGCTGATAATTGCCTGACGGCTGATTTCGAAAGATTCGGGCGACTGCTTGAGTTCGGTCATTAGTTCGCCGAGAGCATCGAGAGCTTCCTTCATCTTGTCTGGCTGGGTGCTGAGGTATCCAATTACGTAGTTCGATTCATCAATCTTAGATGCTTCGTCGTATCCTGCGTAGCAACCGTATGCCAAGCTCTTTGCTTCACGGATTTCCTGGAATACTATGCTCGACATTGAACCACCGTAGTATTCGTTGAACATTGCCGTAATTGGCATCAACGATTTGTCGAACTTAATATCTTTTGAAACCAATTCGATGAATACCTGTGTCATCGGGTAGTTTACAAAGAGAACCTGTGGCTTGTCGTAGTCGCGTTCTACAAACTTCTTTGCTTCCGGATAGTCCTTGTATTCGCCAGAAACGTTGTGGTTTTCCTTTATGACTTTAACAACGTCGTCCATCTTGCGAGGACCATAGTAGAAGATCTGGTGCTTGTAGTTGAGCATACCTTTTATAATATTGGTAAGTTCTTCTGGGTCGATTGCTTTAAGTTCTTCCTCGCTGAGGTTGTTTGTGAAGCGTGATTCCTCACCGTACTTTGAGCGTGATACAAGTCCGCCAAGGATAGCGTTCTTGTTAAGCTTAGTGTTGGCGCGTCCCTTAAGTATGCTGTTTACATATTCGTCGTAAACATCCTTGTCGGGCTTAACGTTTGCAAGGATTTCTTCCATAAGCTTCATTGCTGTTTCAAGGTTCTCATCGAGACCGCTGATGTAAACATAGCATCTGTCAGAACCGCTGCTTACATAGAAGTTGCAACCAAGACGGTACCATTCTTCTGCAAGTTTTTCAACGCTCTTTTCAGTAGTACCCAGATAGTCGAGATAATCAACAGCAAGAGCCAATTTCTTGTCGTTGTCCTTGCCCATATCAAGAATATAGTACAATGAGAACAATTCGTTTGTTTCGTTCTTAATGTAGCTCATCGGCAAGTCCTTTGCAATGTCGGTAGTTTTGATTTTTGCCTTGTAGTCTACAAATTCGGGGCTTATTGCAGCAGGCTCTTCCTTCTTGAGTTCGGTTACGAATGCCGATTCACTTGTGCGGTCGATGTTGAGCTGGGTAATAGCCGGCTTGTCAACGTGCATTACATTGTCAGGCTCACCCATACGCTTGTATGCAACAAGGTAGTTGTCCTTGAAGAATTCATTTGCAAACTTCACGATAGAGTCTTTAGTCATCTTTTCGTAGTTTTCGATGTCGAAGATTTCTTCTTCCCAAGGAGTTTGTGAAATGAATGCGTCTACAAACGAGTAGGCAATCCGATTTCCTTCGATTTGCCTAATCTGGACAAGCTTTCTTTCGTTTACAATAGCTTCGAGCAGCCAGTCTTCGAATTCGCCCTTCTTAACCTTTTCGAGTTCGGCCATGAGCAAGTCCTTAACTTCTTCGAGGCTCTGTCCTTCGCGTGGCATACCAACCATTTCGAACATTCCATAGTCGTTGAGAGCATAGCCGTATGCGTATGCGTTCATTACCTTCTGTGCGGTGACGAGGTCGAGGTCCATGAGACCAGCCTTGCCGTTATGTAGGATTAGACCAATCATAGCCAAGTACTTTGATTCCTGCGACTTGTTGCCCTGTGAACGCCATACAACGCTTACATTTTCTGGTTCTGGTCCGTGGATTTCGATTTCGTCAATTGCTGTGCGTTCTTCTTCGGGAGTGTAGGTGAATTCTGGTACATTCGGGTTCTTTTCCATTTTGCCCCAGTACTTGTCGATAATCTTGATGGTCTCTTCGAAATCGAGGTCACCCGACATACATATTGCCATGTTGTTAGGAACATAGTAGTTTGCCTTGAACTTCATAACGTTTGCCATCGACGGATTTTTCAGGTGTTCGCCCTTGCCGATGATAGCAGTTCCGTATGGATGGTTCTTGAAGAGTTTTGCAAAGATGGTGTTGCTAAGTCTGCGGCTGTCCCGGTCCTGGTTCATGTTGAACTCTTCGAAGATAGTTTCGAGTTCGGTGTGGAAGAGACGGAGAACAAGGTTCTGGAATCTTTCACTTTCAACCTTTGCCCAGCGGTCGATTTCGTTGGATGGGATTTCGTTTACATAAACGGTTTCGTCGTACGATGTCCAAGCGTTTGTGCCTGTTGCACCGAGAATCGAGCAAATCTTGTCGTACTCGTTAGCGATTGCGTACTGTGAAGCAACCTGCGAAAGGCTGTCGATCTGAGCATAGATAGCAGCTTTCTTTTCGGGGTCGGTTTCGGCAGCGTGTTCTTCAAACTTGTCGCTGATAGCCTGGATGAGAACTTTTTCCTTTTCCCAGTCCTTTGTACCAATCTTGTCTGATCCCTTGAACATCATGTGTTCGAAGTAGTGTGCAAGACCAGTAGTTTCGCGTGGGTCGTTCTTTGCACCTGCTCTTACTGCGATGTAGGTTTGTATTCTTGGCTCGTCCTTGTTTACTGCGAGGTAAACCTTCAAGCCGTTGTCCAATGTGTAGATACGAGTACCCGACGGGTCGTTCTCTACATATTCGTAGTTGTATCCGTTGGCGTCCTTGGCTGTCTTGGTCTCGTGACCGGTGTTACCCTTTTTGCAGCCTGCCATTGCGAATACCAATGCCAGAATAATTAATGCATACTTTTTCATAAAATATTTGATTTGATTAATTTCCTCATAGAAGAAAAAAGGCTGCATTTACAGCCTTTTTTCAAAATATCTTTATTCCTTATTTACTTCACCTTTCTTCTTGCCAACTCCAAAGATGTAAGCCATTGGGGAGGCGATGAAGATTGAAGAGTAGGTACCAACGATGACACCGATGAGCAATGCGAAGCAGAAGCCTCTGATTGATTCACCGCCGAAGATGAATATTGCGAGCAATACCACCAAGGTTGTCATTGAGGTGTTGATTGTACGGCCAACTGTGCTGTTTACTGCCGAGTTGATAACCGACTTCCTGTCGCGGTTGGGGTACAAGCCAGTGTATTCCCTGATACGGTCGAAGATAACCACGGTATCGTTGATTGAGTAACCTACGATTGTCAAGATTGCTGCGATGAATGCCTGGTCGATTTCCATGTTGAACGGCATTACAGCGTAGAGCAGTGAGAAAAGACCAAGGGTTATCAAAACGTCGTGTACCAAAGCGATAGTTGCACCGAGAGAGTACTGCCACTTACGGAACCTGAGGAGGATGTAGAGGAACATAACCACAAGTCCGAGGAGGATAGCTACAGATGACTTTGTCTTGATGTCGTCGGCAACTGTAGGACCTACAACCTGCGATGTCTGGCGGTATTGTTCGAAGAATGTACGTTCGTCAACACCATCGGGCAGGAACTTGCCGTTCTTCAAGCCAGTGTAAAGGAGATTGTCAGCTTCTTCGCCGGCAGCCTTGTCCTTTATCTGGTCAATCTTGTACTGGGTTGTAATCTTAACCTGGTTTGCATCACCGAAAGTCTTTACAATAGGACGGTCGCCGTATACATCTTCGAGTGCAATTGCAATCTGTTCGGGTTCTACATTGTTTTCGAACTTAACAACATAGTTACGACCACCTGTGAAGTCGATACCCTGCTTCAAGCCTAAAGTGCACAACGAGATGATACCAACTACTATCAAAGTACCAGAAATGATGAATGCAATCTTGCTACCCTTCAGGAAGTCGAAGTGCAAGTTGGTGAATGCATTGTTTGTAAGCTTGTTGCCAACGGTAATCTTTCTGTCCTTGTCGAGCATCTTGGTGAAGATGATACGTGTGATGAAGATTGCTGTGAACAACGAAGTGAGGATACCTATAATAAGAGTAGTTGCGAAACCTCTAACAGGACCAACACCGAAGTAAGCAAGAACTATACCTATAAGAATAGTAGTGATGTTGGAGTCGAGGATTGCCGAATATGCGTTCTTGTAACCGTCTGCTACAGCCGACTTGATCATCTTGCCGGCTCTCATTTCTTCGCGGATACGTTCGTAAATAAGAACGTTAGCATCGACCGACATACCTATTGTAAGTACCATACCTGCGATACCAGGGAGAGTGAGTACTGCACCGAGTGATGCCATTACACCGAAAATGAGGAAGAGGTTGCAAATCAAAGCAACGTCGGCAACAAGACCAGCCTTGTTGTAGTAGAAAATCATGTAGATAAGTACAAGGATGAAAGCGATGATGAACGAGTACATACCCGAGTCGATAGCTTTCTGACCAAGTGACGGACCAACAACTTCCTTTGAAAGGATTACTGCTGGAGCAGTCATCTTACCAGCCTTGAGTACGTTTGCTAAGTCGGTAGCCTCTTCGAGAGTGAAGTTACCAGTAATCTGAGAACGTCCGCCCTTGATTTCATCGTTTACGTTTGGTGCCGAATATACAGCGCCGTCGAGAACGATTGCAATTGCACGGTTGATGTTTTCCTTAGTGATTCTTGCCCACTGGGTAGAACCTGCATTGTTCATTGCCATTGTTACTTCGGCAGTTGCGCTTGTCTGACCGAATTCCTGACGTGCATCGGTAACAACTTCGCCGTTGAGAGCAGCCTTTCCGTCCTTCGAAGCCTTGAGAGCATAGAGTTCGTAGTATCCAGGAGCTTCCTTGAGTTCCTTGAATCCCCATGCAAACGAGAGGTCTTTCTTGAAGAGGCTCTTTACGTCCTTGCGGTTGAGGTCGGCCATTACCGATTCCATGTCGGCCTTCTTTGCGAAACCTACTACAGGACCACCAACGGTACGTCCGCCAGCCTGCTGGAGCAGACGGTTGAATATCGAGTATTCGGCGTCGGCTGCATTAGCAGTAGTTTCTTCAGCCTTGGTGCTGTCGGCAACTGCAGTAGTGTCGGCTTCTGCGATTACTGGTTCAGCAACAGTGTCGGCTTCGACATTTGCGTTACCTCTTGTTGCTTCGGCCTTCTTAGCGGCAACGATTGCCTGGTCGGCAGCAATAAGAGAACTCTGAATTTCATTATAGTTGTAGGTTTCCCAGAATTCGAGAACAGCAGCCTGCTTCAAGAGCTTTTCTACACGTTCAGGATCTTTGATACCTGGAAGTTCGATGTGGAACACACCCTTTACAGCAACGTCCTTCTGGATGTTAGGCTGAACAACACCGAACTGGTCGATACGCTTGTTGATAACGTCGTAAGCATTACCGATTGCAGCATCGTATTCCTTGGTGAGGTAGCTGACAACTTCCTCGTCGGTAGATGTGATGCTTATCTTGTCCTGGTTCTGTGAAGTTGCAAACAATGCAGCCATTGCCGGCTTGTCGGCCATTTGCATTTCCTTGTAAGCCTTGCCAAAACTTTCTATGAAATTGGTACCTGTCTGGTCCGAAGTCTGCTTTCCAGCTTCTTCGATGGCCTTGAGCAATGCGGGATTGTTGTTGTCCCTAGCCAACGACATTAGTACATCTTCTGCTGAAATTTCCAACGAAATGTTCATACCGCCCTTGAGGTCCAAGCCCAAGTTAAGTTCTCTTTCCTTGCAATCCTTGTAGGTGTATTTTCTTAAAAGCCTGTACACCACCTGATTGTCAACTGAATCCAAGTACGCCTTTTTCTGTTTGTCGATCAACACGTTGCGGTCGGCGTCTGTAAGATTGCTGTAATTTCCGTTATCGACGTATGCCTGTGCGTATTCTTCAGCATCGCCTTCTACCTTGTTAACTACAAAGGTGAACGAAAGGTAGTACAAGCTGATGAGTGCAAGCAGTACCGATAATAAAATAATCGCTCCTCTGTTACGCATTTTTACTAAAATTTTTTAACTAAATTACACTATATTTTTAAGGTCGCAAATATAGTGTTTTTTTGAAACATACAGACCGATTATTTTTTTTATTTTTTTTCTTCAGTTTTCCACGCTCATCGACCCTTTCCCAAAGTCGATTATCGCCTTGTATTTCCTCATGAAATCGCTGCCCAGTATGCCTATGATGCGTTGTCCTAACATGCTTTCGTAGAGGGAGTTTATTTGTTCAAGGCTGATGAATACGCCACGGTTTATGTTTACCTTGAACCTTCCGATTGCAAAATCCTTGATCTTCCCGATTTTTACATCGTCGATGGCTGCATTGAGGCTGAAATTCTTGTTTGTTCCCTTCAATTCGTGCAGACGAATGCCAGCAAACACTTCCGAACCGCTGTCGAAGACTGTATTCGAACAGCCTGTGTCGATGAGCATCAGCGACTTGGTGCCGCCAACTTTACATCTTACGAATATATGTTTGCCTCCGCCTTCGAGCGACTTAATTATTATCCGGCTCGTGTATTGTTTCGGCTGTTGTTTGTTCTGTATTGTCATTTCCTGTTTGGTTTTCTATTGGGAGTACTGTTGCTATATCCTCCGTTTCCTTGTGATTCTTTTTCTTTCCCAGTATGATTATGAGCAGACTGCACATTATTATGCTGGTAAGTACTACTGCATAGCCAATCTCTGCGATTTCCTGTCCGTACGGAAGTCCTTCCTGCAACGGAATCGAGGCCAAAATTGCCGGCACGAGCCCCTTCGGCATCATCACTGACATAAGCAGCTTGTCGTCGGGTGTGCAGTCTTTCCTGACCATGAGCCTCATTGTCGGTATTCTTGCAAGTATTACAAGGCAGACTATCATTGTGGATATCAGGTAAATCATCGGTGTGCCGAATTCGATTACAATTCCGATATAAACGAAGAAATATGTCTGCAGTACGAATACTATTTCGGAAAAGAAGTTCTTTTCGTTGTCGTTTAGCTTGGCGGTTTCAATCCTGAAGATGCGTTTCCACAGCTTCATCTTGTCGAAATATTCCGAATTGCCAAGCACAATGCCGAACGATAATGCTGCAATTCCGCCGTTGAGTCCGAGTAGTTCGGCGCCGCCATAAACAATGAAAACCAATGCAAGCGTAGTAAACATGGAATTTTTGATTCCTCGTATCCAGTTGAGCAGCAGGCTCCATGCAAATCCGCAGAAAAGTCCTAGCAATATTGCCAGAAGAAACGATTTTGCCATGTCCCCGAGAATAGTGGTGGCTTCAATGTCGCCAGCCTTCATGCTTTCGAGCACTGCCAGACCTACAACAAGACAGAGCACATCGGTAAATGCCGACTCGAGCAAAAGTACGGTTCCCGCCTTATGCCCCATGTTTAGCTGCCGCACCATTGGAATTACAACTGCCGACGATGTGCCGCCAAGTATCGAGCCGAGGAAAAGTGCGGTAGTAAAGTCGAAGTTGGCAAGCCACATGGTGATGCCAACAACTATTCCTGCCGAGAATATGAAATTTATTATCGTTACCAGCGTTGCCGACAAGATAGATGACTTTAGTTCCTGGAGTTTCAGTCCTACGCCGCTTTCGAAAAGTATTATTATCAAGGTTATGGTGGTAAATACGCGACCGACTTCGCCAAAATACATTTTGTTGTCGATGAAAAAACCTACAATTATACCAATAGTAATTAAAATTAATACATTTGGTATCTTTGTCTTGTCGAAAAGCTTGTTTAGTAGGTGGCTAAAGAAGATTAAACCGCCCAAAAACATGACAATTATTGTAATTTTTTCCATTACCGATTAAACCTTTTGATGTTTCTTTAGTCTATACTATAGTTTTGATTTTATGTATATATAATCAAAAGTACGCAAATATAATATTTTCCTTTTGGAAAAAATTTTTCTGATAAAGGAAATACAGGATTAGGTTAGTAATTTGCTTTTTTCATAGGGTTCCGTCCGGTGATTCTCAGTCATCGGACGGGTTTTTTTATGCCTGCGGCGTTTCAAAGTTTCAAAAAAAGGAATGTCATGCTGAACAGGTTTCAGCATCTAATTCCTTTTTTTTGTTTCAAGTTTCATGTGCTGCGCACGTTTCTAAGTCTGGGCTTGCAGGCTCGAAGGCTAACAGGCTTAAAGATGGGGGCAAGCCATCTAGACTGTCAGCCTTTCTGCCCATTTTCACGTTTGAAAGTGAACCTTGAACTTTTGAACTTTTGAACTTTGAACCTGAAACATGAAACCTAGAAACCAGAAACTTTTCTTACCTTTGTGCCATGAAGAAATTATTTGCATCGCTGATTGTTGTTGCGCTGTCGCTTGCGGCGGTTGCGCAGGATGCAGTCGTGCTTAGTGCCGATGTGGACGCTTCGTTTGTCGATGTCGACAGGCTGGGCAACATATACCTTGTAAAGGACAATGTGGTGAGAAAGTACGATCGCGAGATGAACTTTGTCTGCTCATACGACAATTATCCTGCAGGCAGTATGTCGTCGCTCGATGTCTCCAATCCGTTCAAGGTGATAGTGTTTTATTCCGAATTCAATAAGCTCATCTATCTCGACAGCAAGTTGTCGGAACTGCGCAGCCCCATTCTGCTCGACGATGCCGGTCTTTACAATACAAAGGTTGTGTGTACGTCGTCGTATGGCGGATTCTGGGTGTTCGACGAGCAGAATTCGTGCGTCAGGAGAGTCGATGGAAACATCGAAGTTTCGCAGCAGGGCACAAACATATACGACAAACTTGGTGATGCCGACGTGATTGCCATGCGCGAGTCGATAAACTATCTGTTCCTGTTTGCCGACGACGGTAAAATTATAATTCTCGATAAGTTCGGCAACTTTTTCCGTACCTTCGAAGCTGGCGGAAAGTGCTCGGACATGTGCATCGACAACGATGTTCTGTATTATAGTCGCGACGGTAGGATAGAGGCCTACGATGTAGCCTACGACACAACCATCACTATTCCTGCCGAAGGCAAGGAGGTCGGTATCTTCCGCATCAGGCACGACTTGCTTTATACGCTTGCAGGAAATAAATTGGAATGTTGTAAAATTCAAGTCGAAAAATAAATGCCGATTGTAAAAATTTCTGTAAATTAGCACCGCAAAAATTTAGAGGTATGCATATAGCAGTAGCAGGAAACATTGGAGCCGGCAAAACAACCCTAACCAAATTGCTGGCAAAACATTACGGATGGACACCCAATTTCGAGGATGTCGACTATAATCCATATCTTAACGACTTTTACGAGGACATGCAGCGCTGGTCGTTCAACCTGCAGATTTATTTCTTGAACAGCCGTTTCAAACAGATACTCGAGATTCGCAAGTCGGAAAAGACTATTATCCAAGACAGAACCATATACGAGGATGCCTATATATTTGCACCCAACTTGCATTCAATGGGACTGATGTCGAGCCGCGACTTCGACAACTATTTCAACTTGTTCAAGCTTATGACATCGGTGGTGCAGTCTCCCGACTTGCTGATATATCTTCGTGCCAGCGTTCCTACGCTAGTCCGTCAGATTCAGCAGCGCGGTCGTAAGTACGAATCTTCGATTCGCATCGACTACCTTACCCGTCTCAACGAACGCTACGAGGCATGGGCTTCGGAATACGACAGCGGCAAACTGCTCATAATTGATGTCGACAACATCGACTTCGCCAACAAGCCCGAAGACCTCAGCACAGTAATCGACAAGATTGATGCAGAATTGCACGGATTGTTTTAACAGATATACCTTATTATAATAATAGAGGCACCCGATGAGGTGCCTTTTTTATGCCTATGCGTGAGTTGTTTCGGCCTTCCTGCTGAATATCAGTAATCCTATGAATGTCAGCAGTCCGTTTACAATTAGTATTTCGAAACCGAACTTGTAGCCGAAGAACAGTTCCTCGGAATAAATATTTAGCAGATAGCTTATTATTGGTGAAAGTATCGCTATGAACGGAACTGCCTTGTCGTTTGGATTACGCTTCTTTATAAATAGTCCGAAGCAGAAAAGTCCCAGCAACGGCCCGTATGTGTAGCCGGCGATGTCGAAAAGCGTCTTAATGAGCGAATCGGTGTGGAACGGCTTGAATACTATTATGATAAGGAAGTATATTGCTGCGAATACAATATGTGTACGCTTGCGGATTTTTGTCTTTTTCTGCTCGTCGTAGTCGGGTTTCTTATCGAACTGCAGAATGTCGAAGCAGAAAGTTGTGGTAAGCGATGTCAATGTTCCGTCGGCGCTTGAGTAGCCAGCGGCCACCAGACCGATTATGAAGATTATCCACGTTACCGAACCCAGGTTCTGTGCCACTGCAGCGAAAATGCTGTCGGACTTTTCGGGCAATACAAAGCCGGTTTGTGATGCGTATGTCATCAGCGCTACGCCGAGGGCAAGGAACAGGAAGTTTACAATGACGATGCACACGCTGAACGAGAGCATGTTTTTGCGTGCTTCCTTAAGCGACTTGCAGGTGAGGTTCTTTTGCATCATGTCCTGGTCGAGACCTGTCATCGCTATGGTTATGAATGCACCGCTGAGGATTTGCTTGATAAAGAAATTGTTCGACCGCCAATCGGTGTCGAACATGCGCGTGTAGCCTTCGTCGGTAGCCTGCGACATCATGTCGAAGAATGAAATGTCCATTTCCTTGAGCAGGAAAACGATGGTAACCACCGTCGAAAGCAGCATGAAGGTTGTCTGCAGCGTGTCGGTCCAGATGATGGTCTTTATTCCGCCCTTGAAGGTGTATATCAGAATCAGCACGATGAAGAACAGCGCCAAAGCCCAGAACGGGACGCCTATTGCCTTGAATACGAATTCGTGCAGGACAAACACCACAAGGTACATGCGAAGGGCTGAACCCAGCATTCGCGATACTATGAAGAAAAATGAGCCTGTCCGTTGCGAATTGCTTCCGAATCGCTTGTCGAGGTATGTGTATATCGACGTGAGGTTAAGCCTGTAGTAGAGCGGCAGCAGCACAAATGCAATCACAATGTATCCTATTGTGTATCCTAGTACCACTCCGAAGTATGTAAACTGGCTGCTCTGCACATATCCGGGTACCGACATGAAAGTCACCCCCGACAACGAGGCGCCAATCATTCCGTATGCTACGACAAACCACGGCGACCTGCGGTTGCCTGTAAAAAATGTATCATTGTTGGCTTTGCGCGATGTGATGTGCGAAATTAGAATCAGCAGGGCAAAGTAGCCGACGACTATTGACGCTATTACGTATGGACTCATTTCGGTGAGGTCGCGGTGTTTAGCTTACTTTATGTTCTTTGGCTGCAAGTTTTCTGGAAGGGTGATGACAAATATATCGAGGTTGCCCTTCTTTCCCTTGCCTGCTGTCGATTTCGAGAAATAAGCCTGGGTTCCGTCGTTGCTAATCTTGTAGCCCATGTCGTCGGAAGCGGTATTTATTTCCTTGCCGAGGTTTATAGGTTCGCTCCAGCAGTCCCAGCAGTCGTCGCTAAGACGTGTGGTTACGTACATGTCGAGTCCGCCAAGTCCGCCGTGTCCATCTGAAGCGAAATACAAGTGCTTGTTGTCGGAGTGCAGGAACGGGGTGCGCTCGGTGTAAAGCGTGTTGATTGTTCCGCCGAGGTTGATCGGTTTGCCCCATTCGCCGTCTTCGTTGATAGTGCAGACGTACAAGTCGGTCTGGTGCTCGTCGACCTTTCCGTGGTATACGAGTCCGTCGAAGTCGGCATCGTTGAACATGTTGAGCATGTCGCTCCGCTTAGCTGCGAAGAACAATGCCTTTCCGTCTTTGCTCAAGAAGGCGTCGCACTGCCAGTTGCTTGTGTTAACGTTGTTTGACATCTTTTGAGCCTTTCCCCAGGTGGCTCCAGCCTTCTTCGAGAAGTAAAGACGTCCGTTCTTGAAAATGTACATAGTGTTACCCGATGCGTTGATGCATTGCGGATAGTCGTTTGCCTTTGTCGAAATTTCACCAATTATCTGGGCTTCGCTCCAGCCGTCGGCAGTCTTCTCCGAAACGAAGATGTCTTCGCCGCTCTTGTTGTTGCTACGGCCTTCGCCGCAGAAATACATGAAGTTGCCATCCGACGAGAGGATAGGATTATATTCGTTTCCTGATGTGTTTACTGTTTCGGGCAATGCTTCGGCAACAACAGGCTGCGACTTTTGTTCGATTATGCTCAGCAAGTTGTCGATTTTCTTGGTTTTGTCTTTCCAGTACTGGCGGTATTTCTGTATTGTAGCAGTAGCTGCCGACCAGTTCTTGCTTTCTATGTCCGATTCGATCATCTTCTGCAATGCAACGAAAGCCTTTTCCCTTGGAGCTGCTGCCTTGATGTATTCGTCGTAGGCTTCGGCTTTCTTGGGGTTGTACTTGCTGTGTATCTTCAGTTTGTCGCCCATGGCGGCAATTGCCGAGTCGGCCACGTAGCTGTCGCGGATAATTGCGCGCTGGCTGTTGTCGAGTTCTTCGTACAGTGCCTTAAGCGAAATCATTTCGCCGTCGGCTGCAATTATGTTGTAGTAAAGCTTGAGTGCTTGTTTCTTCTTGTCGCCTTCGAGTTTCTTGAAGCAGTACTTTGCAACTTCGGCATTGTCGCCTGCGCATTGCATTGCCGAAGCGAGTGCCATGTTGTTCCATTTGCTCTTCGGGTATCTCTTTGCGAAGCGGATGTACGAGCTGCAGTCGCCGTCGCTGGTTTCTTCGTTGTACAGTTTTTCGTCGTACAGCATTTCGGCCTTGTAGTACTGCGAGCTCTTAGGATATTTTTCCATGTATTGCTTGAGTGCTGCCGATGTGTTTTCCTTTTCGGCATCGGCGAGTGCTATGACATATATTTGTTCCTGTGCTTCGCCAGCGAGTGCCGAAGTCGGGTATTTCTTCAGGAATTCTTCGTACGAAGCAACTGTATTTCCTGCCTTTGCCTTTTCCATGGCCTTATCGTCACGACGCTTGGTTGCATCTGGAATTTGCTGTGCTTCGGGATAGGTCTTTATGAATGAGTTGTAAGATTCTTCGGTGTCGTCCTTCAGTGCGAGCTTGTATGCTTCGATGTCGCGGTACATGCGAGCTTCGGTCTTGTAGTCTTCTGGAGCCTTGCGGTAGAAGAACAAATAGTTCTGGTAGGCCTCGAATGTATTGGCTACCGTTGCATCGCGCAGGGCGTAGCGGCATACGGTATCGATGTACTTTGTGAATACTTCGGGATTGATAGGTACGGTGTTCAATTTTTCCTTTGTCTTGTCGTCGAGCTGCGGATAGTATGTCTCGCAGTTAAGCAGGCATTTGTACGATTCAACAGGGTCGTAGCCTTCGTAGGCCCTTTGGTACAAAAGATATGCCTTGTAGAAATTGAATTCCACGTCGTCCATGTTTTTGCTAAGACCTTTCTCTATTGCCTTTGCTGCATTGTCGTATTTGCCCTTCCAGATAAACTCCAAGGCCTTAATTTGTTGTGAAAATGCTGACGCAGAGAGTGTTACAGCTAACAAAACAAGTAAAAATTTCCTATTCATGCAATATACATTTTGAGGTCGTAAATTTAATGTAAATTATCGGATTGCGGAAAAATTATTGTGCATTATTTATTCATAATTGTCTGTGCATATTTCAAGCATATCAATGTTCGGAATAATTGCTTACTTTTGTCCCGTCAAAATAAAATTTCGATATGGTAAAGGATTTCGAGCTCAAGGATTGCAAATACACAGTGAACGACGTGGTTCCGTGCTACGACGTTGATTCAAATATCCGTATGAAGCCAGTGGCTTTCATGAACATAGCCCAGGAAATGGCTACCCGTGCCGCCGAGCCTTTCGGATTCGGCTACAACGATATGCTGAAGAAAAACATGGCGTGGGTACTTTCGCGCATGCACTTTGTTTTTGTCGATACTCCGCTGTGGAACGATGAGATTGTTGTTTCGACCTGGCACAAGGGCATTGTCGGTCCGTTTTTCGTAAGGGACTTTTTGGTTCGTGGTACCGACGGCGCGCAAAAGGTAATAGGCACAAGTTCGTGGGTGGTGCTCGACTTGGCGAAACGCTCTATGGTAAGGTTGTCGGAATTTGTTGGCATGATTCCCGACGATTCGGCCTGCCACGAAAGTGCAATAGAAACTCCAGCACCCAAGGCTATGATGCCACGCGGTGTGGAGCCTCGTCTTGTGCGAAGCGAAGTGCTCGGCTATTCCGACACCGACATGAATGCTCACACCAACAATGCACGCTATATACAACATGCCATGAACTGTTTCGACTATGCCGAATTGCAGAAACTTTCGGTTGCCGAAGTTTTCATAACCTTCAATCACGAAACCCGTCCCGGCGAGCAGCTCGACATGTATATGTACGATGAGCCACTTGGGGAACCAAAGCTTTCGATGAACGGCAAACCGATTGTGCGCAGTACGATTGTCGAAGGCAAGGTTGGCGATATGCAGGCGTTCTGCACGAGAATTGTTTTCAATTGATAATGAACGTAAACTGTCATGCTGAATTTATTTCAGCATCCGATACTAGATTCTGTCCTTCGACAGGCTCAGGAAGCAGTTCAGGATGACCGGTGCTGAAACAAATTTATTTAACTGTGTTGATTGCAAAGCAATTTCTGCCTTTTAGAGCACACAAACAAATACATTTAGCGGACGCAAAGCATTGCGACTATACAAATTCATCTAACAAAAAAATCCCCGCCGAAGCGAGGATTTTTTGCTTATGAGATAATCTTATTATTTTCTGATATCCAATTCTTCGATGATGTTCTTTGCTCCGTAGAGTTCATCAATTACCCAAAGTACATAACGAGCGTCAACATTGATAGTTCTTTGCATTTCGGGGCTGAAGATGAGGTTCGAGCAGAGCCATTCCCAGTTGCCGTCGAAAGCAAGACCAATGAGTTCGCCGTTGCCGTTGATGATTGGAGAACCCGAGTTACCACCGGTGATGTCGTTGTCGCTGAGGAAGCAAACAGGAAGATTGCCAGTTTCGTCGGCATAGCGGCCATACTGCTTCTTGTTGTAGAGTTCCTTCAATTCCTTTGGAACAACAAATTCTGGATCGCTCGGATTTTCCTTTTCGATGATACCGTCGATGTAGGTCAAATATTTGTACTTAACACCGTCGCGTGGAATGTAGCTCTGTACTGTTCCGTAGGTGAGACGGAGTGTTGAGTTTGCATCCGGATAGAAAACTCTGTCCTTTTCGAATTCGCGGAGACCCTGAGTGTAAACTCTTTCGAGAGTTTCAATCTTGTTCATAGGACCTACAAATGCGCCCTGCAACGGCATGATTCCGCTGTAAACGCTCTTTGCAAAACCGAACATTGGGTCAGCATCTAGAGCCTTCTTGGTAGGCTTGTCGAGGAATGCGTTGAGACGATCCTTGTCGGTGAAGATAGACTTGCTGTAAACAGCATTGATGAATTTCGAAATCGATTCAGCTTCGGTTTTGCCCTTGTAGTTCTTGAACAGGTAATCGCTGAAAGCAGCAACTCTTCTTTCTGCCGGGATGGTGTTTACATAGTGGTTGAGCATTCTTTCGAACGACTTTCTGTCGGTGTTTACAAAGTAGTTCTTGAACATGTCGTCAACGCCACCCTTGAATTCGGTGCAGAATTCCTTAATCTGGTCTGCATTACCCTTTTCGTCTTCGAGGAGTCTCGACAACATGAACATCTGCAACGAGTTCATAGTCATGTCGCTACCCTGGCTGAGAAGGAGAGAGATGAGGAGCATGTCTTGTGTTGCCTGTCCGTACGATTCGTAAGTGCTCTTGAGTTCGTCGAGAACGTTGCCGTAGAGTTTCTTGCGGCTGTCGTTTGCGTTAGCCCATTTCTGGAATGCGGCTTCTTCCTCTTCCTTGAGCTGAATTGCGTTTGTTGACTTGAGAGTGGCAATTTCACCGCCCCAAAGTTTGTAACCATTAGCAAGTGATGCGTAAGTGTCGGCCATTGCAAGACGGATATTGTCGTCAACGTCCATGTCTTCCTTCATTGCGCCGAGCTTTACGCCGAGAGCGTTAACTGCGCTTGGGTTGTACCAGTCGCGTTTGTACTTCATACCGTAGGAGCAGAGGAAACGTTCGGTGCTGCCCGGGTAACCCATAATCATTGTGAAGTCGCCTTCCTTTACACCCTTTATTGAAACAGGGAGATAGTGGAGAGGCTTGTAAGGTACATTGTTCTTGTCGTAGCTCTTGGTTGGCTTGCCGTCGGGCGACATGTATACGCGGAAAATCGAGAAGTCGCCAGTGTGACGAGGCCACATCCAGTTGTCGGTGTCGCCACCGAACTTACCAATTGATGAAGGAGGAGCACCTACAAAACGAACATCACCGAAAATTTCATATACGAAAAGGTAGTATTCGCCACCCTTGTACATTTCTTCAACCGATGCTTCGTATTCGTTGTCCTTAGTAGCTTCTGCAACGATTTCCTTCATTGCTTCGCCAACCTTCTTTGCTCTTTCGGCTTCGGGAGTTTCGTTGGTTATACCCTTGAGTACGCGTTCGGTAACATCGTCGATGCGAACAACTCGGCTAACTCTGAGCCACGGGCACGAAAGTTCTTCTTCCTTGCTCTTCGACCAGTAACCGTTGTCGAGGTAGTTGTGCTCGGTGGTGCTGAGCTTGGTTATCGACTCGTAACCGCAGTGGTGGTTGGTGAAAAGCAAACCTTCCTTGCTGACGATTTCGCCTGTGCAGAAACCTCCGCCTTCGGCCGACTGCAACTGGAATATTGCGTCCTTCATGCTGGAGTGGTTGATGCTGTAGATTTCTTCGGCAGTGAGCTTGCAGCCAAGTTTCTGCATCTGTCCGTAGTTCAACTGTGCAATCTTGTTAGGCAACCACATACCCTCGTCGGGTTCTGGTGTTGCGTTCAGCCATAGTGCGCCTGCAAAGAGGGCAACCAATAAGGTACTGATTCTCTTCATAAATTTATCCTTTATTTGTTGTTATTTTTTTTGCAAATATATTCCTTGATGCTAAAATGTTGAATTAATAAAAAATTAAAGTTTTATGAAATTTATCTTATAAACCTTGCCGTCAACATTGATGCTTGCAATGTAATTTCCTGATACAAGGTTAGATACATCGATATTTCCGTTGCCGTTTCCTATCTGCGACATGTAAACTTGCTTTCCGTCGGCGCCAATAATTTCAATCTTGTAATCCTTTCCGTCGGGAACATTGATGTTAAGGATGTCGCTTGTCGGGTTCGGGAACAGTTCGATTCCTTCAATAAGATTTTCGTCCGACTTGGTAATGATAATGTAGTTGTTGGTACGCTTGAAGTCGCTGCAGATTGAATCTTCGGAATATGCAGTGAGTTTTACCGGGAAGGTACCTGCATTGTAGTAGATTACCTGCGGGTTCTGTTCGGTTGATGTTTCAGGTATAGCGCCTTCGAATTCCCAGCTCCAGTAGAATGCGTTTTCGCTGAGGTCGGTGAAGCTTACGATTTCTCCTCTTTCGGCCTGAGTGTTTTCTGAAGTGAAGTTTGCGATTACAAGGCCTACTACCTTAATGTAGTCTTCCTTTGTGATTCTGTCGCTGTCGACTTCGTTGTAGGCGGTGAGCTTAACCGAATACCTGCCTTCGGTGTTGTAGGTTACAACCGGATTTGGGTCGGTCGAAAACTCTGGGGTTCCACCGAAGAACTGCCACTGGATGTTGGTTGAGTTTGTAGCTGCTGAATGGAAAGTTACGGTCTGTCCTTCGCATATAGCGGTGATGTCGGCGTTGAAGTCGGCGGTAACTGTGCCGTGTACAATAATCATGTTGTTTATTGTCTTCGATATTTCGCAGTTGTCGTTCGACACTGTGAGGCTGACGCTATATGTGCCGGGAGTGTTGTATCTTACCGTCGAGTTCTGTTCGGTCGATGTCGATGGCGTTCCGCCCGGGAACGACCACGACCATGCTGTCGGGTCTTGGGTCGAGAGGTCGGTGAAGTGTACCTGTTCGCCTTCGATGATTTCTGTAACGTCGGCTGTGAAGTCGGGGACGATTGGTGCCGGCTCTTCTGGAAAGGTAGGCATTTCGTCGTCGTTGACTGTTACATAATTTTCGATTGCAAGTTCGCGTAGCTTGGCCTTCAGTGTAATTATGCTTCGGGTGTACTTTTCGTTGGTTATCCATAGGCGGCTACTGTCGCGGAACGCGATACCCTCGGTCTGGTTGTATCGTATGATATCGGTCAAGCCTGCAGCCGACAGTTCGGTAGTCTCTACAGAGCCAGAGAAGAAATCATTGTCTTCGAAGTTGCGAAGCAATGTAATGTATGGCCTCGATTCGGGCAAAGTTCCCGAAACGTCGTATGTGTAACCGAGGAGTGCTACTGTATTTGTCTGGTAGTCGTAGTCGGCGGCGCATACAAGGTAGTCGAGCTGCAAAGTGTCTACCGGGGTTATAGTGTGGAAATAGTTTGCCTTGTTGGGTATTGCGTACAGGTATGTCTGATGGTCAACCCAGTTCTTCGAGAATAGGAACAAGGTGTCGTCCTTGGCGATGAAAGCCTCGCAGTCGAAGCGTGTGTTTGTCACCGAATAATCGGGTTCCGGGTAGTCGGGGTTGCCGTAGGTGAAGTTGATGACGCGCGATTCGATGACGCTCAGTTCCGGATTTTCAAGATCTTCGATCTTTATGCGGATGATACGCGGATTAGTGTTCATTGCACCAAAGTCGCCGATGTAAATGTAGGTTGCATCCTTTGCAAGGTCTTCCCAGTCGATATTTGTTACGCCCGAGATGGTCTTGCGTTCCAATATTTCACCAGTAGCGGTATCGACGCTGTAAAGCATAGGCTCGCCTTCGGAGTCGTTGTGCGTCCATAGTTTTCCGTTGTGGAAAATAAGGCCTGAAGTTTCCTCTATTTCGTCGGGCAGTTCGCCTACAAGTATTGTTGCTGAACTTACCTGTGCATACGATGCTCCTATGCTTAGCAATAGAATTGCTGCGGCTGCGATTAGTTTCTGTATTGCTGTCATATTGTTGTGTTTTATAATTTTATGAATTTATATGTTTTCGTTCCGTTTTCTGTAGTAATGATAAGATTGTAGTTGCCTGCCGGCAAAGTTGATACGTCGATAGTCGAATTGGACTCGATATGTTCGTCCGACTCGAGCAACAGAGCTCCTGTCTGTGTGCATATAGTGTACGAATAAGGCATTCCGCTGTTTTCGATGTTCAGATTTCCCGATGTCGGGTTGGGGTATACCGAGAAGCGGCTTGATATTTCGTCAATGCCTTCTCCTTCGCCACCGCCTTGGCTTGTGCTGTCGGTAACCTCGATGAGGTT
This sequence comes from Bacteroidales bacterium, assembly GCA_017617125.1. Taxonomy (GTDB): domain Bacteria; phylum Bacteroidota; class Bacteroidia; order Bacteroidales; family ML635J-15; genus Bact-19. Next base: position 37,828 of record JAFZWY010000051.1, read on the forward strand.
TTCTACGATTATCCTGTCGTTGCAGTGTTCGTTCCATGCTTCGAGCGATACCCAGAACGTACCCATGATGTTATACTGGACTGTTGGATTCAGTGCTGACGATACGCTTGGACTTCCGCCTGCAAATACCCATTCGATTCTGTCGGCATTGCTGCACTGGCTTGTGAACTCAAGCGATTGTCCTTGTACAACGGTGCTGTCCGAAACTGAGAATTCTGCTTTTGCTGCGGGATAAACGGTTATCATGCTGTCTACTGCCATGTACTTGCTGGTGGCCATATTCGCAACCTGCAGGCTTACATTGTATGTGCCGGGTTCTGTATATGTAACGGTAGGATTTTGTTCGCTAGAAATTTGTGGAGTTCCTCCTTCGAATTCCCAGTGAAGGTAGCCTGCAGAACCTTGGTTGTTGGTACTTCTGAAACGAATCTCGCCTCCTGCGCAGACTTCTGTGGTGTCGGCAGTGAAGCTGAATTCAATCTCCGGATAAACGGTTACACCGTAATTCAATGTTTCGCCTGTGCAGAATTCGTTGCTGGCAACGAGAGTCAAGCCGTATTCGCCTGGACGGCTGTATGTCACGCTTGGGTTCTCTTCGGTTGAAGTCCTTGGATTTCCGCCTTCAAAGTACCACATCCACGAGGTTGCATTTTCGCTGACATTATTGAAAGTTATGGTGTCGCCAACTGTTGCGAATTCGCCTTCAGGAACCATTGCCAATGCTGTGTATACTCGCGGAACAACCACGATGTTGTTTTCCATAACGACTATTGTGGTGTCAACTGGGTTTGATGCAATTAGCACTACATTATAAGTGCCTGGGGTATTGTACGTAACTGTCGGGTTTTGTTCGGTTGATGTTTCGGGAGTGCCGCCAACAAACATCCAGTTGTATGCAGTTACGCCTTCGCCTGTGCCTTCGAAATGAACCTCGTAGCCTGCACACAGCGTATCGATGTCGGCAGTTGCGCTTGCGCTAATTGGCGGATATACTGTGACAGCCTGTTCGAGCAGAGTGGTTTGTTCGCAGGTTCCGTTGTTGGTTGTGAGCGATATGGAGTATGTTCCTGGTTCTTCGTAAGTTACCATAGGAAATTGCTCTTCAGAAGTTGCAGGTGTGCCGCCTTCGAATTCCCAGTGCCACCATACTTCGTTGCCTTCGCCTGGTTCTGTGGCAAACATAAGCGATCCGCCCTGTGAGACATCGGTTCCCTGTAGGGCTATAATATTGGCTTCTGAATGAGGAACTACCTGTATGTAGTTTTCGATTGTGATAGTGTCGGTGCTAAGAGGATTATTTACTATCATCGTAACGCCATACAATCCTGGGTTTTCGTAAGTTACTACAGGATTGAGTTCGGTCGACATTTCAGGCATACCGCCTTCGAAGTACCATTCCACGTCGTAGGCACCCTGGCTGGCATCGATGTATTCGACAGGTTCGTTTACACATGCGGCCATGACGTTTGACGAGAATGCAGCCTTGGCGGTGTCGAGAACATGGATGTATTTCGTTTTTGTCTTTGTGAGCTGGCAGTTGTCGTTGGTTGCCCTAAGCGACACATTGAACCTTCCTGCGGTGTTGTATTTGATGGCTGGCGGTGTCTGCAGGGTCGACGACGACGGCGTTCCGCGTGTGAATGTCCAGCGGTATGCAGTCGGGTTTTGAGTACAACTTTCGGTGAAGTTTACGCTTTGTCCTCTGAGGATAAGTGTGTCGCTTGCTTCGAAGTTGATTACGATGGCTGGCGGTTCTTCGGGGAACGACGGCTCTTCGTCGGTATTCACTATTGGAAGTCCGCTAAGTGGAATTTCCCTGAGGTGTGCGGGAATTGTTACTGCTTGTATTCCCTGTATTGTCTTTATGTACTTTTCGTTTGTTATCCACAAACGTCCGCTGTCGCGGAATGTTATGCCTTCAATTTGGTTGTATGTGATTCCTGTCGATTGGAAAATAAGCGACGATGGGCTTGTATATTCTTTTGTCTCAACAATTCCCGAATCGAAATCGTTTCCAGTAAACCCAGTGAAGATTGTGATAAATGGGTTTGATGTCGGAAGTGTACTTGAATTGTCGTATGTGTATCCGCACAGAGCTACAGAGTTGGTTTCGTAGTTGTAGTCGGCACCGGTAACCATATAATCAAGTTGGATTGTGTCGATAGGATATAAAGTCGTCCATGTGTAGTTGGCCTTGTTGGGTATGGCGAACACGTAGCAGTCGCTACCTCTCCAGTTCTTGGTAAACAGGAAAATAGTATCATTTTTAACCATCATGGCTTCGCAGTCGAACTTGGTGTCGTTTTTGCCAGCGTCCGATTCGGGGTAGAAGGCCGAGTTGAACTTGAATGAGATTGACCTTGCGGTTACAGTGTCGAGGTCCGGGTTTTCAAGGTCTTCCCACTTGATGCGGTGAATTTTTTGGTTTGTTCTTTTGCCATTAACGTTGTTGCCTATGTCGCCAATGAAAAGATGAGTTGGACTTTTTGCCATATCTTCCCAGTCGTTTTTGCTTACTCCAGTTATGTATTTCCTGTCAATAATTTCTCCAGTAATAGTGTCGATTGAGAATATCACTGCAGCATTTCCAGAGTCGTTGTGAGTCCATAGCTTGCCGTTGTGGTAAATAACTCCCGAAGTTTCTTCTATTTCGTCGGGCAGGTTTTGTACCATCATTTGTGGGGTTCCGATAATCTGTGCTCTAAGGCTTAAGGCAAGAGCGGTCAATGTAAAAAGCAGGATTAGTCTATGCTTCATATTGGGTGTTTTTTATGTTTTCCTTTTATTGAATTTTTGTAGTCGAATATATCTTTATTAAAACGCAAAAAGCAACTGCAGAATTCTGCAGTTGCATTCATTATCTTATTTTATAGCTGTTAATCACCATATTCTGCCATAAATTCCTCTACTTTCTCCACCATTTCTTTCGAACCTACAACAAAAGGTGTGCGCTGGTGAATTTCGGTAGGAACGATGTCGAGTATGCGGTGTCCGTATCCGTCGGTAGCCTTGCCTCCTGCCTGTTCGGCTAGGAAAGCAATAGGATTGCACTCGTAGAGCAGACGGATTTTTCCGTTTGGCGACGATGCTGTGCGCGGATAGATATATACACCGCCCTTAAGCAGATTTCTGTGGAAGTCGGCTACGAGCGAACCGATGTAACGTGAGGTGTATGGACGGTTAGTCGGTTTGTCGATTTCCTGTACATACTTTATGTATCTCTTGATTCCTTCGGGGAACTTGAGGTAGTTACCTTCGTTAATTGAGTAAATCTTACCCTTTTCTGGGGTTACCATGAGTTCGTTCGACATGCAGAACTCGCCGATTGACGGTTCGTAGGTGAAACCTGTGGTTCCGAGACCAGTTGTGTAAACGAGCATTGTTGACGAACCGTAGATTATGTAACCTGCTGCCACCTGCTTGTTGCCGGGCTGTAGGAAGTCTTCCTTTACAACTCTGGTGCCTGGCTTCGAAATACGGCGGTAGATTGAGAATATTGTACCAACCGATACGTTAACGTCGATGTTTGAACTTCCGTCGAGAGGGTCCATGCAGATGACGTAGTTGCTGTTGAGCGAAAGCTCATCGTCGAAGATGATGATGTCGTCTTCTTCTTCGGAAGCGATACCAGCCACCATACCCGAAGCTTGCAAAGCCTTGGTGAACATTTCTTCGGCGAACACATCGAGTTTTTGCTGGGTTTCGCCCTGCACGTTGATGTTGTCGGTAGCGCCGAGGATGTTGGTCTCGAGGCCGGCACGGTTGATACTGTTGTTTACGATTTTAGCAGCAAGACCAATGTTGCTTAAAAGTCTCGACAATTCGCCCTTTGCATATTTGAAAGCCGATTGTCTCTGAATTATAACCTCGTCAAGGGTTATGAATCTGTTTGTAGCCATGATAATTTTATTGTTTTTTTTTGTTCGTTTTTCGTCTTTAAAATAAAACACGAAAGTACGTCTTTTCTTTTACATGGGCAAAACAATTCTTATTTTTCTATCTCCACAGCTATTATCTCTATCCGTCGTTCGCGGGCGGCGGCAGGATTATAGACCGAATTACGCTGGTCGTTGCGGTCGTCGCTAACGTTGGCAGCTGCCATTGTCTTGCCGAATGCTACGAATTTGTATTCAATCTGACCGCTTTCGATGTACTGGCGCAAGACGCCGTCTTCGTACTCGTCGAAAAAGTTCACAAGCGACGAAATCCTTCGTTTGGCAAGGTTGTTGTTGTATTCAACTGTGTTGAGAGGACTGGTGAAGCCCTTTATAGTTATTGCCACCTTCTGTCCGCTTTCGAGCAGTTCCTTCATCATCTTGGTGAATTCGATGAGACGGTTGTAGTTTTCCTCTACCATGCTCGAGAAGAAAACATCGATGCTGTCGACTGCCTGCTCGCGGCGGGTGCGGTCGAGGCCTCTCGAGAACTCGCGGCGGTATTTTTCCTGCATCTGCATGTAGCTGAAATAGGTGTCGCTATAATTCTGATTTGTGACTGTGTCCCACGAATTTGGATTTGGAATGTCGTTGTGGAAGTATAAGCTTATCGGCACGAGCAGACGTGTGCGCTGGGTAAGCGTGGCTATCCTTATTTCGGTTTCCATTGCTATGCGTTCCTCTTCGCTGACGAACTTTTCGATGTTGTAGTAGAAAATATCGTTGCAGCAGCTTTGGTGAGTCTGTGCCAATGCGCCTTTGCGGTTGCTGGTGAGGAAAGCAATGCCTTCTTCGGGATATACCTTGTAGTAGATGTCGTTTTGAGCCGAATTTATCGGATAGCCAAGATTTTTCACCGTATCCCACACCCTAAAATTCCCTTTGGTGGCGAAAATATCGAATGCACCTATTGTCTGGAAATGGTTGGAACTGAAATACAGGGTCGAATCGGTAGTGGTGTAGAAAGGTGTGATTTCGTCGCCTGGCGTGTTTATCAGCGATACGGTGTCATAAAATTGTGCAAAACGTTCGTCTTCAATTATTGGACGGCCAATGTTTTTCACCGAGCCGAAACTGCCGTCGGGTAGAATTTCGCACGAATATATGTCGTAACCGCCTTCGCCTCCAGGTCGGTTGCTCGACCAAAGCAGTATGTCGGGACGATAGCCAAACTCGATGAGGTGAGGTTGGGTCGAATTGTAGCCCTGTGGATTTATCTTTTCGGGCAAGATCTGCGGTTCGCTCCAGCCGTCGTCGGTGCGTGTGCACTGGTAGATGTATGTGTTGCCTGTTGCGAAGTTGTCGGTAAGCGAAAAGTAGATCCGGCTGCCGTCGTTGCTCATGCATGGATTCGAAATGTCGGCTGGCGAAAGAGTGTTGAGACCAAGTTCGGCAACCGAGGCGAAATTATCGGCTTCGGAGCTGTAAATCTTTGAAATGTAGGTTTTTGCAGAGTCGTCTATTGGACGTATCGACGAGAACAGCACCTTGCCGTCCGACAGCGATGCTCCGAAGTCGCTGTAAACGCTGTTCATGCCATCGTCTGCATGTTTAATTTCCACTGCCTGCGGACGGTTTTGCTGCTTCCAGGCGTATTCGCAGTTCAGAATTTCCTGCTCGGCCTGCTCAGCTTTTGCCTTGTCGCCCTTGAAATTGTCTTTTTTTGCCAGCGTCATATACCGCTTGAAAAAATATTGCGCCCTCATAAAGTCTTCGTTCGACTTCAGCATCTGAGCATAGTAGTAGGTTGCATCGGGATATTTGTTTTCGGTCTTGTCGACCAATGTCTTGTAATGCACGAGAGCATTGGCGTAGTCGTTGTCGAGGCGATATGCTTCGGCAATTTTCCACACTACGTCGTACATCTTGTTGTCTAGCTTCAGGGCTTCCTCGTATAGTTTTGCTGCGCCATAGAAGTTTTTCTGCTTCATGGCATTGTCACCACTGAATATCAAGCTGTTGATATCACGTTCCTGAGCCATTGCAATGCACGAAACGACCACAAACAGCCACAATGCGATAGTTTTTCGCATCTGTACCATTGCGGTTTTTGCTATCGTTACATGAATTCGGGACATTTCCTGTAGTATGGTGTTTCTAATGGTTTTGGCTTGGAGTAGATGTATATCAGCGACAGTTCGATGCCTCCGTTACCGCGGCTGATGCTGGTAAGTTTCGACAGGTTGATGTCGTAGTTGACTAGGAAGCGGACATTGTGGTATTGTACGCCAGCGCAGAGTATTCCAGCGTCGCTGGTACGGGCGAAGATGCCGAAGTATACTGCTTGCAGTCCCACTGGGTTGACATTCATACGTCCAAGTGCGCCAATGTCGAATTCGAGATATTTCTGCTGTACCATACTGTAGAACATCGGGGCTATCCAGAAATCGTCCTTGACGTTAATGTCGCCTGTGGCGTGGACAATCCATTTTGCTGGCAGTCGCGAGTCGGTGCTGCCGAGGAAGGCTTTGTGTGGCTGGTGAGGGTGAGCTACTGAGAACCCGGCTTCGGCGGTCCAGTTGTCTTTTAGTCTGAGTATCATGTTGGTACCGATGGCGCAGTCGAAGTATCCGAAAGAGGTTTTCTGCCATTGTTCGCCCGAATCGCGGTTGGGGTCGTATCCGTCGGTTACGTATTGGTTGCCGAAGTTGAGTCGGTCGGTCTGTATTCCGTGGTGGGCGTAACCTGCCGAGAGACCGGCGCCAGCGAGTATTTTGCCTGCCAAGAACGGGTAGTAGTAGGCAGCACCGAGCATAATTTGTGTGGTTCCGAATTTGCCATCGCCGGCCACATCGCGGTTGATTACTATGCCGAGACCAGACTGGTCGTCGTTGGTAAACAGCGACTTATGCGAATAATCGACACTGCCGGCAAAAGTACGGTATGCCTTTGTGAACGAGTTCCACTGGTTTTTGTTGTTGAGCACGGCACGCCAGTCTCCGTCGAAGTTGCCGATGTTGGCGGGCGATGTCTGCAATGGTGTAGAGTAAAACTGCGAAAAATGAATGTCCTGTGCGAAGGTTGTAGCCGCCGCAAGGAACAATAGTATCGCAGATATGTAAAAATATTTACTCATATGAATCACAAAGATAATGTTTTTTTTATTCCTCGCGGTGCTCATAGTGATTTTTTTACCACGAACCTTTAGCTCACCGTTCATACGTGGTTATGCATTTGCTCGTGTTTTTCTATTATAAATAAGTAAAATTACCCATTATTCTTTTATAGTTGTTGTTTCTTATATGCAATAATTTGAAAAATATAATACATTAATTTCTTCAATTTTAGTGTTCTGATTTTTTATAATTTTACAAGTTTTGGATTTGAATTTGAATTAAATATTTTATGAAGACAACCCTTTGTTTATCAACTTATTGCCATGGTGGCAATAATGAACATATACACTCTTATACTACCCGTTTCAGTGTCTTGAAAGCATTCGCACTGGTGGTGGGGGTGATGATGGGATTGAGTAGTTTATTGAAAGGCGCGGAACAGACTATTACCTTAACATATAGTAGTTTTAGTTTGACAACATCGTATGCTGAAAAAACAGCGTCTGTTGATGGGTATGATTTTATTGTAAATCAAGGATATAAAGGTTCTAACGATGTTATACAAATGAATAGCAGCAAAGGAGAAGGTGTCCTGTATAATACAACAGCTATACCAGGATTAAAGTCTGTAACGGTAAATGTTTATTCTGGAAATAAAACATATACTATATATCAAGGAAATTCTCAAAAACCACTTAGTACAAGTGCTGGAACTGGTACTACTACTAGTACAATAAATATAACAGTAGGAAATCAATATTTTACATTAAAAGTCAGTGGTGCATCATATTTTTCATCTGTTGTAATAACATATGAAACAGCACCCTCTATTCCTTACACAGTAACCTTTAATAATGGCACAGGCTTAGGCGTTTCTTCACTTACGGAAGCATCAGCAGGTGCAGGTGTAAACTTGCCTTCTCCAACACCCCCAGCAGGATGTGACCCTGAATATACTTTCTATGGTTGGGCAACATCTTCTGTGTCAGCAACGACAACAGCGCCTTATATAGTTGGTACTACTGGCAATATATATCATCCATCTGAGAATAATATTGAATTGTATGCGGTATATAAGCAGGGAAGTGAATCGTATCAGTTAGTTGAAAATTTATCTACTGTTACTGCGGGAACATATTATCTTTTGACAACAGATTACCATGCTTTTAATGGAACAATAAGTAATGGGCATGGACAAGTAGCGTCTGAACAATTTTCCTTTTCTGGAGGTTATGCCTCATCAGTACCAAGTGGAGCCATAGAACTTACTTTAAGTGCGTCTGGGTCAGGTTTTAAAATGTACAATTCTGAATATGGATATTTATATGCAAGTGCAGCAAGTTCTGGTCATTTAGCGTGGCAAAATACGGAATCTAGTTATTGGTTATATAATAGTAGTAATTGGAAGTATAATTCTAATAATGCTTATTTGCGTTCATATAGTAATAATAGTTTTAGAACATATGGAACTAATAATGGGGATGTTTTAAAAATGGCGAAGAAAGTAGGATTTGCAACCTACAACACTTCTCCTTCCTGCACTCCCCCTACCTGTCTTCCTCCTACCTCTCTTGCATCATCTAGCATAGGACAAAACACAGCAACAATAAGTTGGACTGCTGGTGATTCAGAAACAAACTGGGATTACTATTATTCTACTTCAAGTACTACACCTACACCAAGCGCAACGCCATCGGGATCTGTAAGTACAAATCCTACAGCGGGACTTACTAGTCTTATTGCCAATACTACATATTATTGGTGGGTACGTGCAAATTGCGGCGGTGGCGATAATAGTGTATGGGTGTCGGGTGGCTCGTTCACAACACAGAATTATACACTCACAGCCCAATCTAGCGATGTTGCCTTGGGAACAGTTTCTGTTTCTGGTTTTGTAATCACAGCAAGTCTGGGTGAGTGTTCGCAATATGCAAGTCCTGCATATACAGTGAGCGGAACAGCAACGGTATCACAGAGCGGAGATGTTTTTACTATTACTCCCTTGAGCAATTGTACGGTAACAATAAACTTTGAATCAAAGCCGAAATATCATGTAACATGGTATGTCAATAATGAAAATATAAGATCTGATGAATATTGTACAGGATCTACTATTACTTCGGTTCCTTCTGATCCAACATCTGGCGATTGTAATGGGAAAACATTCGTTGGGTGGACTAAATATAGTAGTTATTCTAACGAAAATGATGCTCCAGACGATTTATTTACAGAACCGATAGGCACGATAACAGCAGATAAAACTTATTATGCAGTATTTGCAGAGGAGACAGGGGGGGCGGCCGAAATTTATTCATTTGCAGGCGGAACAAAAGAAAATTTAGTGGAATCTGGTGCATCTGGTTATGGATTGGGAAGTAATTATGCGGAGAGCAATGCTCCTTATCTGGTAAAATTTGATACTGAAGGAGACTATATTACTATTCCATGCAGTTCTACTCCATCATCCTTAACTTTTGGAGTAAAAAAGCTAGGTGGTGCAGAAAGTTCAACAATAAAAATACAGGCATCTACTGATGGTGGTTCAAGTTATAGCGATGTGCAATCATTTGTAACAAGTGGCAGTCAAAACGCAATTTTGTCGTTTACAACTACAAATGATTTTCCATCAGGAACCAGCGTAGTGAAAATATTATTTTTCAACAAAGGTAGTAATGTCGGAATAGGACCAATAAGAATATATGGAATTCCATATTCTGCCTACACAACTTCCTGTACACCTCCAACTACTGCAACCCTAACATACTCTGCAAACGGCGGTAGTGGCAGTATGGAATCTCAAACAGTTGATATAGGTGGCGACGTTGTGATTCTGGAAAATGGATTTACTCCACCTACAGGACATCATTTTGTTAAGTGGAATGCATCTGCCGATGGGTTAGGAACTTCGTATAACCCAGGTGATACATATAGCTCGTTAATGTCGAATGTCAGACTATATGCAATATGGGAAAAAGATTCATATAGTGTCGAATGGTATGTAAACGGAGAGGAAGTTCAAAATGCAACATACGAATACAATGCAACGATTCAAGAAGATGTTGTCCCCGAAAACCCGGCAATAACAGAATGTGACGATTCCAAAGAGTTTATAGGTTGGACAACATCCGAAATCGCAACCTCACAAGATGAAAGGCCTACAATATTGTATTCTCACGATGCCCTCTCCGAATTCCAAGTGACAGAACCCACTACATTTTATGCTGTGTTTGCTTCCATTAGCGCAGGTGTAGATAATAATTACGAATTGTATAGTGGTGCGTTAACGGAAGGCAAATATATAATTTACTATGATGGAAGAGCAATGAATACAACAGTAACATCAAATAGATTGATGTATGCCTCGATTACTCCTACTAACGATATAATTACAACCACAAATGCCGCTATTATATGGCACATTGCTCCAAGTGGAGAATATTGGACTATATTTAATGATGCTGCTAATAAATACGCTGCGTCAACAGGTGAGTCAAATAAAGCACAAATGTTCGCTGATGGAACAGACAATAAGGCAAAATGGTTGGTTGTAGGGTCTTCAACATACGATTTTATAAATAGGTATAATACGATAGCTAACGTAAATTCAAATCTGAGGAATAATGGCACATACGGATTTGCTTGCTATGCTGGTGGCACAGGCGGTCCTTTGTCGCTGTATAAATATTATACTCATACAGGATATGTAACAACATGTACTCCTCCAGAGTGTAGGATGCCTGTGTCGCTTAGTGTGGATAATATTACGACAACGTCAGCAACATTAAGTTGGACTGCACGAAGCGCTGAGTCGCAGTGGGATTACTATTATTCAACTTCAAGTATAGCCCCGACTACGCCAACAGGAACAGCAAACGAGAATCCGTTTGAAATCACTGGTTTATCCGAAAATACTGTGTATTACTGGTGGGTAAGGGCAAAATGTAGTGGAAGTGACCGTAGCGAATGGGCGTATGGAGGTTCGTTTATAACCATAAGCAGTGCAAATGCAACAACTCTTGAGCCTGGTGATTTGGCAATAGTGGCAATAAATAATAAATTGTATAGTGAAACTGGAAATTCTGCTGACGAATATAGTTTTATGATTTTCAAGGATATTTCTGCAGGAACTGCAATAGATATGACAGATAATGGTTACGAAAAGAAGTATCAAGGATATTGGGGAACAGGAGAAGGTTTCTGGAGAATTACAAGAAAAAATTCATCCATACGGGCAGGTAGTGTTATAACAATTAGCGAAACTCGAGGTAGAATAGGTATGGGAGTGGATCCGGTATTACACGGAGGAAGTCCTAATATTTATATATATGTAAATGGAAGCCAAGATAATGATAATTGGGATATTGTTACATTCGGGCCTCTAGACCTAAATGAGCAAGACCAAATTTGGATTATGCAGGGTGGTTCTTGGGTTGTTTGCAATGATAACAAGGCTGAATATACAGGCAATATTCTATACGGATATACAGCTACAGGATGGAAAGATAGATACGGGTACAATACCACTCACGGTTCTACAATTTACCCGGGCTGCGAGTGCTTTGTATCAACACTTAATATTGCTTCTGGTATTGCAAAATACATGGGACCATTTACAGAAGTAACTAAACGAGAGTGGATAATGAGAATTAATGAAGAGGATAATTGGGAGGCATGTACTACAACTAATTATGCTTCTTATGGTCCTAACTATAAGGACAGGGCTGGCGGTCCACAAGCAGGCGCTTCGTATGAATTACCGATAGCACCTGGCGATTTCTCCCAAGGTAAGTGGAGTGGAAAGAAAGAAGGTGGAAACTGGTTCGATTGCGCAAATTGGATGTCGCTTGTAGTGCCCGACGAAACTGTGGATGTGGAAATTCCAAGCATCGAAGTCGGATGCAGTGAAGTCCAAATATATACTGGCGACACAGCAAAATGTAAGACACTGACAATAAGCAGTTCGGGAGTATTTGGAAATACACAAAACAATTCTACACTGAAAGTCGTGGATGACATAACAATAAATGCTGGCGGAATTTTCCGTCCATTAGAAGGAAACGATTTTGAAATCATTCTTGGTGGCGACATAACAAATAGCGGTACTTTCATAACAAATCAAAATACTTCGCTCACTCTTACAAGTTCATCATCGCAGAGCATATCGGCACCAAGTAGCGGAGGAAACCTTAAACTCCGAAACCTTACTCTTGCAGCAGAAGAAAATATTTTCGATGCCGAAACTATTGATTTGTACGGCAATCTGAGAGATAATTCAGCTTCAAATCAGGGATTTTATCTCCCACAAGCGTTGACGTTTAAGGGTGATAACAGCCAAGCATCGACAAAAACTGCAATTACCAACATTACCATGGACAAGACTTCCAACAACTTGACTCTTTCGGGAATGCTTACTGTAAATGGAAATGCAGAATTTGTAAAAGGCAATATCATAGGTAATGTAACGTTTGCTGCCACCGCTACATCTTCGGGTGCTACCATCAACAGCTACGTCGATGGTACTGTAACCAAAAAGGCTAACGCTTCGGCGTTCATTTTCCCCACTGGTAGCAATGGTGTGCTGGGTGCACTTGAGGTTGCTGGACTTGCCGCCAATACCGACCTAAGGTTCAATCATGATCCCGACGGTTTCTCGTCTTCCGAAATGCCAGTTTGGTGGAATCAGAACAATATGTGCGGACCAAACGAAGGCAATGCAAAGTTCGACCATGTAAGCAACATGTATTTCTGGAATCTCGGTTCGTCATCGCCAATGGAGGATGCTGTTTTTACGGTTACGGCAGACGATGACATACATTTTAACGTTGCGACTGTCGAGCACGAAGAACCTGACATTGCCATGGCCATTTACGACGGCTGCTGGAAAAACCTTGGCGGAACTGCATCGACAAACGCTACTTCGTATACCTACATTTCGATAAGCGATGTAGACTTGCCAGCGACGCGCGCTGGTGGTGACAAGGTTGTAACCTTCGGTTCCATAGACCACAATACGCTTCTGCCAATCGAACTGGCGGCTTTCTCTGCCGAGTGCAATGGAAACTATGCAAAGATTTCGTGGACAACAGCCACAGAACGCAACAACGACTACTTTGTGCTCGAACGTTCCGGCGATGCAATCAATTTCGGCGAGGTTGCCCGTATGGCAGGTGCAGGAAATTCTATTAATCCTGTCGACTATACATATAATGATTATAGTGTTCGTGGTGGCGACAGCTACTATCGCCTAGTGCAGGTCGACTACGACGGTACGCGCACAGTATCGGAAATGATTGCTGTAAACTGCACAATTGATGCAGAAGGCGCTCCCGAAGTGGTTGCCTACCCAAATCCGTTTGGATGTGACCTTACTTTGCGCTTCGAGAATTTCGGCAATATGCCTGCTTCGGTAGAGGTTTACGATATGCTAGGCCGATTGGTAATGACCACCGAAGTACAATGCACTCAAAACGAGCACGAGGTTGTTCTTCACCTTGAAAGTCTGTCCGATGCAACCTATAATGTCAGGGTTAGCACGGCAGAATTTGTGATAAATAGGAAAGTTGTAAAGGAATAGAGAACATTCGTTTATCTTATCCTTGTCACGCCTGCATAGTTTATGTGTGGGTGTTTTTCGAGGTATTTGAATAATATCTCGCTTGAGTGCTGGAATTCTTTTCCTTTGTATCTTTGCTCGAATCCGTAAACGCTTGCAATATAACTATTTATGGCTATGTTGTATTTTGCTTTTAGGTCAAGTGGCTTGCCGTTGTCGAGCAATAATTCTATGCTTTCGATTTCTTCGTATTCGTTGCGGTGCAATATGCAGGTGCAACCCGAGCAAAGCATTGGAAAATCTTCGGTTTTATAGCATGCCATTTCGAGCATATCCATTATTTCCTGTCCGCTTACCTTATATTTCATTATAATGTTGTCGAAAGGGTCCAATGTGTATATATCCTTTGCTGTGATTTCTCCTGCCTGAAGTTTGCCAAGCCGTACACCTCCAGGATTCTGGAATGCAAGGTCAGACTTTGTAGCATCGCGGATAACGTCGGCCATGAAGCAGCCAAGCGGTTCTTTGCTGTCGATGTCTGCGTCGTTATTCCCAACTACCTTGCTGAAAATATCGAGACTGCCGAACTCGTCAACCATCTTCTGTATCCTTTCATCCTTCTTGGCAAAGTCCTTTACCGAGAACACCTGTTGCGCCTTGTAGTCGATTTTACCGTTTGTGAAGTAGAATACACTCACAGTCAGGTAGTTCAGTTTCTTGCCCGACTGGGTTATCATTGTGTTGCCGATTAGTTTTGTGCGCTCTATTTTCTTGTGCGAATGCCCGCCGAAAATAGCATCAAACTGTGGAAACTTTTTGGCAATCTCAATGTCGGCTTCGAGGCCGCAGTGCGAAATAAGGAAAAGCATGTCGCACTCCTTGCGCAGAAACATATATTCGGACAAAACTTCTTCTATCGGTTTGAACGATACACCTTTTGCACAATTAGGATGGAAATCGGGTATGCCATTTTCTCCCACTTGTATTCCGCCGACAAATCCTATTTTCAGACCTTTGTAGTCGATAATCTTGTATGGCTTAACGTTGATGCTGTCGTCGAAGTAGGCATTTGCGCACACATAGTCGAAATCGGACCAGCCAATCACATCTCGAAGTCCTTCCACTCCAATGTCAAACTCATGGTTTCCAAGGGCAGACAGGTCGAAATGCACCTCGTTCATTAGTTTCGTTATAGGGTAGGATGGCTTGGGATAGCGGTCGTTCACGGGATGACCGGTACGATTGTCGCCTGCCGAAATAAGCAGTATGTCGGGATATTGTTTGCGCAGGGTGTCGAGTAGGGCGGCAAATTGTGGAAAATTGTCGATGTTGCCGTGCATGTCGTTCACTGAAACTACATACAGCACCTTTTCGTCGGTCTGCTGTGCATTTGCGCTATGAGCAAATAGTAGCAGGATGGCAAATGCCATTGCCAACATTGTGGTTTCTATGTGTCGTATTGTACGGGACATACGTTTGCAAACATACAAAAAAATAAATTAGCATTCGCTAAAAAAACGGGGTTTGTCATCCGGAACATATTCCTTAATAACAAAAGTGTTTTATTGTGCTATATTTTAGGAGACAAAAAATATACATTTATGTATTATACATTTGTGTATAATTTATATCTTTGCATCGAAAAATATATTTGATTATGGAAGTGCCTTTTAAGTTCGGTAAGCTTGCCGAGAACGATAATTTTGTTGATAGGGTCGAAGATAGAAGAAAATTGAAGCAGCTTTTGTCGTCGGGGATAAACGTTATGCTTGTATCGCCTCGTAGGTGGGGGAAATCGTCGCTAGTTTTGATGGCTACTCGAGAGTTGATGACCGAGGATAAGAGAGTGCGAGTTTGCTATATAGATGCAATGGGAATTCATACCGAAGCAGAATTTTATAGGGTGTTTGCACGCGAAGTTATTTCATGTACCTCGTCAGTACTTGAAAAAAGACTTGATTATGTAAGGCGTTTTTTAAGAAATATAAAGCCTGGGATTACATTGTCGTCAAATTCTTCTGAAGCAATGACGTTTGACCTTAAGTTTGACATTGACGATGTTGATGAATATGAGATTCTTAACCTTCCACAGAAGATAGCTTCTGAAAAAGGTTTGAAAATCATCGTTTGCATTGATGAATTCCAGCAATTGGCACAGATTCCGCAATATAAGTCGTTTGAAGGCAAAATGCGCTCAGCATGGCAGTCGCAGCAAAATGTTTCATATTGCCTATATGGCAGTAAACGTCACATGATGCTTGATATTTTTAACAATTCAACCAATCCGTTTTATAGGTTTGGACAGATTTTTTTCCTAAAGAAAATTCCTGTAAACGAATGGATGCCATTTATAATGAACAAATTCAAAATTACTGGTAAAAAAATATCCAAGGAAAATTCCTCAAAAATATGTGAAACCGTCAGATGTCTGTCATGGTATGTGCAGCAGTATTGCTATTTTGTGTGGTCGAATACTAGTCGTGAGGTTACAAGCGATATCCTCGATTTGGCACTTTCGCAGATGATAGAAATGAATACCCCTATGTATGAGAATGATACAGAAAATCTTACATCTGCTCAATTTGCTATGCTCAAGGCTGTTGCAAATGGCGAGTATAAGTTGAATTCTGCATCTGTGGTAAAAAAATATGATTTGGGCAATGCACAGACTATCACGCGAAACAAAAAGATTTTACAAGAAATGGATTTCTTTGAGAAAGTAGAAGGCGTCGAAAAGTATGAATTTTGCGACCCAGTGTTCGAGATTTGGTTCAGAGAAAAGTATATGAAATAAAGTGAATATACATTAATGTATTATACATCAATGTATATTTGTATAAGATTAATAATCAGACGTTTATTCTCTAATTTTTGTTTTCAGCGTCTCCACATCAATAGGCACAACGCCTACCTTTTCGCATACGATGCCACCTGCAAAGTTTGCTATACGTGCAATTTCACGGATGTCTTCTGATGCAGTAAGCAGAAGCGAAGCCACGCTTATAACAGTGTCGCCTGCGCCCGAAACATCAACGATGTCGCGGATCTGGGCAGGAATGTGGACATAGTTCTTTTGAGTGCAGATAAGTATGCCGTTTTCCGACAGCGTTACCATAAGAATGTCGATGTTGTTGTTTTGCAGGAACTCCTTGGCGTATGGCTTTAGCATTTCTATGTCTTTGGTCTTGTCGATCTTGCAGCCTTCGCAGAACTCCTTTAGGTTTGGTTTGAACATGGTAACGTACTTGTATGCGTCGAAGTTGCGCTTCTTTGGGTCGACTGTTACCTTTATCTTGTTCTGTCGGCACAACATTGTGATGCGGTGTATGATGTCGGGCGAAAGAAGCCCCTTGTCGTAGTCCTCGAAGACAAGCACGTCGATATGTTCGTTCTCGATGATCTGCGAAATGCGGAACATCAGGATTTCTTTCAGTTCATCTGAAATCTGCGCGGCATCTTCGTCATCGACTCGAAGCAGGTGCTGGCCTCCACTGATAACGCGGGTCTTGGTGGTGGTCTTACGGTTCTCGCTGCTTATTATGCCGTTGTCGGGAAGGTTGTTTTCGCGCAGCAAATCGCGGAAAACCTGTCCCATGCTGTCGTTGCCGATTACCGAGCATAAATATACTTCGGCGCCAAAGACAGCAATGTTGAGTGCCACGTTTGCGGCACCGCCAAGACGGTATTTCCTGTCGGTTACCGATACTACCGGCACTGGCGCTTCGGGCGAAATACGGTCAACCTTGCCAATCATGTACGAATCAATCATCACGTCGCCAACGACGATGGCCTTTTTTGTAGCGAGTTTTCCGAAAAGTTCGTTATAGTTATCCATTTTATTTTATAAGACCCTTGTTGTTAATCCATTTTATGGCTTCCTGCTTGGCAGCCTTGTCCAGATGCGAACTGTTCTGCACAACGAAATTTGTTACCCACTCGTAGTCGGTTTTCGAGTAGTCCCTAAGTGCCGATCCTATCGCCTTGTTTACTGTGGCATCGCCAGTGTTCATGTTTTCCGAGATGAACTTCTGCAGGGTTTCGGTATCGGTGTCCTTCTTGAATTTTCGCTGGTACATTATTGCTACCGACTTCAAGGCTGGGCTTTTCGATTGGCTCCACGATTTCAGGAATTCGATAGCAGTTGTAGGATACATTTTGGCAAAGTCAGAAACAAGTTCGGCTGTTATGCTCTCGATGGTGTCCCATGCAGGTTTTGTAAGCAGAAGGCTTTCGATGAAAACTATGTCTGTCTTCATCCACAATTTTTTGCGTTTTGCAAGCAGGGCTATGCCGAAGTACAGGAATTCGCGTTCCTCCATGGCAAAAAATTCCCTGATAATGTTTTTGGTATCGTCATATTTTGGCAGGGGATAGTTCTGGAATATTGTCTTGAATATATTTTTCAAGTCAACAGTCCTTATGCCCAAGAATTTAAGGGTGTACTTCGACACTCTCGTCATCGCCTGGGCTGTTTTTACATCCCTGTAGCGTTCCATGAAGGAACTTACATTTTTTGTGTATTCTCTCATTAAAATATGAACGATATATTTTCCGCAAAATTATAAAAATAATGAATATTCTCAATTATAGTCAAAATCTCTTTTTTGAAACCTTAGCGAAGTCGCACATATTGAAAATATAATCAAATCCTTGATTTGCATATTTTTCGAAATTATTCTTACCTTTGTGCGATGTTTCTAAAATAAAATATATGAGAAAATTCATTTCTGTATTTGCATTCATGATTGTCAGCTTGCTTTCGTTTGCCGATTCGCCGTTGACATCAACTAAATTCTACCAGCATTATATCGATAATCCGCTGGTTTATGAAGCTTCCGAAACACACGATTTGTCGTGGGACATGGCCGAATATATCCTCGATGCCAATAATCCGGTAGCCATAAAGGTAGCAATAGTAAATGCACTTAGCTGGGGCGACAAGGCGGAGTCCAACTACGCGGGACTTGTTTCGATTGCTATGGATGTAAAGCAGCCGCCGTCAGCAAGCAAGCTCTTCAACGTGCTCGACGGAAAAACGCTTATCTGTTTTGCTTACATGAAAGCCCTGAGCGACTACTTCGACGTGAAGGAGGCCCTAAAAATAGCTAAGATGGCGCAGAAGAAAGACAAGGACAGCTATTGCGTAAACTTCATTGCGGCACTTATTCAGTCGCAGGACAATTTTCGCCAAGAAAAATGGGAAAAGATATATTCTGTCCTCGACGAAGTGAACAATACCACCTGGCGTAACGATGATCTGTCGGACGAAGCCGCAGCAAGTGTCATGGAATACATCAACGAATACAGACCTGAATAAGGTATTTTTGTATCAATATCAAGATTTTTTTTGCTGTTATAATAAAAAGTGTTATTTTTCCCAACAAAATTTATCGCATGAGTACTCGCAAGGTTGGCTTTTTCCGTTTTCTGCTGCTTTGGCTGCCTTCGCTTATATACAAGTTTATAGGCGACATGAGAAATTTCATGTACGAAAACGGAATCCTAAAGTCGAAGGAATACGACCTGCCTATAATCTCTGTCGGCAACATAAGTGTTGGCGGAACAGGCAAGACTCCGCATGTCGAGTATGTATTGCGTATGCTCAAGAGCGATTTCAAGACTGCTATGCTGAGCCGCGGATACAAGCGTAAGACTCGTGGCTTCCGTATTGTCGAGGCCGACGACGACTATACTCTCTGTGGCGACGAGCCATTGCAGGTAAAACGCAAGTTCGGCGACGACGTTGTGGTGGCCGTCTGCGAAAGCCGTACCGAAGGCGTCGAGAAACTCCGCGAACTATATCCCGACCTCAATGTCATCGTCCTCGACGATGCATTCCAGCATCGCCGTATAAATCCTGGACTGCACATGTTGCTCATCAACTACGACTATCCTATTTCGAAGGATCATGTGCTTCCGCTCGGACGTCTGCGCGAGTCGAAGTCGAACGTACACCGTGCACACCTGCTCGTGTATAGCAACTGTCCGCTCAAGCTTACTCCTATCGAGCGCCGTTTGCTTACCAAGGAAGTTGGCGTATTGCCTTACCAGCACCTATCGTTTACGTCGGTGCTGTACGAGGATCCGAAACCAGTGTTTAGCAATGCAAAGAAACTTAATAATGATAGACTAAAGGATTGCAACGTGTTGGCGGTCACTGGTATTGCCCATCCCGAAAATTTTGTTGATATGCTCATGCAGAAGTCGAAGGGCGTAGTTCATATTCCATTTTCCGATCATCATGCCTTTTCGGCGTCCGACATTGCCAGAATTCAGAAGACTTACGATGAAATGGGCGCACCGAAAGTTGTGATAGTTACTGAAAAGGATGCTGTGCGCCTCAGAACAAATAAGTTCCTTGGCGACAAAATAAAATCGAGCATGTATTACATTCCTATCAAGATTGAACTGCTCTGCGATGAGGAAGAGAAGAAGATGTTTAACAATCAAATAATCAGTTATGTCAGAAACAACAAACGCTACAATAAACTTTATAACAACTCGCTTTAAGGAAACACCCGAGGTTGGCATTATTCTCGGTACAGGACTTGGTGGCCTTGTCAGGGAAATCGATGTAATTGAAGAAATTCCATACAGCGAAATTCCAGATTTTCCGGTTTCTACCGTCGAAGGACATAGCGGAAAATTGATTCTTGGCCGACTTGGCGGCAAAACTGTGGTGGCTATGCAGGGACGCTTCCACTACTATGAAGGTTATTCGATGAAGCAACTTGTTTTTGCAACAAGGACTTTGATACGTCTTGGTATCAAGTACCTTTTCGTATCGAATGCCAGCGGAGGTGTCAATCCAGATTTCGAAATTGGCGACCTTATGGTTATTACCGACCATATCTGCATTATGCCGAACCCGCTTATCGGCAAGCATAATCCCGAAGATGGCGACCGCTTCCCCGACATGAGCTGCGTTTACGACAAGTCGTTAATTGTATGTGCCGAAAAGGTTGCTGCCGAACTTGGCTACAAGTTGCAGAAGGGCGTTTACCTGGCAACTACGGGGCCAACTTTCGAAACGCCTGCCGAATACAGGTATTTCCGTGTCATCGGTGCCGACACAGTTGGAATGTCGACAGTACCCGAGGCTATCGTTGCACGCCAGATGCGCATCCCGTGCTTTGCAATGTCGATAATTACCGACCTCGGCGTGCCAGGCAAGATCGTGGAGGTTTCGCACGAAGAAGTACAGAAGGTAGCTGCCGTTGCCGAATCGAAGATGACGGAGATTTTCAAAAGGATGATAGAAAGACTGTAGTTTTATAGATAGGAGAAAGATGGATTCGAAAAGACAGACACAGGTTGCCGGCTTGGTTCAGAAGGAGTTGGCAAACATTTTACAGTTTAAGTTCAACGGATTGGTACCAGGAAGGTTGCTCACGATTACAGGTGTGCGAATGTCGCCCGACCTCGGATTGGCAAAGATTTACCTCAGCATATTCCCGTCGACCGACGGACAGTCGATTATTAAGGAAATAAACACCAACGTTGCGCGCATCCGCTACGAACTCGGCAATGCCATCCGCAACGATGTACGCCGTGTACCGGAACTTGTTTTTTACCTTGATGACAGTTTCGACGAGGTGGAACGTATCGAAAAGGCTCTAAAGTCGTAAATGTCCTTTCCGTTCTATATAGCATCACGCTACCTGGTGTCGAAGAAGTCGCGCAACGCGATAAACATAATCTCGATAATCTCGATAGCAGGAGTGGCGGTCGGTACCGCTGCACTGATTATTGTGCTGTCGGTTTTCAATGGATTCGAGGACTTGCTCACACGTCTCAACAATTCGTTCGACCCCGACATAAAGGTGCTGCCCGCTTCGGGTAAGACCTTTGTTCCCGATGCTTCTTTCGAATCGGCATTGAACGACTGTGACTTAGTTTCGACGATTTCATACACCCTTGAGGAAAACGCCTTGTTACAGTACAACGACAAGCAGGTGATAGCCACGGTAAAAGGTGTCGACGACAACTTTTTTAGGATAACCGGACTCGACTCTATGGTTGTGCGTGGCGATGCCTTGCTGTACAATGGAAAGGCTTCGTGTGCTATAATGGGTGCAGGTGTTGCATATTCGATGGGTGTGATTTGCGACTATATCGAGCCGCTTGCGGTGAGTGTTCCAAGTCGTACTGCCGAAATCAAGGGCAATTTCAGCGATGCCGCTTCCGACCTTCTCAATAGCATATCGCTTTATCCTGCAGGAATTTTTGCAATCCAGCAGGAATACGATGCCCGTTATGTGGTGATGCCAATCGATGAGGTTCGCCGTTTGCTAGAATTCGACCGTGAGGTGGGAGCTGCCGAAATAAAACTAAAGGCTGGTGCCGAAAGCGATGAAGCTGTGAAACAGCTTTCGGCAAAGCTCGGCGATAAGTTCAAGATTCTCGACCGCAACATGCAGCACGAATATTCGTACAAGATAATGCAGTCGGAAAAATGGGCTATCTTCATGATTCTGATATTCATACTGCTGATAGCCTCTTTCAATATTATTGCATCAATCACAATGCTTATCATCGACAAGCGCAACGACATTTCCATACTTCGCAGCATGGGTGCCGACGATTCCGACATCCGACGCATATTTTTCATCGAAGGGCTAGGAATAAGTCTTGTCGGTGCTGTGGTAGGATTGTTTGTTGGAGGATTGATATGCTGGTTGCAAATGACTTATGGATTTGTAAAGCTGGGTGGAGGAAGCGGTTCGTTTATTATCGATGCCTACCCGGTGGCAATACATGTTGTAGACGTGCTGTGGTCATTTGCCGCAGTGATGCTCATCGGACTTTTTGCAGCATGGATGCCAGTGAGATTTGTTACAAGGAAACTAAAGGAAAATTAATTAAAAAATTGACGATAAATGGAAAACTATAGAATTGCATTGCTGGTTGATGCTGAAAACATTTCGAACAAGTATGCAGATGGAATACTTAGCAGTCTGACCAAATACGGTCGCGTAATAGTGAAGAATGCCTATGTTTCGGTCGATGAAAAAGGCGCAGTTACTCCGTATTCGTGGATAAACACTTGCAAGAACAAAGGTATGCACCTTGTCACTCAGACACGCAATGCATCGGGCAAGAATTGTGTCGATTCGAAGCTTATCATCGATGCCATGGATATTTTGCATCAGAACAAGGATGTAGATTGCTTCTGTCTGGTATCGAGCGACAGCGACTTTACAACCTTGGCATCGCGGTTGAGAGAGACTGGTAAATATCTTATAGGTATGGGCGAAAAGAAAACCATCGTCACCTTGCGTAAGGCTTGCGACGAGTTCATCGAGCTTGAAAGAGTTGAGACAGATGCGTCGCTCAACAAGTACCGTCATGCAGTTGCCGAGGGCGAAGATGTTCCACCTGTATCGAAGGAGTTTATTTCCAGTGCTGTACGCAAGATGGTTGCCGACAACATGGCCAACGACAAGCCTACGAATCTGGCCGAAATCGGTACTCGCTTGAAGAAGATGTACCCCGACTTCGATTCGCGAAACTATGGTTTTTCTCAGCTTGGAAAGTTCCTCGCTTCACTTGATGGTCTAAGTGTCGAAAATTCGGAGGTGGAACTCGTTGCAAAGGAGAAGAAGCGTAAAAAATAGGCCCGTTATTCGGGTTTATTTTTGTTTGATGCGTTCTTGCGGATCTGTTCTTCAAGTTTTCTCTTGTGGCGTTTTGTAAGCCAGCCTATAAGCAGGTTGAAAGCTTCGAGTCCTATGAGGACAAGGGCCGTTGAGACTATTGCCAGTATGTACATTCCGCCTCCGCATGCAAGTCCGATGGCTGCTGTAACCCATACGCCCGCTGCGGTGGTGAGTCCGCGTATTACGTTTTCGCTTTTGTGAAATATGATTGTTCCTGCGCCTATGAAACCTATGCCAGTTACCACCTGCGCAGCAATACGTGCAATGTCCCAGCGTTGTTCTTCGCCGAGTTTGATTTCCGAAAAACCGTAGGCCGACACAATCATGAACAATGCCGAGCCCAATGCTACTAGAAAATGTGTGCGCAGACCGGCCTCTTTTGCGCGGTATTCGCGCTCAAGCCCTATTGCTCCGCCAAGCATGGCAGCTACAAAAATGCGCAATATGAATTCCCATGTCATATCCATGCTGCAAAAATAGTTTTTTTATCGTTAAGTTGTTTTTTTGTTTCTAGTTTCTAAATCATCAAATCATAAAAACCTTTATCTTTGCATCTCATTTTGGGGAATTAGCTCATCTGGTAGAGCGTCAGGTTCGCAATCTGAAGGTGGTCGGTTCGAGTCCGATATTCTCCACGAAAATAGTTAAAAGTTGGAGCGCGTGTCCGCGCTATTTGAGGGCTTCGCCGTTCAAGTTTCTCTATCACTGAGCTTGTCGATGTGAGCCTGTCGAAGGGTTGAAGTGCTGGTTTAATGTTCAATCGTCAATCTAAAATCGTCAACCTTTAGCTCGGCTTTGCCAATCGTAAATTATCCACATAGGTATTTTTACCCATTCGAGCGAACAGCATAGACCATTTGTCGTGGTAATTTTTTGGCCTTTTGTCTTTTATTTTTGGCGATTTCTCCCTAACTTCGTTGGCTTAACAAAATTTTAAGGATTACTATGGTTTTAATGCCTATCTTTGCAACAGGTAAAATTACTTGATTTTAACTGTATGAAAAAAGCAAATACTCTTTGCTCCCTTCCCGATAGGGAGGGGGCAAACGTTATTCATAACCTTGTTGGTGCCGAATCTAATAAGTGTGTTTTGTTTAGGATTCTTGCAATGTTTCTGCTGCTGTGCGCTGTAAATGTGGCATGGGCTGATAGCTATACGATTATATGTAAAACAGGAACACTAAATAGTAATAATGGCGAAACAATAGATAATACACCCAAAGGCTCCATCTTTTTAGATGAAAATGATAATTCTTGTTTAACGTGTATATCTGATAATAATATTAGTGCGACAAGAGTTTTTTATCAAGGTAGTGGTGGTATGAGAATGGGTTCTAATAAAGGCGCAGGAACAATTAGAATTAATTTATCTGCAAGTGCTCAAGTAACTCCTACTTCTGTTGTTGTAAGAGCAAAGAAATATGGTACTGATCCTAATTCAAATTTAACTTTAAATGGTACTGCTGTACAAATTACAACTACTGAATTTGCAAATTATACATATAATATAACAGGAACATTAGAGTATTTAGAATTAGTGAGCGCAGGAAAAGATAAACGTCTCTGGATTGAATCCATAACCGTAAATTATACTTCAGCAGCTTCCCACACCCTTACAACAGCAGTTGATCCCGCAGGATATGGAACAGTTACTCCAAACTCCGCTACTGTTGGTGAAGGTTCTACTGCTACAATTACAGCTACCCCCAATTCAGGCTATGCATTCGACCACTGGACAGTTTCTGGTGTTGGATCATCTCTCTCGAGTACAACAACCAACCCCACAACCTTTACAATGGGAACCGCCAATGCAACTGTAACAGCATACTTTACAGCCTTGCCAGCATATAGGGTAACATTTAATGCCGGTACAGGTACTTGTGCTACACCTTATCTCGATGAGGCATCTGGCGGAGCTGGTGTGGTATTGCCATCGGCAACAGCACCTTCGGGTTGTGACCCTGAATATTCGTTCTACGGTTGGTCAACTTCGATGGTAAGTGAAACTTCTACGCCGCCTTCAATAGTAGGAACAACTGGCGATACATATCATCCCACCGGCACCACAACCTTATATGCTGTATATATCGCTGGCGGATACGAAAAGATTACATCAAATCTTACCGACTGGAGCGGTACTTACCTTATAGTTTACGAAGCTGGTAGCAAGGCTTTTGATGGTAGTCTAGATGGAGAACATATAGATGCAGCCAACAACAATATATCGGTAACGATAGCCAATAATACTATAGTTTCTAATTCAACTACCGATGCTGCATCTTTTGAAATTGCAAAAACTGGAGAGAAATATACAATAATGTCGAGTGCTGGGGAGTATGTATATGCCTTGACCAATACTAATAGTTTGTATTCCAGCCCAAATATGGACAATTATCCAAATTCGATATCATACAATGCTGGCGGATTTGTTGACATTATATCTGATGGAGGCTCATATCTAAGATTTAATAATGAAGCTTCTCAAAAAAGGTTTAGATTTTTTAAGTCAGATACTTATACGGGTCAACAAGCCATACAGTTGTATCGCAAAAATGGAGCAAGCAGTTATAATTCCAATCCTTCATGTAGTTGTCCGGCACCGTCAGCTTTTGCTGCAAGCAGCATAACATATACATCAGCATCTCTCTCATGGACCCCAATAGGTACCGAATCGAACTGGCAGATAGTCTTGTCGCAGGGAACACCCCTTATCGACCCGGCTACAGGTACAATACACGATGTTACATCGACGAGCTACAATGCAACGTCCATAGCTCCAGGAGCAACATATTATGCATACGTCCGCGCGAAATGTGCTGTAGATGATTTTTCGGGATGGCGTATGGTGCAGTTCGAAACGCCATGTATAGATCAGATTGTATCTCTAAATAATGCTTCTGTAACGTTAGCTCCGACAGATACTTACAACTTAGCTTTTGTCGATAATAGCAGTACAGGGGCTATAACATGGACGAGCAGCAACGAGTCGGTAGCAACAGTTGCCAGCAACGGACGAGTTACGGCTGTTGCAGAAGGACATTGTGTAATAACTGGCGTTTTGGCTCAGGAAAGTCCATATTGTGGCGCATCATTATCGTGCAATATTCATGTTGCAGGTGACGACTGTGCAAGAGTAGGATGGGGAAACAAAAAGGATGGTGGTGTTTATTACCAATCTACATCATATCCATATAGTTATACGCAGCAGATTTATTCAGCCAACGAAATTATAATGGCTGGTGGTACGGCTGGAAAGATAGGGTCGATAAAGGTGCATCATGGTGATGTGAACTTGCGGTTTACCAGTACAGTTTATATGGGAATGACAGATATGGAAAATTTATCAGCAGATTGGGTAGAATCTGGACTGACGCAAGTATATAGCGGTACTATTAATTTTAGTGCTGGCTGGGTCGAAATCGATTTTGATACTCCTTTCGACTGGGATGGCGAAAGTAATATAGTTGTGGCATTCTATAATCATCTAGAATCTGGTACCGATTATTATTGTATTAGCCACGACATAGGAAATACTGCAAATTATACTAATAAAAAAAGGTATTGTTATGATGGTTCGTTGTCTTTAGATTTGAATCATGTTCCGACGGGAGGGACTTCAATATCTTCTACAAACAGGGTAAATATGAAATTCTGCATAACCCCATGTACAAATCCAGTGGATGCTTATTTTAGTGAAGATGAAAAGCAAATATCATCATCTGCAAGTTTCAATGTAGCTGCATTGCTTACAGTTAATCCAAGTTCTGGACATGGAGCAGTTACATATTCGTCAAACAATACAAGTGTTGCAACAGTAAACGAGACAACTGGTGTTGTTACTCCACTAACAGAAGGCTCTGTGGTTATTACTGCCCATGTTGCTGCTTCTTCAGATTATTGTTCTGCAAACGCTAGTATAACACTAAATGTATGTAATTGCCCAACAGGTGACGAACAATATGAAATTGGTGTTGCAACGAGTAGTTATGCTTATGGTTCTCCGGTATACCCTACGTTTAAATATGGATATAAGCAGATAATATACAACAAAGAAGAATTAACCCCTGGTACAATACATAGCATTGCATTCAATTATGCATATGCAACAGCCATGTCGCACAAGGGAAATGTTGATATTTATATTGGTACAACAGATAAAACTGAATTTACAAGTAAGTCGGATTGGATTTCATATTCTAATCTTACTAAGGTTTATAATGGTCCGTTGAATTGTTCTCGAGGGTGGAATGTTTTTGCATTTAACCAAAATGGCGGAAGATATGAATATGACGGATGCAGAAATCTTGTTATTGCTATAGACGATAATTCAAACGACGAAGAAAGTTCATCTTCCTATGCATTTTATTGTTCCGAGTCTGTAAAAAAAGTTGTTATTTATCATTATAGCGATAGTGATAATCTTAATCCTGCAAGTCCAGTAGATGCCTCGACAGCACCTTCATCAACATATCCAGATGTACGTTTTTGTATTTCCCCCGCAGTAACTACAACCGAAAATAGGCATACGCTTACTTACGATCATACAACGACTTGTTCTGGTACAGTAACTCCTACAACTACTATTCCTTCAGTATCTGCAGCTTATGCAACAGTAACATCTGTAATTCCATCATGTTCTGCTTATGCAGGTTTCAAGGAATGGAATACAATGGCCGATGGAAGTGGAATTGCATATCATGCAGGCGATAGGATAACCCTTTCTTGTAATGATGTTACTTTATATGCAATATACAACAATGAGGTACATGGAGAAGCTTCGTGTGCTAATGCGGTAGCATTCTGTTCTAATAGCGATGAGGTTAGTTTCCATGTGGAAGCTGGTTCGGGACAGACTTACGGTGATTTCTGTGCTTATTTTGGAACTCCAGCAACCTGGTGGTATATGCAGATTGCTGTGCCTGGCGACATAAGTATGAGAGTACACTCATCAGCTGGCGATGTCGATATGGCTTGTTGGGGACCTTTTGACAATAAGACCTGTGACCTTGCTGATTTGACAGATAATGGTTCTGATGTATGGTATGCATACGATAGAGTAGCAGATGCAGACAAGCATTATTCTAATTCAAGCATTACACCAACTGCAATGCAATCGACACCTATATGTAGTACATATACCCTTGCACGACCATGTGGTAATTTGATTGACTATGGTGGTACTACTAGTTCAGATGAATATCTGCAGATAATAGATGCCGAGGTTGGTGAATACTATATGGTGCTTGTTGCAAACTATGCAAATACTGCAGGTGAGATAACCTTTACACAGATAGGTGGTTCCGGTCGCGCATCCTGTGATATAGTTTCCAATTGCGACATTACCAGTATTTCGGCAAATACTGTATGTACTGGAGCAAATTCGTACACTGTTTCTGGCGAAATTTCATTCCGTGATGCACCAGTAGATGTTGACGCTAGACTTACGATACGTTATAGTGATGCTATTTACCAAACTTTCGAACCTCCGTTTGCAAGCCCTATTGCATATTCATTTGAAGGCCTTGTTCCCAATGGAAGTCTTTGTACGCTTACAGCTAGCTTTACTTCATCAACAATCAACTGTGAGAAGACATCTACTTATACTGCTCCATCAAAGGACTATTGCGAAGAGGTTGTATTGCCAATTACCCTTCTTAGCCTGCATGGCGAGTGCAACGGCAAGCGCGCAATAATTGCATGGACTACCGCCAGCGAGCGCAACAACGACTACTTCGTAGTAGAACGCTCCGACGATGCCATGAACTTCGTTGAAGTAGGCCGCGTGGCTGGCGCAGGAAACAGCATCACTGCACTGTCGTACAGCTTTACCGACTATGGCATCGGCGCTGGCGACAACTACTACCGCCTCACGCAGGTCGACTACGACGGCACCCGCACAACCTCGGAGATTATCGAGGTACACTGCAGCGGCAATGTTCCGCTGGGCGACCCCGACGTGTATGTATACCCCAACCCGTTCAGCAGCGACCTTACGGTACACCTTGTCAACTTTGGTGACAAGCCGGCACGTATAGCGGTTTACGACATGCTCGGCCGCCAGCTCTTCGAGCGCACCGCCTATCCGACCTTCAACGATTCGGAGATAGTGCTCCAGCTCGGCGCTCTGCCCGATGCCGCCTACACCGTGCGCGTAAGCACCGCCGATTTCGTGGTAAACAAGAAGGTGGTGAAGAACAAGTAGATTTACGATTTTGGATTTACGATTTACGATTGAATTTTTGAATCTTCAAATTTTCAAATTATCGAATTTTCAAATCCACATTTCCCCTCGCACACACAACAAATAGAATAACGACTCAGCGTGCCGCGTCTCCCCGACCGGCCGCTGTTTTTTTTTGTTCCATGGGAACAAAAAAGGTTTCTGCGGCTTCGCCGTTTCTATGTTTAACTTCGTTGAGGGCTACTTGTGCTGAGCTGCTCCCTGAGCGTAGTCGAAGGGCAGTCGAAGTACGCCGTTCACGTTTCTGTGGCTGACGCCGTTTCAAGTTTCTATGGCTTCGCCGTTCTATGTGCTACGCACGTTTCTATGTTTAACTTCGTTGAGGGCTTCGCCGTTCTCGCGCAGCGACTCCTTTCGTTTTGAGCGCAGCGAAAAACATAGTTGTTCTAAGTTGTATATGTTGTCGTTTTCTTTATATTACGACAACTTGGACAACAATGACAACCTTTATAGCGAGCTTGCGAGCACCATTGACTTCGTCGAGCTAAAAGGTTCGTGAAAATTCGTGTAATTCGTGGTCGTTGTTTATTGTTTTGAGCTTGCGAAAAACATTAGCTACGCCGAGCTAAAGGTTCGTTGTAAAATGAGCATAGCGAAGAACGTTATTTATCTTCTTTTGCCCCTTTAGGCTTCTCGTCCTTGACTTCGACTACGCTCAGTCGGCGGATTGGCCTGTTCGCCTGCTGGCCTGTTCGCCTTCGAGCCTTTTAGTGTTCTCGTCCTTGACTTCGACTACGCTCAGTCGGCGGATTGGCCTGTTCGCCTGTGCGACTGCTGGCCTGTTCGCCTTTTACCCCTTTATAATTTCGAATCTTGTTGTGGTAATTTTTCCGTCGTGCGAAATGATTCTTGCCATATATGTGCCATTGCTGAGGTTTCGGGTATCTACCAAATGTATGTCCGATGAAATCTTCTCGTCGATGAGGCATCTGCCTGTAATGTCGTAGATCTGCACTTGCGAAAGATTTTCCCCTTCGATGTTTATCTCGATGCTGGCTGGATTCGGGTAGACAGAAACCATAGTGTTGTCAAATTCGTCGACACCAGTTTCGGTCACATTATAAGCTAGCTTGAAGCCGCCACCGCGTACCGAAGTGTTGCTTGTGAAAAATATTGTCGCATTGTTACCTTCGAAATGTATAGGTTCGGGGATGGTGTCGCCAGAGAATGTGGCGTATGGTCTGCCGTTGCGGTATATTTTTACGAAGTCCTTGCCGTATTCGGTGTCGAGTTCGAGGAATTCGAAGGTAAACGATGAGGGATTTTCCGGTGCAATTCTCCAACGGCAGGATGTACCGTCGTAGTAGTCCCATCCGTTGCTGCCGTCGCTTATTGTGTCGCGCATTTCGGTAACGGTGACGGAAGTAGGGCAGTAGGTTGGCCTTATTGGTTCGTACGACATTGTCCATCCGTAGCCCGAAACGGTAGCATCCGAAATAAAGCGTACTAGCATTTCGGTGGAGTTTACTGTGTAGGTTTCGTCTGGCATGTCGCTGCCGAAAATGCTCGCTACTACTGGTGCATCCTCGTCGTTGCCGGCATATATTATTATGTTGTCGCTATCGTCGATGTCGAATTTGTTGAATTTCAGAGTGTAGCCTTCAACAGAATCCTGAGGTGATATTAGCCATGAGCAGTCGCTGTCGGGTGCGTATTCGTTGAGCGGACCGCTGCCGTCGTCGAGTGTGCCTTCGTAGAAGTTCATAACTTTGCGTCCTTCGCAGACCTGATTCTCGTATTTTGGTGTAGCATTTATTATTACTTCGTGTGCCAGCCTGAAGTTCGAGCCGCTAGGCGACAAGTTGCTGATAATGAAAAATCCGTCGTAGCTGCCGCCCCATCCCCAGTTGATGTGGTAGTGAGTAGAGTCGCTGTAGCCGTCGAATACGAATGCATGTCCGCTGCGATACTGATAGTCGCCCCATCCCGCATAGTATAACGGAATTCGACGGTCGAGGTGGTTGACGAGGATTCCGTTCCAGATGCTGTCGGGAATTACGGTGTCGTTTTCGATGTTGTCGGGGATTACTGTAGGCAGACTATCCTTGAAGATGTAGCGAGCCTCGTCGCTGTACCCGAAGTAGTTGCGCATGGTGTAGGCTCCCTTGTGGTTGTTCATGCCGCTGCCGTCTGGCCCGTAGTTCATGTCGACCGAAACGCCTATGCTATAGAGCAGACGTGCAAGGTTGTCGTTGTAGTCGGTTGGTACGGCTGGCATATAGTCGTAGTCGTAGTGCTGCTGTGAGAAGTCCAGTTCGAGATGACCGTAGTCGGGATGGTCGTATCCGTAACTGCCAGTTCCTTGTGTCGGGTAACGGAAGTAGTTGAAAACTTGTGCAATAGCAGTTGCTACGCAACCTACAACGACGTGTCCGTCTTTACCGCCGGCATCTACTGGACACTGGCTGTTGAAGTATTTTCCCTGGTCCCACTTTGTTGTCAGCAACGGCTCTACGGTAGGCACTTCGCGTGGCTGGAATTCGGTTGCCGAGTAGTGTTCCCATTCAGCGGTTGTATGTTGGCTTGCCTGTATGCCGTTCTTTATTGCATAAGCAATTTGCGATGCGTACGATTGCAGAACAGCCTTTACGCCTGGGTGGCGGTCGGTAGCATAGCACGAACTTTCGTGCGAGAATGCCAGCAGAGGCTCAACAGACTTGTCGGCCGACACAATCACAAATCCCGATGGCTCAAGGTTGTATACGTGGAATACAGCCACTCCGTCGAATGCTTCGGTGTACGAATCGGCAATTTTGTAGTTGTCGGGGTTTGCAAGTCGTTCGCTTATGATATTATTTGCAATTGTTTTGCCTTCGTCGAGGCTTATGTTTTGTGCAAATGTCATGCTTGCAAGTGTGATTGCTAATGTCATCAGCAGAAAAAGATGTTTCATATCGAATAACGTTTAATGCCACAAAGATAATAAATGTTTCTGGTTTCTGTGGCTTCGCCGTTCAAGTTTCAGGGTTTCTATGTTTCACGTTTGAATGCCTTCGGCGTTTCTATGGGCTGACGCCCGTTTCTAAAAAAAAGGAATGTCATCCTGAACTTGTTTCAGCACCGGTCATCCTGAACTTGTTTCAGACCCTTTAGAGCACGCCGCGTAGCAAGTAATCTATAGCAACGGATGCTGAAATAAATTCAGCATGACTATGAAGAGGAAAATCGTCAATCGTCAATCCAAAATCGTAAATAATATTGTATTTTTGCACTCAATAAATTATAGAAAAATTGACCACTGAAGACATTATAGATTTATCGATTCCCAGCATTACCGTAGCCGATACATGTTCGCGTGCGCTGATGCTCATGGATACCTACAAGTTGTCGCAACTGCCAGTTACCGATGGCGGTTTGTATGTCGGACTTATTTCCGAGGACGAAATTTACGACAAGGAAATGTTCGAAGAGCTGATATCGAGCTATGGCGTTCTGCGCTGTCCGTACGTGCTTTCGTCGCAGCATGTGTTCGATGCCCTCGATGTTGCTGTGCGTTTTTCGATTCCAATGGTTCCTGTTATTAGCGCCGATCATAAGTATTTGGGTTCAATAACGATGCAGAACCTGGTGGATGCGCTTGCAAAAATTTCGAATGTGCAGGCAAAAGGCGCTGTGCTTATACTCGAAATGGGCGTACACGACTATTCACTGTCGGAAATTGCAAGGATAGTTGAGTCGGAAAACGGCAGGATTTTGGCTTCGTATGTTACCGAGTACGAGGATTCCACAAAAATCGATGTTACCATTGTGCTGAACCAGACCGAAGTATCACCTGTTGTAAAGTCGCTCGAGAGGTATGGCTACAAGGTAAACGCTTTCTTCTCGGGTGTCGACAAAATCGACGACTTCTATCGCGACAGATACGAGTTGCTAATGAACTACATGAAGATATGAGAAGAATTCTCCTTGCAAGCATATTGCTGATTTGTTCGGCTTGTGCGTTTGCGCAGGAGAAATACTTGCATATATCCGGCATTTCGCTGTCGGGAAATGAAAAGACAAAGCCACAGACAATACTTCGCGAGTTCGGGTATTCGGCGGGCGATAGTATTTCAGAGACCGACATCGACAAGGAAATACAGAACTTTACCGACAATCTTCACCGTCTTATGCTTTTCAACGACGTTGACGTGTCGTACTCGGCCGATAGTGCAGGTGCTGTTGCCGTCGAAGTGAATGTCGTCGAGCGCTGGTACTACTGGGTTTATCCTATTCTCGAAATTGCCGACCGCAACCTTACATCGTATTTCTACTACAAGGATTTCAGAAGGATAAACTACGGTGTCGCCTTCGACTGGCTCAATTTCCGCGGTCGCAACGAAATGCTCAACTTCAAGGTGCGTCTCGGCTACAAGGAGCATTACGCGGTTTCGTATCAGAAGCCAAACATCGGCAGACGGCATTGGAATGGAATCTGGCTGAAAGCCGAATATTTCCGTCAGAAGAAGGACATAGCCTACGTGTCGGAATGCAAGCCCATTTATGCCGACAATGCCGGACAATATATCCGAAACATCATTGATGTTGGCGGCGGATATGTATTACGTCCGCATGTGAACTACGAGTTTTCGTTGTCGCTTACATACCTGAACATCCGCAGCCGAGATTCGCTTTTGCTAGCCTATACTTCTGAAAAACAGGATTATATGGTTCCATCTTTCAGTTTCGACTACGACAACCGCGACAGCAAGGTGGCTCCAACGTCTGGATTGCATGCCGCCCTCGGCGTGAAGGTTTTTGCCGATTTCTACGCCAATGCCTTTGCCTTTGCAAACCTCGAAATGCAATATAGCACAAGCATTTATCAAAACCGACTATACTACCACGGGACACTTTTGCACAGGCAGTTTTTCGGAAGCTATACGGCGGTGCCGACAAACATAAGGATTGAATTGTGCCGCGACAATCTTATCCGCGGGTTCGACTATTATTACATTCTTGGGCAGAATTTCTCCGCCTTGCAGAATACTTTCAGCGTGAAGCTGCTCGACAGATGCGATTTTTCGTTACCGAGGTGGATTCCGAAGAAGTTCAGGCAGCCGTATATTCAAATTTTTGCCGACCTGTTTGCCGATTTGGTGTATTGTAGTAATTTTGCGGTTGGTTTTAAGGACGAAAATCCATTGTTACACAAGCCCATATATTCGGCCGGAGCCGGGTTGAGCTTCGAGACATACTACGACCGTGTTCTAAAGGTCTATATGGCATACAATGGAAACTTTAATTTTTTCGGGGTGTTTGTCGATTATGTGACGCCCATTTATAAGAAATTTTGATTCGAAGAGAGTATGAACATAGCTATTCACGGACGTAACTTCGGGAGCAATTTCAGCGGAATGCTGATACAGTTGTTCGAACTGATGAAGGAATATGGCATGGAGTTGTATGTCAACGAGAAATTCTACAACTTTATGGTCGAAAAGACAATGTTCAAGCCCGAAGTAAAGGGCTTGTATTCGGACAAGCTTCCTGCCGACGTGAAATTCGACTTCATGCTGAGCATTGGTGGTGATGGTACTTTCCTCGAGTCGGCAACATTTGTAGGCGCTTCGGGAATACCGATGCTGGGCATAAATACCGGCAGGCTGGGATTTTTGTCGTACGTTAATACGCAGAATATCCGCAAGGCCATCGAACAGCTTGTAAATCACGACTATGAGATAGAAAAAAGGATGCTTCTCGAAGTGTCTGCCGAAACACCGTTCTACGGCGACATAAATTTCTGCCTCAACGACTTCTCAATTCTAAAGAAGTCGCGTCTTAGCATGATAAAAATCAAGGTTTCGGCCGACGACAACTACATCAACACCTACTGGTCCGACGGACTTATAGTTTCGACACCTACAGGCTCCACTGCGTATTCGCTCAGTTGCGGAGGACCTATCGTAACATCGCAGTCGAACGTGATGCTTATCACTCCTATTGCAAATCACAATCTTACGGTTCGTCCGCTGGTAATTTCGGCCGATTCTGAGATAAAAATTTCGGTCGATTCCAACGAAGGAAGTGTGCTCGCTTCGCTCGATTACAAGTCGTATGCGATTAAGAACCTGAAACAAATTACAATCCGTAGAGCAAATTTTTATATAAATTTTGTGAATCTATTTAAAAATACATATTTTTGCACCTTACGAGAAAAGCTTATGTGGGGAGTTGATTTGAGAAATTAACCTCACGTAAATTGTTGGTTTATAAGAAAATAGAAAAGAAATTATCGATATGAAAAGATTTGCAGTCTTGACAATTCTTATGCTTTTTGTGACGGTTTTTGCTGTTGCACAGAGTAGGGATTGGAGAAGATACAGGCAGGAATTAGTTTTCGGAGCAGGTACTGCGGAGTTTATGGGCGACCTTGGAGGAGGTAAGGGCGTCGGTACTCACTTCGTGAAGGACTTCGATATTCAGGCAGGTCGTTGGGCATTTATGGCAGCTTACGGATACAAGGTTTCCGAAAGGTTTACATTGCGCACAGGGTTGTACTACGGACGTGTTTACGGAAGCGACCGCTTTACTCCCGAATACGCACGTAACGGACGTAACCTTACTTTCCGCTCGCCGATAATTGAATTGAACGAGGTTGTCGAATTTTCGCTGCTTCGTGAAACTTATGGACACCGCTACCACATCAAGCGTGCCAAAGGTAAGAAGCCGACTCCAAACATCTACATTTTCGCTGGTATCGGCGGATTTTTCTTCAACCCGAGAGCTCAGTACATGCCAGTTGTAAGGGATGATTTGGGTAACGCAGTAGTTGATGCCGAAGGCAACACTATCCCCGATGAGTCTGATTCAAGATACGGAAAGTGGTATTCGTTGCAGCCGCTGGGAACCGAAGGACAAGGAATTGTATCAACCCGTAAGAAATACAGCCGTATCCAGATGTCGATTCCTTTTGGTGTCGGTATGAATGCCCTTATCACACGTAGCTGGGGTATCGGTTTCGACTTCGGATTCCGCTACACCCTCACCGACTACATCGACGATGTTAGCAATACTTACGTTTCTCCCGATATTTACGACGACGAGATTGCAAGCTATTTTGCAAACCCGGATAGCAAATACACGGTAAATGCTGGCGAACAGCGTGGCCAGAACAAGTGGAACGATGCTTATATGTTCTTGACTGTCAAGGTTACATACAAGTTGTTCTCGAACCGCAGAGGTAGATCGAAATTTTAAGATTATATTAAAAATATATTGCATGATTTTGCGTTATATCCAAGTATGGATAGGCTGAACAAAAGATCATATAAACTTATAAGGCAAATGACGGTAGCGACGTTACTGTCGTTTGCTTTTTTATTTGGAGCCTTGCAAGCCAAGGCACAGTATGGTCTCGAGGTCGGATTCAACGCAGGCGTTTCATACTACATGGGCGACATAAACTATGCAAGGCAGTTCTATCATCCAAGACACAATTTAGGCGCATCGCTTAAGTTCCATTTCAGCAGCAGGGTTATACTCAGACTCGGATATTTCAACACCCGACTTGTGGGTCGCGATGCCGATTTCAAGAATACATTCCAGCAAGTGCGAAACAAGGAATTTGGCGTTTCGCTGAACGAAATCTCGGCTCAGGCCGAAATAAATTTTTTGCCTTATAATTACGGCGATGTGGCACACAACAGTTTCACCCCCTATATGCAGCTGGGTGTGGCTGGCGCGTTTGTAGGCCGCACTGCCAATGACGAGGATTTCTTTACAATGGCAATACCTTTCGGGTTCGGATTTAAGAAAAATATTCTTCCGAGACTGGTGCTCAGCGTCGAATGGGCTTTCCGTTGGACATTCTCCGATATGATCGACGGGATTACAAACGAAAGCATAAAGAAGGACTACGAGCTAGCATACGGTAAACCGTTGACAGAAGACATAAATATGAAACAGCTCGGCTTCCGTTACACCAACGACTGGTATTCGGTGGCTCTGGTTGGAATCTCGTATACGTTTAAGATTGGCGGACTAGGTTGCCCTGCCTATTACAAGAAACACGATAAATAGAATGGACTTACTTGATCAGATAGATAGGACAAAACTTCCGCAGCATGTGGCATTCATCATGGACGGAAACGGACGCTGGGCCAAGAAGCGCGGACAGATACGGCTCTTCGGCCATAAGAAGGGCGTATCTACTGTGAAGGAAATACTTACCACTGCTGGAAATCTTGGTATCAAGTATGTCACCGTATATGCGTTCTCAACCGAGAACTGGAGTCGTCCGGTCGATGAGGTTGGCGGTATAATGAACCTCCTGTCGAAGGCTATCGACGACGAAATCGAAAACATGATGAAGAACGGCGTGAAGGTGTCGATGATAGGCGAGATGGAACGTCTGCCGAAGTACCTTCGCGAAAAAGTTGCCTATGTCATCGAAAAGACTAAAAATAACGAAAAGCTCAATTTTATCGTGGCACTAAGCTACAGCGGACGCTGGGATATAGTGGAGGCTGCCCGCAAGATGGCGAAGGACTGCGTCGATGGCAAGATTTCGCCAGCCGACATCAGCTACGATATGTTTCCTAACTATCTTTCTACAGCAGGCGTACCCGATCCCGAACTTATGATACGTACGAGCGGCGAGTCGAGAATTAGCAATTTCCTACTGTACCAGCTTGCGTACAGCGAATTGTATTTTACCGATGTGCTGTGGCCGGATTTCAATAGCGAGGAGTTGTACAAGGCTTTGATAAGCTACCAGAACAGGGAGCGCAGGTTCGGAAAAACAAGTGAGCAAGTAAAAAAGTAATGGTATGAGAAAGTTTGTTTTGATATTGATGTTGTTTGTTTTCGCGGTTTCGGCAGCGAAGGCTCAGAATACCATATATTCCAGTGGAAGCACTATAAATTACTTGTCGCCCAAGGAATACGAAATTGGCGGTGTGACCATCTCCGGAGTGCAGTACCTCGATCAGAACGTGCTGCTTTATCTTACCGGACTCGAGATTGGAAAGCGAATCTCGGTACCCGGTCAGGATATTGCCGATGCAATAAAGAAATTGTGGGAACAGGGACTTTTCTCCGATGTAAAGATTTCTGTTACAAATACTATCGGCGACAAGATTTTCCTCGACATCTACCTTGAAGAGCGTCCACGACTGTCTAAATTCTCGTTCAAGGGCGTAAAGAAGGGCGAAGCCGACGACATCCGTGAGAACATAAAGCTTACAAAAGGTTCGCAGGTTACCGAAAACATGAAACTGTCGTCGGAGCAGTACATTAAGGACTACTTCATAGACAAGGGATTTTTCGATGCCGAAGTTACAATTACAGAGGAACAGGATTCGAGCCTTGCCAACAGTGTTATACTTGTTTTCGATATCAATAAGCACGAAAGGATAAAGATCCAGGAGATAATCTTCGAAGGCAACAATTCGATCAAGGATGCAAAACTTCGTCGTAAGATGAAGGAGACAAAGCGTAAAAGATGGTATACTTTTTTCAAGGCTTCGAAGTATATACCGAAGAATTATGCCGACGACAAGAAGAAGCTTATCGAGAAATACAACGAGGAAGGCTACCGCGATGCGATTATCGTCTACGATTCAATTTCACGCAACGACGAGAAAACCATCAATTTATATATAGGTATAGACGAAGGTCATAAATTCTATTTCCGCAATATAACCTGGTTGGGAAACACCATGTATTCGTCGGAACAGCTTTCGAATGTACTTGGCATAAAGAAAGGCGATGTGTATAGCAGTAAGGTACTCGACGAAAAGTTGCTTTACGACCCGACAGGCGTCATGGCTTTGTATCAGGACAATGGTTATTTGTTCTCGAATGCGCAGCCAATCGAGGTGCTCGTCGAGAACGACTCTATCGACCTTGAGATGAGAATTTACGAGGGCAAGCAGGCAACAATAAACCGTATTACCCTTGTCGGCAATACCCGTACCAACGATCATGTTATCATGCGCGAGGTACGTACCCGTCCCGGAAGCCTTTACAATCGATCCGAAGTGCAGCGTACGATCCGCGAGCTTGCTCAGTTAGGTTACTTCAATCCTGAAAAGTTGAATGTCGACTTCAGTCCAGACCCTGTTTCGGGAACCGTTGATCTTGAATATACAGTTGAAGAAAAACCCTCCGACCAGATTCAAGTTTCAGGTGGATATGGGGCTGGAATGTTTGTTGGAACATTGGGAGTCACTTTTACTAATTTCTCGTTGCGCAACATGTTCAACTTCAAGGCGTATAGGCCTCTGCCGTCGGGCGATGGACAGCGTCTGTCGATTCAGGCCTCGGCAAGCGGATTGTATTACCAGAACTATAGTTTCTCGTTTGTCGATCCATGGTTTGGCGGCAAGAAGCCAAATTCGTTCTCGTTGTCTGTATATCATTCCAACGTAAGATATTATGGCGAGACCGAAAGCAAGGATGATCGTCAGACATTCAAGGTGACCGGCGCTGGTATAGGTTTGGGTCAGCGTCTGCAGGTTCCCGACGACTATTTCACTCTTTACCTCGAATTGTCATATAAGCGCTATAACATAAACA
Organism: Bacteroidales bacterium; assembly: GCA_017617125.1. Lineage (GTDB taxonomy): Bacteria > Bacteroidota > Bacteroidia > Bacteroidales > ML635J-15 > Bact-19. The sequence continues at coordinate 77,772 of JAFZWY010000051.1, forward strand.
ATTACTCTAACTATGCGATGATTTTCAATCAGGGCGTAGCTAATAACTTGTCCTTTAAGGCTGTGCTTGGTCGTTCATCGTCGGGACCAAACCCGATTTACCCGACAATGGGTTCCGAATTCTCGGTATCAGCCGAACTTACTCCGCCATATTCATACATGAACGGCAAGGACTACACCGATCCCGACATGCCATTGCAGGAACGCTACAAGTGGATTGAATATCATAAATATAAGGCATCTGCGAAGTGGTTTACTACCCTTCTCGGTCCAAAGGACGGAAGCTCAAGGGCTCTGGTGCTTGTTACAAAGGCAGAGTTCGGTTTGCTTGGAATGTATAACAAGAACGTCGGCAAGTCGCCGTTTGAATACTTCCAGGTTGGTGGTGATGGACTTTACGGCTACAACCTATATGGTGCCGAAAATATTGGTCTGCGTGGTTATGCAAACCAGTCGCTTACACCTGCTTCGAATGGTTATGTTTACAACAAATATACAGTCGAACTTCGTTACCCGATGTCGCTCAACCCGAATGCTACATTCTATGCAATCGCTTTTGCCGAGGCTGGTAACTGCTGGTATTCAATCGAGAATTTCCGTCCGTTCGACGTCAAGCGTTCCGCTGGTGTGGGTGTCAGAGTTTACATGTCGATGATTGGTCTTATCGGTGTCGACTGGGGCTATGGCTTCGACGAGGTGCCAGGAGCAACGGGAGTAAACGGAAGCCAGTTCCATTTCGTAATAGGACAGAATTTCTAAATGGAACGATTATTGTATTGGGGAATAGCGTAAATGAATTTTTTGAATTAACTTTGCAGAATCATCGAATCTTTGAATTATAGAATATTTAAATTGTAGTAGTATATGAAACGAATTATTTTACTTGCAGTGGCTATCTTGTTTGCAACATTTGCATTCAGCCAGAAATACGCATACGTCGATACTGAATACATACTGAACAACATTCCTGTTTACGAGTCGGCAAAGACCCAGCTTGAGGACCTTACCAAGGAGTGGAAAAAGGAAATCGATGCCAAGAAGACAGCAATCGATCAGATGTACCAGAACTACCAGTCGGAAAGAATACTCCTTACCGAGGAACTTCGTGCAAAACGCGAGGATGAAATTATGAAGAAGGAGCAGGAACTCAAGCAGTTGCAGCAGAAGTACTTTGGCGAAAGTGGAATGCTCTACAAGAAACGCGAAGAGTTGATAAAGCCCATCCAGGACGACATCTACAATGCAATAAAGGAAATTGCTACCGAAGGCAACTATGCTGTTATCTTCGATACGGCAAACAACCTCAACATGCTCTATACTGATCCTCGTCACGACAAGAGCGATGATGTGTTGAGAAAATTGGGATACAAGAATTAAAGTGCTAATAATAAATAATTTGAATAGATGAGAAGATTAGTTTTAGTATTGGTGTTGTGCGTGAGCAGCGTATTTGTGTTCTCACAGAAGGCAGTTAAGTTGGCTCATGTTGATGTGCAGGCAATATTCGGCGAAATGCCAGAAAAGGCTGCAGCAACCAAGGAAGTAGAAGATTATGCAAAGACCCTCGAAGACCAGATGCAGGTGATGTACAAGGAATACGAGACCAAGATGAAGGAATATACCGAAAACAAGGACACATGGTCGGCTCTTATCCGTCAGGACAAGGAAGAAGCTATAATGTCGTTGCAGCAGCGTATCCAGAACTTCCAGCAGCAGGCCGAAACCGACTTGCAGAACCGTGAGGCTGCCTTGCTCGAGCCTATCACCAACAAGATTAAGGATGCAATAAATTCTGTAGCTGCAGAACAAGGCTTGACTTACGTTTACGACAAGACCACTTTGCTCTATACTTCGCCCGATGCTACTGACATCACCAACGATGTAAAGGCAAAACTTGGAATAAAGAAATAAGTTGAATTTTGAAGGCATTTCCAAAAGTACGGCTTGTGTGTCGGCTTGTGGAAATGCTTTTTATTTTATCATGAACGAAAACAGCCCAATAGGAGTATTTGATAGCGGAATAGGCGGACTCACCGTCCTTCGCGAACTTCTCGCCGAACTTCCCGACGAGGATTTCATCTATTTTGCCGACAGCAAGAATGCTCCGTATGGTCCGCGTTCGGTTGAGGAAGTTACCGCATTGTCGTCGCGGATTGTGAACTTCTTGGTTTCTAAGGGCTGTAAGATTGTTGTAATTGCCTGTAACACGGCAACGGCGGCGGCGGTTTATGCTATGCGCAAGGAATTCAAGGTACCAATCGTGGGACTTGAACCTGCAGTGAAGCCCGCCTGCCTGAAAACCCGCACAAGGCACGTCGGCGTTTTGGCTACCGAAGGAACTTTCCGTGGCGCTCACTTCAAGAATACCAGTGACAAGTATCGCAAATACGTTTCGTTGCACTTGGAGATTGCTAAGGAACTTGTCGAACTTGCCGAACGAGGCGTTTTCAGTGGCGACGAGGTCGATGCCATAATCGAGAAGTATGTAGCGCCACTAAGGCAGAACAATGTTGACCATATAGTGCTTGGATGCACGCATTATCCATTTTTCCGTCCGGTAATCGAGCGTGTTGCCGGCAGCGGAATCAAAATCATTGATTCGTCAGAGGCTATTGCCCGTCGCACCAAGGACATACTTATGACAACCAATATGATGCGTACAGAAAATCCACACCGTACAGTACGTCTGTATTCATCCGATTCTCCCGAAAAGCTATCGCTTATTGCAAATGCCTATCTCGACGAAAAAGTAACCGTTGAGGGAAATCTAAATCTATAAGGCGAAAAACTAACAGAAGACCAGTCTCTATGCCTGCAAGTCTGTAAGACTGTTAGACTGAAGGACTGCAAGCCTGTAAGCCTGCGAAACTGTTAGCCAGTAGGACTGTTAGCCTGTAAGACTGCGCGACTGTAAGCCTGTTAGCCTTTGAGCCTGTTCGCCTTCTAAGCCAAATATTTCTTCTTATTGAATATGCTTTGAAGCTTCATCTTCATTACTCCGAAAATGGCTTCTCCAATGATTCCTCCGCTCATCTTCGACGTACCTTTCTGCCTGTCGGTAAAGATTATCGAAACTTCCTCGATCTTGAATCCGTGCAGCCACGACTTAAATTTCATTTCAATCTGGAAAGCATAGCCAATCATCTTGATATGGTCGAGGTTGATGGTTTCGAGCACCTTACGGTTGTAGCACACGAATCCGGCGGTGGTGTCGTTCAGTTTCATGCGTGTTATGAACCTTACGTATTTCGATGCAAAGTACGATAGCAGAATGCGCTTCATCGGCCAGTTCACTACGTTTACGCCAGTTTTGTAGCGCGAACCTACGGCGACGTCGGCACCTTCCTTGCATGCCTTGTAGAGGTTTTCGAGATCGGCCGGGTTGTGCGAAAAGTCGGCATCCATCTCGTAGATGTATTCGTAGCCATTTTCGAGGCACCATTTGAAACCGGTGATGTAGGCGGTTCCTAATCCGAGTTTACCTTTGCGCTCGAGTATGAACAGACGCTCGGGGAATTCGGTCATCAGTTTCTTTACGGCATCGGCTGTACCGTCTGGCGAACCGTCGTCAACAATTAGTATGTCGAATCTTGTTCCAAGACCGAAAACGAAGCGGATGATTGCCTCGATGTTCTCGATTTCGTTATATGTTGGTATTATGACTACGTTTTCTTTCATAACGTGAACATTTAAGGTCGCAAATTTAGTTTAATTTTCGAATATGAAAGAAAAATTTGCAGAACAGACGAAAAAGTTGCGTGGTCCTCTTATATATATTAATAGGTATACCCTTGCTTTGCTGGTATAAGGTCTGTTATTTTGATGCTTCTTAAATAAGTTCGCACTACCCTGATAGGCATATTTGCGTTCACTTTTCCGAAATGTCGCGAAGAAAATGACGTTATGGTGCTTGTTAGAGGTGCCGAAAAAGGCAAAAAACGAGGTGTTTTTAGACTAAATTTTGTAAAAAATCAACAAAAATCCTATTTATAAAATATTAATATTCAACTAATTATAAATTAAACACAACTTTTTTGAAAAAAAAGTGAAAAAAGTTTTGGTGGTAAAGAAAAACACACTACTTTTGCAATCCCAAACGATGAGGGACGGAGGTCATCCGGAGGACATCGGGAGGGGACAGAAAGTTCTTTGAAAGATTGACAAGTAGCAAAAGATAAAGACAGGTTAACAACTTTGAAGATTCTAATAGAGTTTATTCAGGGATACGAGACGGGACGACTTAACATAAACGACTGAAAAGTCGTAAAGATTAATAATTACA
>JAFZWY010000052.1 GCA_017617125.1 Bacteroidales bacterium
CCTGCACTTTCTTTCGCTTGAAGCTCTCGCTGAAGCTCCTTCTTTGCCTTTCTTCTACTGTTAATTTTTCCATTGTTGACCTCTTTTTATTTTACTGTTTTAGTGAATAAAAACGGTCAACCTATTTCAGGCATTGACAAAGATTTAATAATTTAACAATTCAATGATTGTAGCGACGCAATGATTTGCGCCGATTTGCGCCAATTGCATTGTGCCACAAAAAAATCGTAAATCGTAATTCGTCAATCGTAAATTACATTATCTTTGCATTTCGTAATTGTACAACCATGAAGATAGTAAAGAAGACTTGGATTGGAATATTGGCGCTGGCTACCGCTGTGGTTGCGGCATGCACGTCGACTAAACGCACATCCGAAAGTGCCGAAGCTGTGCCGCCAGCCGACAATGACGAACTCGGTGAAAACGAAAATGCCACCATGCCCAAGGATTCGATAAATGCACGTCGCGCCGAATTGCAGGCTCGTCTCGAGAAGTTGCGCGCTATAATCAAGGATCGTGAAATGTCGTGCGTGTATGGTTCGCCGGAAGTTCTTCAGGAGTACAGTGCTCATACGCGCGAATTGCGTCACGAAGCCGATTCGTTGCAGAATGAACTATTGCAAATGCTCCAGTCGGAAAAGGATACCCTTCAAGATCGTTTGGATTCGATAGATGAGACTGTTAAAAATAGATCGGGAGCAAAGGTTTACGGTCCGCCCGAGATGATTAACAGATATAGCAATCGCAACAAGGAATTGCGCGAAAACCGTGATTCTCTGCAACATGAGATTGAAAAGATCGACGAAGAGATTTTCAATATTAATAATAGCAGCAAGCAATAGTGTCGGAATTCTCCCTATACAAAAGGCTTTCGCTAGAATTGAATCGCGCAGTACTTTCGCTACGCGCCGACGAGCATCATCTACACCAGCTTTTCTGGGAATGCACTTTGCGCTGTAATCTCAACTGCCGTCACTGCGGAAGTGACTGCCGGGTGGTCTCGCAGCAGCAGGACATGCTTCTCGATGATTTCCTGAAAGTGCTCGATGATATAAAGGCGCACGTTTCACCTTACGACATCATGGTGATTACAACTGGTGGAGAACCGCTTGTGCGTGCCGACATCGCCGAATGCGGCCGTGCCATAACCGAACGCGGATTCATCTGGGGTATGGTGACAAACGGAATGCTACTCTCTGAAGAAAAACTTACTGAATTTGTGCGTAATGGTCTGCGTTCCATGGCAATAAGTCTTGATGGTTTTGCCGACGACCACAACTGGATGCGCGGTCACGATGCTAGTTTTGCCAATGCTATGCGCGCAATCGAAGCATTGAAAAAGCAGAACGGGCTAGTGTGGGATATTATCACCTGCGTAAACAAGCGCACGATAAAGTATCTGCCCGAATTTCGCGATTTCCTTATCGAAAACGGAGTGCGTAAGTGGCGTTTGTTCAGCGTTTTCCCGTCGGGTAGGGCAGCCGACGATCCGGAGTTGCGCCTAAGCAACGAGGAATTTGTGCAGATGATGGATTTTATAAAGCTTACTCGTCTCGAAGGCAAAATTGATACAAGTTATGCCTGCGACGGTTTTCTCGGACGCTACGAGGGCGAGGTTAGACGCAAGTATTTCAACTGCAGTTCGGGCGTGAATGTGGCTTCCATCCGAGCCGACGGTGCTATTTCGGGCTGCCTGAGCATACGTAGTGACTACAATCAGGGCAACATATACACCGATTCGTTTTGGGATGTGTGGGAAAAACGTTTCGAGAAGTTCCGCAACCGCAAATGGATGCGCACCGGCGACTGCAAGTCGTGCAAGGTGTGGCGTTATTGTCAGGGCAACGGCATGCATCTCCGTGACGAAAATGGCGAACTGAAAATGTGCCAGTATCAGATGATAAATGGGAAATAAATATGGATTATAAGCATTACATTGAAAAACTAGGCCTTATGCCTCATCCCGAGGGCGGCTATTATCGCCAGGTTTACGGAAACGACGAGAGTGGCGAAAAGCAAATCTCCACCATATATTATATGCTTTGTGGCGATGAGTTTTCGGCTTTCCACAAATTGCACGGCATGTCCGAAATATGGTACTACCATGCTGGCGAATGCCTTGATATTTATGTTATTGATGCTAAGGGAGAACTTGTTGTTCATCATTTGTCTGCTGATGATGAAATGCAGGTTGTAATTGAACCCGAACAATGGTTTGCTGCAGAATTGCCCGGCAAGAAGGGGTTTTCTCTTGTGGGATGCGCTGTGGCTCCTGCATTTAAATTCGATAATTTCGAACTGGCTAAAAAAGAAGACCTTTTGCGTGAGTTTCCACAGCATGGTGCATTAATAGAAAGATTGTGCAGATAATTTTTCTCTATTTTCCGATAAAAAAATAATTTTGTACCCGTTAATACTTAAAAATTATGAATAAAAGAAGATTACTTAATGTTATTGCCTCACTGGCATTGTGCGTATTGGCTTTTTCGTGCCAAAACAAAGAAAATACTAATGTTACAGAGGAAGAAACCGTAGTTAAGGAAGAAGCTACATCGGTTGAACCTGCTGCCGATACAACCGTTTCCGAGGCTTTGAAAAATGGTTTTGTTGTTGTTACTGATGTCGTTCCCGATGCAATTCTCGAAATCCGCTATTTCAGTACGTTTAATTTTATGGGTGTGCGTGTCGATGGTTACAATGCGCCTATCGCTTATCTTACCAAGGAGGCTGCCGACAGTCTAAAGGCTGTTAGCGACGATGTAAAGGCAATGGGCTACCGTCTGAAAATATACGATGCATATCGTCCGCAATGCGCTGTGGATCATTTTGTTCGCTGGTCGCAAGAAGCTGCCGACACTCTTATGAAACGCTATTTCTACCCCGATATCGACAAGCCTCGTCTGTTCGAAGAAGGCTATATTGCAAAGAAAAGCAGACATACCTGCGGTTCTACAATCGACCTTACTCTATTCGATATGAATACCGAAAAAGAGGTTGACATGGGTTCTCCGTTCGATTGGCTAGGTGAAGAAAGCCATCCAGATTATCCTGGTGTAACTCCCGAACAGCACAAGAATCGTATGATTTTGCGCGATGCAATGGTTCGTCACGGATTCAGAGGCATTAGCACCGAGTGGTGGCATTTTGTACTCAAGAACGAACCGTATCCAAATACATATTTTACATTCCCGATAGAGTAGGGATTTTCAACAAGATACGCAATATTATGCATAATTAGGGGATGGGAGCAACTCATCCCCTAATTATGTTTTTTGATGAACAATATTGTATTTTATAAGGCATTTTTTTGTACTTTTGCGTTATGATTTAGACTCTTAGTATGGTAAAGGATTATTCTTCGTTTGGTCCGGCTTATCGCAATTTCAAGGTTAGGGAAGATGTGTATGTTCCAGAGCCTGTAGCAGAATTTTCTGGTGATAATCCTTTCACAAGAATGGCCGCAATACGAGGAAAGAATAAGGACATAAAGTTTGATGAAACTTATACATATCTAGATAAGTCATTTAAATTCAATATATTGAATGCTTTTATGTATTTTGTTGCGTGGTTTGTGGCTTTCCCGTTAAACCGTATCCGCTTTGGTCTTAAGATTGAAGGTCGTGATAAAATACGTAAAAACCGCAAACTCTTTGCTAACGGTGTGATGACTGTATGCAACCATGTTCACAGATGGGATATGATTTGCGTTTTGCAGGCAATGCGCTACCGTAAAGCATGGATTCCAATGTATTCGCAACCGTTCAATGGTAAGGACGGCTTTGTTATGAAAGCCGTTGGCGGTATTGCCATTCCTGATAACTACAATGGACTAAGAAAGTTTGAGCAGGCATTGAATGAATTGCGCTCCAAAAATCAATGGATACACATATTCCCGGAAAGTTGCAGCTGGAACTTCTATGCGCCGCTCCGACCTTTCAAAACAGGTGCGTTCAATATGGCATACAGATATTCGCTGCCGGTGATTCCAATGATTATATCGTTTCGTCCTCGTACCGGTTGGCGTAAATTGTTTGGAAAAGGCGAGCCTCTGCTTACCATTCATGTGGGCGATCCTATAATTCCAGACCTCAGCAAAAACAGAAAGGAAGAGTCCGCACGTATGTGCGACCTTGCCCACAAGACTATGCTCGATATGGCGGGTATTGTTTCTAATCCCTGGCCATCTTATATTGATTGACAATTTACATCCCAATGAAAGCAATAATTGATCCCGTACCTGTAGAACTTATTAAAGCCGAACTTACAAAATCCAAGAAATTGGAAGATACGAACAGGGGGCATAACGAACTTTATATAGTTACGTGGCAGGATTCCCCCAATGTTGTCACTGAGATTGGAAGGCTTCGCGAGGTGACTTTCCGCGATGCTGGTGGCTCTACCGGCAATGATATCGATCTTGACGAATACGACAAGATGGAAAATCCATATAAGCAGTTGGTTGTATGGGATCCCGACAACGAGGCGATTGTCGGCGGTTATCGCTTTTTCTACGGTTCCGATGCTAAGTTCGATGAGAAAGGTCAGCCAATTATGGCAAGTTCCCACCAATTCCGCTTTTCACAGAAATTTATCGATGAGTACCTGCCATACGTTTTAGAAGTTGGGCGCAATTTTGTTGTTCCTGAATATCAAAGCTCAAAGAGTGGCGCCAAGTCCATATATGCCATGGACAATCTATGGGATGGCATGGTAGCCATTATAATGAAGAATCCGAACCTGCTTTATTTCTTCGGCAAGATAACCATGTATCCTTCATACGACCATATCATTAGAGATTTGATTTATCATTTTCTGTGGAAGCATTTCGGTGACAAGGATGAACTTGTTCGTCCATGGGATGACTTGTCGGTAATGCCTAAATCCGATCCGGAATTGATGAATCTGGTAGTTAATAAGGATGACCTTACCGAAGATTACAAGTTGCTTAAAATGGCAGCCCGAATGAGAGGTGTAAATGTGCCTCCGAATATAACGGCTTATTTTTCAATTACTTCTCAAATGCTAATGTTTGGAACATCTGTTAATCGCTTAATGAACAACATTGAGGATACAGGACTGCTTATTCCGTTCGATGCAATCTATCATGAAAAGAAGAGCCGTCATATTGGCGCATATATTCGTTTTTCTATTGCTAAAAGACGCAATAATGAGGTTATGCTTGACCCAGAGATCGAAAAACGTATGATCGAGGATTGGTTGAATAAACGATTCCGCAAGGTAAGACGATTGCTCAGAAGGGCAGGAAGAGATATATAAGCTTCGCTGTTTCTGAGTTTCTATGGGCTGCGCCCGTTTCAATGCCTGCGGCGTTTGAATGGCTTCGCCGTTTCTGCGCTTCTTTGTTTCAATGCCTGCGGCGTTTATGAGTTTCTGGGTTTGAATGGCTTCGCCGTTTCTGTGCTTCGCTGTTTCTATGGGCTGGCGCCCATTTCTGAGTTTCTTGTTTCTGTGGCTTCGCCGTTTCAAAGTTTGTACGTTACAAAACAACCTCAAACCATTTCAAACAACCAGAAACAAAAAACTAGAAACCAGAAACCATCAAACTAGAAACATTTAAACCGTTCCGCAAATCGCATAATCCTGACTTTCCTCCAGATATTCCTTTAGTGCTTTCCCATATTCTGGGAAAATGTTGCCTACTCGGCCTAGTCCGCTGATATACGGATTTATATGGCGTTTCTTGGCGTAGATAACTCTTGAATCTGGATTGTCGGCTGTGTGTACTATGGTCGAATAGCTTCTGAATTTCTGCCATTCCTTTGCCGAAAAATCGTTATTCATAAGTTTCTCAATTACAGGCGTTTCTCCAAGATATAAGTCGCTTTCGGTAATTATTCCGCGGATTATGCATTCCTTTAATATTTCGGCCAGACGCTGCATGGAGTAGCGGTCTTCGTCGGCAACGTATATGCGAGAGCATTGCAACGACAGCTTTGCAAATTCCAGAGCTTTGTCCTTGTCGCTAAACATTATTTCGGGCTGACCTTCCTCGTTTGTGCCGACTATGAGGTCGTCGTACAGTTCCTTTGCCTTTTCGTAGCTTGCGAGTTTGTAGTTTACGATGTTGCCTATTGTGTATTCGAGTCTGTCGGCCGAAAGGCGCGGCGTGTCGTTGTCGGCAATGGGGTAGAGGTGGTAATCGGCGACTTCGGAGGTTTGCATGCCGTATTTTTTGAGGCTTTGCTGTATCTCGGCAGAATTTTCAATTATCGACTGCGTGCCGTTTTCTGTTGATTCCTGCGTTAGGTAGTCGCCGTGCATGAAGTCGATTACATGTGCGAAAGCAGGCGACGAGATGTCGTGCAGCAGTCCTGCCGTGCTTTGCTTTTTGTCGTGTGTGAAGTGCCATACAATAAGCGCAACTCCAATGCTATGATAGTATCGTGAGTATTTCTCAAGTCCGGCAAACATCGGAAAACTGGTGTATTCGCATCCGCAGTTCATGCCTATGTCGTCGAGACGGAGCATTGCGGGCGATTGGGCTATTTCTTTTATAAATTCCGGAAAGTCGCTGGAGTATATTGGGTGAATGTTCATTGCGATAGCTGTTTGCAAATGTTTGATAATCAAATTTCTATATAAACGAAAAAAGACGGATACAAGTCCGTCTTTTTCTGCTCCCCAGGTAGGACTTGAACCTACGACCCCCTGATTAACAGTCAGGTGCTCTAACCAACTGAGCTACTGAGGAAAAGCGGTGCAAAGATAGTGCATCATTTTTAACTGACAAACATTTTTTTTACTTTTTTTCAAAAAAATCAATTTGTTGAATTGTAGAATGTTATCCTTGCTAAATGTGATTGTCGCGTGCAGATTTAGTGATTTTGAGTCTCTTTTTTGCTCGCGAATCTTCGCGTTTTTACTTCTTCTTGTATATTTTCAGTTTTTGTCCAATCTGTAACTTCGACGGGTCGGCAATGTTGTTCCATTTCAGAATCTCGTCGGCGGTGGCCCAACTGTAGCGCTTGGCTATGTTGTACGGATTGTCACCCGATTTTACTGTGTAGGTTTCATACAAAGTGTAGTCCTTCGCGTTGAATGTTACCGTAGATGCAGAATTGCTTGAACTTGACTGCGTTGCAGGCTTTGTCGTGGTCGAACTTGCTTTCGGTTGCGAAGTCTGGCTGCTTGCGCTCGGCTTCTTGCCCGTCCAGATGACAAGTGTCTTGCCAGCGGTTATGTTGGTGTTGCTCAGTCCGTTCCATGCCTGTATGTCGCTGACTTTCACGCCAAATTTCTGCGCAATCTTACCCAAATAGTCGCCCTGCTGTATCTTGTAAATAATCTTGTCGCCGTTGCCTTCTACGACGTAGTTTTGGGGTTCTACTGGCGGCTTTGGCGGCGGGAAGTATATCGTGTCGTTGTACTTCACAATGCTGTCGTGGAGCGTTGCAAAATCGTTCTTGCGACCTGCTGGTAGTCTGTATGTTACGGGAACTCTGCGTCCGTCAATAACTTCGCAGCTGAAAGTGGCGTTGAGCGATTTAAGTTCATTGATGCTTATGCCCATCACCTTGGAAATCTGCTCAATATGAATGCGGTCGCTGATGCGGATGGTGTCGTATTGCAGTTCGATTTCCTTGATTTCGATTTTGCTGTTTTTGTAGTTCTCGGCCCACGAAATCACAGCGCACCAGATGTCGAAAATATTCTTGCCGTAAGGGTCGAGCGAGGTGTAAATTTCGGAGGTTTGCTTGCCTTGGACCTGCATCAGCTTTAAGTTCGATGGTCCGAAAAGATAGGCGGCTAAAGCGATGTCCCATTTTTTGAACTTTTCATGGAAATATTCCAACTGGCGGATTGCTGCCTTGGTCGATTGCATTATATCGTGACGTCCGTCGGTGCATTCGCTTATTTCTACACCATATTTTATTGCATATAGGTATTGCAAGCCCCAGAACCCGCAGTTGCCATCTTGTTCGTAGTACTTGTTGAATGCTGAAATTGCAAATGGTAGCCATAAAACTTCGCCGGGGTAGGTGAGTCCTGATTTTTGGGCGGCAAATGCGACTTCAGAATGTGCCTTCAGTATGGCTGTTTTGGTTTCGGTTGGCATTGCCGAAATTGCATCGTAGTATGATATTGCGTTCTGTGTCAGTGTGTAAGATTCCTCCGAAATGAGCACTTTTGGGTATAGATGCTCGCTTGTCGTTGTGGATTCTACTTTGGCTTCTATGTAATACGGATTGTAGTTGGCGAGATTCTTTTTCAGCGATGATACGAAATCGCTTTGTCCGAATACTGTTACAATCGGTAGCGTAATAGTTATAAATGTTAATATGTATCTATAAATCAGCGACATTATTTAGAATAAAAATAGGATGTCATTCCACAAAGCAGAGTGAACCGACAAAGGAACGTGTCGTGTGAACTCGCTTATGCGGAACGCTGCTTGCAGCCTCGCGAAACGAAGTGAGCAATCTCCTAATAGATAGCCGCACTTCGACTACGCTCAGTGAGCGGCTACAACGCTCTCCGTACCGTATCGCGTGTCTGTTCTGACTTGCGGAATGACGTAAAAAGTAAATCATTATAAGTTTAGAATTTTTCATCGTATTTTGTCCAAAGGAAGTCGCCGAGTTTCCATGCTTTGTCAACTACCTTTTGTCCCCACATGTTTGAATATTCGGTCAGTTTTGCAATTGCTTCCTTACGACCGTTCTTCTTGTCCATCAGGGTTTTGACTTCGTTTTCAATGTTCTTCTGGTTGTCAAATAGCTCTTTTTGCCATGGAATCCACACTGCGTCAACCACGTCCTTGCGCATGTCGCCCCAGCGCTGGTGAGTGAGCGTGCCTAGCCTGTTGAAAGCCCACCATGCCGATTCCTGAGTGTAACCGTTTGGACGTCCGGGTGTCTCGTAGCATTTTGGTAGTTGGGTTATTTGTGGATAAAACGGCACGTAAATCGATGTTGCGACATTGTCGAGGGCAATCCAAGCCACACCGCCTATTTCGTCGGGCAGCCACGAGCGGCATTGCAAGATGGTGGCGTACATTGTGTACCAACGTGCTATCGTACGTTCGCCTAGCATTTCGATTTTGCCAGTTTTCGAATCAACATCGTACCAAGAGCCGCGAACGTTCTCAATTTTCATTTGGTCGTAAGGCATTTGTGGATTTGCCATCGGCGAAATCACTTCGTTGCCGTTTTTGTCGGTGACTGTGAGTGCGTGGGTAATGTCGTATGGCGTGCCTTCGTAGTAGTCGCGGAAAATCATCGAAAGTTGCTCGATAGTCACTGGTTTGTCGGGTTTTACCGAAAATGGATAGTCCTTGTCGTTGGCGTCGAGTTTAAGAGAAGGTGCTACGAGGTCGAAAACGCGCCATTCGCGGCGACGTGCGGCTATGCTGTTGCGGCTTTCGGGAGCGTAGGCGTGGCAGAACTCAAAGTCGGCTTCCGATTTGCACCAGCCCGAATCCAAAGCCATCTTGAAGATGTTTTCGCTTGCCATAAACATGTCGCTGTTGCTGAGGTCTATGTGTTTGATAGTGCTGGCGTTGGCATTTACGGCAACGTGGTCGTCGGGGACGCGTTGTGCAACCCAGATTCCACCTTTCTTGCCTTTGCCGGGACCAATTATTTCAAGGTGCCAAACTTCGTTTTTGTCGGCTATTGTGAGGCACTCGCCGACATCAATCCAGCCGTATTCCTTTATAAGTTCGCCTGCGAGCTTTATGGCTTCGCGGGCTGAAGAACAACGTTCGAGCATCAGTTGGCAGAGTTGTGTGCAGTCGATGATGCCGTTTTCGGAAACTAACGACTTGCGTCCGCCAAAGGTCGATTCGCCAATGCCGAGCTGCTTTTCGTTCATGCAGGGGTAGGCGGTGTTTATATAGCGGTATGTGTGTGCAACCTGCGGAATTTCACCAACTTCCTCAAATTCGTATGTTGGCATTGCGTAGATGTTTTTCGACACACGCTTGTATATTTTCTTAGTTGCGCCTTTGGGATAGTCTCTTGCCGGCTCAATGTTGAATTCCGATTTCGAACGGTGGCTGTCGTCGGTGTGCGAGGTGAATACCGAGCCATCGGCACTGGCTTTTTTGCCAACAGTTATGCTTGTGCAACCGTCGGGGTAGTTGCCAACCCAGTCGGTGTAATCAATTTGTGCGGATGCGATGGTTGCCGAAATGGTGCAAACGATTATTGCTGTGAGGAATTTTTGAGTCATTGTTTTGATATTATTATTTATTCTGGGAGTTACGATAATTAGCTCTTGCGTTGTACATTTGTTCTTTTATCCCACCCTCGGTAACAAAGCGATTCTGCATTGTTATTAATAATTTGTGTAATAAATAAGTTGCTTGATGGATAAGCGTAATGCAAAGATTGGATATTTCTTCATCGTTCAATCGTTTTATTTGTTGTGCATAGTCCTGCATAATTTTTTCGCTACGAGCGTATTGGCGAAGTGCGTCGTATCTTGGATGTAGTTGACCCCATTGTTGCAAGTTGCGTACACGCAGGTAATCTTCGTAGTCGGTTAATAGCTCTTCCAAACTTGCCTTTGCAACATTAGTCAATTTTATTTCTGTTTCACTTGATGTAGCCGCGGCTTGGTTGCCTTCGGCAATGTTTTGTTTGCCGCTGCGAGCAGCTTGAACCATTTGGTCTATAGTACGGTCTCCTCTGTGTAAATATTTTTGTGTAAAATAGTATGTGATATCGTAGATTATTTCTGTTATTTGATAAACTCGCAGATTGCGGTAGTGTCCGTGTTGTGGAAGAAAGATGTTTGCAGTGTTGTCTTTCGGAATATTCTGAGCATTCAGACTATCCCGTACAGACATATCATTTTTATTATTTTTATCGTTTGGGACCATTTGTCTTGTATTTTTGTACTGCAAAAATACGAACTTCTTTTGTTTCTAATCTATATTTTGTTTTGAGTTTTCAACATAAAACTAAAACAAAAAACGCAGGCTTGGGCGGCCTGCGTTTTTTTCATTCATTAGGAGTTTGTTGTTGTGTTTATTCATATAAGTATCGTTTGATACTCTTTTTAGGAGTCTTTTCGAATTCTTCGTTGCGAACCTGTATTCTGTTTATTTGCATATAGGCTGGCATTTCCGAATTAATTTGTTTCTGGTATTCTGCAAGTTCGGTTTCGATCTGTTCCGACGACATTCCCTTGGTGAGGTCTGGGTTCGGGTAGATAATCGATACAATCTTAGCGGCACGGCTTACAACTACGCATTCCGAAACCAATGGGAAGTTGCAGAGTCTCGATTCGATTTCTTCTGGATATACATTCTGTCCTGAGCTGGTGAGAATCATGGTCTTGCTACGACCCTTGAGCGAAATGAAGCCTTCGTTGTTGATAATTCCGAGGTCACCAGTATGAAGCCAGCCTTCAGAGTCGAGTGCTCTTGCGGTTTCTTCTGGGTTCTTGTAGTAGCCCGACATTATGTTTTCGCCACGGAGAAGGATTTCTCCAATCTTGCCAGGAGCGCTCGATTCTACCTTTGCTTCGAGGCAGTCAACCAGCTTGCCTGCTGCATACATTGGGTTGGTCTTCCAGCTGCTGTATGCAACCAGTGGTCCGCATTCGGTCATACCGTAACCTACTGTGAAGCGGAATCCTATCTTCTTGAGGAAGGTTTCTACTTCGCGGTTAACCTTTGCGCCACCGAGGATGAGTTCGATGAAGTTTCCTCCGAATGCGTCTTCGAGGGTCTTGCGGATCTTGCGGTAGATGAGACTGCGGATTCCCGGAACTTTTGTCATGAACTTAACCGCCGGCTTTTCGAGTGTGGGCTTAATCTTGCCTTTGTATATCTTTTCGAGGATCAGCGGAACCGAAAGTATAAGTCTTGGCTTGTATTCGCCGAAAGCCTTTAATATTATTTGTGGCGACGGCAACTTGCCGAGGAATACAATGTGGCAGCCTTCGGTAAGAGGGTAGAGGAAGTCGAATGCACAGCCGTAGCAGTGTGCAAGCGGCAGGAACGATACCAGCTTGTCGCCGCTTACGAGGAACATGTTCTCGCGTGCGAACTTAATGTTTGCTGCCAAGGCGTTGAGTGTTAGCATTACACCTTTCGGCTTGCCTGATGTGCCTGATGTGTAGAGGATTACGCCAAGCTTGTCGTTTGGAATTGCTGGCAATGTGAAGTCCTTTGCCGAAACTTCGGGCATGTTCTTGTCGAAATTGTGCTTTTCGCCGTTGCGTACGAAATATGACTCGAAGTTGTCGAGTTTGAAGATTTCTTCGAGCAAGGTGAAATTGCTGACATCCATTTTATTTAATATGTATTCCGAAACAAATGCTATGCGTGCGTCGGAGTGGTTTGTCAGCGCATATATATCTTTAGGTGTGAAGTCCTGAAGCAGAGGAACGATTACTGCTCCGTAGGTAGTTGCTGCGAGATATACGCAACCCCAGTTTACAGAGTTCTTGCCTACAACTATAATCTTGTCGCCCTCATTTATACCACAGTCCTTAAATAATTTGTGTAATCTGAGGATGTTATTTCCTAAAGTTCCGTAGGTAATTGCGGATTCTTTATTGTCGTAATCTTGAAGTGATGGGAGGTCCCAGTTTTTTACAATAGTGTTCTTGTAATAATCAACGAATAATTCCTTTATCATTTCAATAATTTTTTAATTGTTCGGTTTGTTTTTGAAAATTTTGTGATGCAAAGAAACGGACTATAAATATACTGCTAAAATAAATGTGGTAACGGGGTGTGTGGCAGGTTTAAAACTGCGTTTTTAGGGGTGAAATTTTTCTATGAGGGGTGAAATTGTTTCGGTGGGGCGAAATTTTTAGGGCTTTCAGGGGTGAAATTTTGTATGCTGTGGGGAAGAAATTTGGAAAATGAATCGGGATATGTGGGAATCTGAAATTCGGCGTCTTTGCCTGAATTATTTTTGGATTCTATATACATGTTGACTAATCCTTTTAGTCATTACTCGCAAGCTTCGTGAACCGTGTTTCCGCAAAACAGAACGAACAGCATAAGGTACGTTGCTTGAGAGTTCGTTTATGCGGTACCTTTAGCTCGGCGGAGCCAATCTCCTACAGAAACGTTTTCAATTGGAGATTGTTCGCTTTGCTTCACGAGGCTGTGCGTTCCGCACAGTTGAACAATATTACGCTCCCCGTTCCGTATCGCGTTATTGTTCTAACTTGTGGAACCTTTAGCTCGCGCAGTGAAACAGGCAATGACGGAAGAGAGTCTTAAATTTTAGTCAACTTGTATATAGTTGCCTTATTTTTTGTGTGTGACGTTGCTGTATCTGTTGGCACGCAATCATTGCGTGCCAACAATAATTATTAATCATCCATTATTAATTTTCTTATTTTCAGTACGTTCGCTTGGTTGTGAAAATTTCTTTATTTTATAAGGTATATTTATTAACTTTTGCTTGTTAATTTGTGCTGTATTTTGTAACTTTGCACGTTTTTATTTTGAATTTGAGAAGGTATTTTGTATAAATAATGGATTTGTAAATCCTTGATTTATAGGTTGAAATAAATAATTTCTATAGATATGAGAAGAAAAATACGCTTTGGTATTTTGCTAATGATGGCTGTGACGCTATCGAGTGTTACTGCCTTGGGTCAAATTTTTGAGAACTATAGGTTCGACACGGGAACAACAACTTCGTGGAATGCCGTAACCGATGAACTTATAGGTTCGGGTGTGGATGACGGTGTTTCGGCAGTGACCGACATTGGTTTTACGTTTTATTATGACGGTGTCCCTTATACACAGTTTTCGGTGAACTCCAATGGTAATCTGAAACTTGGTAGTGAAGTTATAGCTTCTGGTGGTTATTCTTCTCCATTGGGGAGTAATTATACCACTAATGCCCCGAAGATTGTTGGTGTAGGAAGAGATTGTAGTACTGGTGCCGCCGGTTATGTGAAGACTGGATATACTGGGAATAATAACAATAAGATAAGGACAGTCGATTTCCTTCTTCATAAAACTGCTTCGTCATCGGGAACCGATTATATTCAATTCCAAATCCTTTTGTTCCAGGGGTCTAATGAAATTAGAATTGTGTATTCAAAAGATACGGCTCATCAAAGTGTGCCGTCCTCATATCAGATCGGTTTGGTAAATGCCGATGCTAGCAAGATGTGGGTGGTAAATCCTAGCACTCACGAAGCAAGCTATTTTACTTCTGCAAATAGCTCTACGTATTCGGTATTCCCGGGAACTGGACGATACTATTCGTTTATTCCCGACCCGTTGAAGACTATCGGCGCGGCAACATCGCTTCCTTATGCCTGCGATTTCGAGAATACTACCGAAAATGGCAGGTGGGCGTTCGGTAACTCTGTTGACGGATGGAGTATTGGTTCTGCAACAAACAATGGCGGATCAAAATCGCTCTATGTGTCGAATGATGGGGGAACAACAAACGCTTATAACAGTGCTACTCAGTTTATTTATGCTATTAGAGCCTTGAATGTCCAAGCTACTGGAACTTATACGGTTTCATACAATTGGAAATGTCAGGGTGAAAACGGTTATGATTTTTTACGTGCGTTTCTTGTACCTGCCTCATTGTCTCCTAATTTGTCGGGATATACGCAGGTGTATGCTAATAACATTACAAAGACATCATATCCAAGCGGATGGATTTCCATTGATGGAGAGACTTATCTAGGACGACAGACCGAATGGCAGACGATTTCTCAAACGGTAACACTGTCATCAACAGGAACCTACTATCTTGTATTTTATTGGAGAAGCGATGGTTCGAATCAGGGTGGCGACTACAATCCTCCTGCTGCTGTCGATAATGTAAGTGTGAGGTATTTGCCTGTGGCGGCTTCTGTTCCTTATACATGCAATTTCGAAACCGCTTCCGAAAACAGCAAATGGACTCTTGCAAACGGCTTGCAGACAAACTACTGGATGATAGGAGGCTCAACTTATAACAGCTCGTCAAATTCGTTGTATATTACCAACGATGGGTCGTCAAACAGCTATACAATAGCATCGGCAATTTCTTATGTATATGCATATAGGAATCTTACATTTGCTAGTGCTGGCGACTATGTGGTTTCGTTTAAATGGAAAGGATATGGCGAGGGCAACTATGACTACTTGCGTGCTTTCCTTGTTCCGGCTTCGGTCGAAACCCTTGATGCTGGAAATACCAATAGTATATCAACAGCGAATACTCCTACGGATTGGATTGCGGTGGATGGCGGTTCTAAACTGAACGTGCAATCCGGTTGGCAAGTAAATTCACAGACTGTAAATGTCCCGACTGCTGGCGAATACAACCTTGTGTTCTATTGGCGGAACGACAATTCGCAAGGAACCCAACCGCCAGTTGCTATCGACGACATAGAGGTGGCTGCGCCATGTACTGCTACAGCAACAGTGCTTGCCGACGTTCAAGGTTCTTCATCTGTGATTATCAATCGCACTAATGGCAGCGACGGCGACTATCAGCTTCTTATTACATCATCTACCGACCCTACAACGGCAACCGAAACACCACTCATGATGACTTCGTCAAGCATGACAATAACCGGTCTCGCTGAACATACTTATTACAACTACTACATTCGTAGCTATTGTAGCGAATACAGGGTAGGCGAGTGGAGCAGCCGTAGAGGATTCTGGACTCGTCATGTTCCTACAACCATTCCATATACCTGCGATTTTGAAAATTCTACCGAAAATTCTAAGTGGGTCTTGGCAAACGATGGTCAGGCAAACACTTGGGAAATAGGAGGTTATACATATAGTAGCGCCTCTAATTCGTTGTATATCACTGGTGGAGAAGGTGAATATGAATACAATTATACAGGAATTGCCAATGTGTATGCATATAGGAATATTAACTTTACAAGTGCTGGCGACTATGTGGTTTCGTTCAAGTGGAAAGGATATGGCGAGGGCAACTACGACTTCATGCGTGCTTTCCTTGTTCCAGTATCTGTTCAAACGCTTGTCGCTGCAAATACTAGTGGCATAACTACAACGAATACTCCTTCGGGATGGATTGCTGTAGATGGCGGTTCCAAATTGAATTTGCAATCCGACTGGCAGGTATGTTCGCATACCGTAACAGTTCCAACTGCTGGTGAGTACTATCTTGCGTTCTATTGGAGAAACAACACTAGTTCAGGAACTCAGCCTCCAGCAGCTGTCGATGACATAGAGGTGGATACTCCTTGTACTGCTTCTGCCGCAATAACAGCCAGTGCAGATGGCTACACTTCGGCGACGATCACCCGTACCTCGGGTAGTGGAATAAAGTACGAAATTCTTGTCTCCACTTCGTCCGACCCCGATGCAGCAACCGAAACACCTGTCGAGATGACTTCAACGACACAAGCCGTAACAAATTTGACCGAGGGAACTCAGTACTACGCATTTATCCGTAGCTATTGCTCCGAATACAGACCGGGTCCATGGAGTTCTCCTGTAAGCTTCGAAACCGAATCGGCTTTCCGTTTGCCTTACTATCAGGATTTTGAGAGCGGAGTGGCTGATGGCTGGACTTTGAGTGTCGGCTCGTATGGCTCAAACGATTGGCATGTAGGTTCATCAACAGCAAACGAAAGTGAATATTCAATGTATATATCTCAATATGGGATTGGAAATTCTTATGATAATGTAACATCAAATTCGTATGCGTATTGTAAGTTGTTAGTTGAAGAATCGGGTCTTATTAATGTGGCATTTGATTGGAAGGCAAATGGTGAAGCCAATTATGATGTACTTCGTGCATTTATGGTGCCTGTTTCTGCAAATCCTGTGTTTGAAGGGGATAATGGAATGGCTGGTAGTTTGAACACCGCTCCAGACGGTTGGATTGAGGCTTCTCAATACAATTCTGGAATGATGTACTATAATATAAATTGGCGGCATAGTTCAAAGAATCTGGTACTTTCTGATGCCGGTCAATATTACCTTGTTTTCTTTTGGAAGAATAATGCAACTAATGCCTCACAGCCACCTGCTGCTGTAGATAACATAAGTGTGGAGTTCTTAACTTCATGCTTGCCGGTTACAAACGTAACAGCATCTAATATTACTAAGAGGTCTGTGGATTTGTCGTGGACTGCCGGTGGTAGCGAAACACAGTGGCAGGTGCTTGTTGGAACTTCTACGCCCGAAAACTCTACAGAAACGCCAATGCTTGTAAATACAAATTCTACTACAGTTTCTGGTCTTAATAATACCACATATTATAAAGCATACGTTCGAGCCTACTGTTCCGAATCGGACCAGAGTCCATGGAGTTCTGTTTGTAGTTTCAAAACTTTGGATTCGTGCAAGAACGTAAGTGATTTAACTATTACTGAGGTAATGCCAACTACTGCCACATTAACGTGGACAAGCCCAGATACCGAAGCTTCGCAATGGGAAGTGGTTGTTAATCAATCATCAGAAGCTACAGAGGGAGTTGTCGCTTCTATGGTTGTAAACAGCACTACTGCAACAATTACAGGGTTGACACCGAGTACAGATTATTATGTGCATGTGCGTTGCGATTGCGGTGAGGATGGTTATTCAAGATGGATTACGGAGCATATCACTACTCTCGATGAAGCTATCACTTTGCCATATACCGAGAATTTTGAAGGACAACTTCCTTCTCAATGGGTACTTACCCATGATGCAACTAACAATTGGTATGTCGGCAGAGCAACGAATAATGGCGGATCGCGAGCTATGTATGTTTCTAATAATGATGGAGCGTCATATAGTTATAACATAGGATCAAGTTCCGATTCATACGCCTATTTCTCTTTTGGGGTCGAAGAAACTTGTTTGTTGAATGTTTCGTACGACTGGAAGTGCAATGGAGAGAGTGAATACGATTTTGCTCGTGCTTTCGTCGTTCCAATTTCCCTCGGTCCTACGTCTGATGGAATAACATATTATAGTGAGCCAAGTGATTGGATTCCTGTCGATGATGGGCAGATGGTGGGTTCGGAGTCGTGGACTCGCATGTCGAAAAATGTGCTGTTGGACCCAGGATATTATTATTTGGTATTCTATTGGGAAAATGACGGCTCTGTGGGCACTCAACCTCCTGCAGCAATCGACAATCTGAGTGTTTCGGTTGCTACTACTTGTATATATAGTACCGATGTAGATGTTTCCGATGAAGGCAAGACTACGGCCTATGCTTATTGGGGTGGCGGTAGCGGAAGCGTATCGCACTACGAGATGTTGGTTACTACTGCAAGCAATCCCGACGAGGCAACCGAAACGCCAATAACTGTGAACACAGATTATTATGAACTTTCCGGACTGGAGCCTGATACTCATTATTATTTATATGTACGTGGCGTTTGCTCTGAGTCGAGCAAGGGCGTATGGTATAGCACCGACTTTACAACATTGCCTTCGTGCATACCGCTAAGTGGTGTCAACTTTGGTGTAATTACAAAGACCACTATCGAAATGTTTTTGGAGAACGAAGATCCCGATGCTTCGCAGTGGGAGGTGCTGGTAACGACAGCTTCAAGCATAGAGAATGCAACCGAATCTTCGCATATTGTCGATAACCTTAACCCTACAATCGAAGGTTTGACTCCTGGTACGCAATATTCGGTATATGCACGAACCTATTGTTCTGCTACCGACCAGAGCGAATGGCTTTCGGTAGGAACCTTTACTACTTCGCCAGCATGTATTGATGTGATGGATGTAACTGTTGATAGCTATGGTAAAACTTGGGTTACTGCATCGTGGACAAATATTGACTCGGATGCTACACAGTGGCAGGTGCTGGTATCAACAGCTACAAATGCTACTAATGCAACAGAAGATCCTGTACTTGTAAGTACAAATCCTGCAACTATCGATAATCTCGAAACGAACACAACATACTATGTGTATGTTCGTGCATATTGTTCCGAATCGGCTCAGAGCGAGTGGGTGAGAAGCAGTTCTTTCAAAACCTATCCGCCATGTGTGCCGCCAACCAATATTTCTGCTGTAGTTAATTCTAATGAGGTAAACTTAACATGGAAACATGATTATCTACATTCGATATCTCAAATGTATCACTTGTACTTGTCGGAAGTGGAAATGTCAGAGGCAGAATTGAATGCTTTGACTTCGTCAGAGTATATTTCTAGAAACTGCAAAAGACATAATTATTCCGGACTAATTGGAGGACAGACATATCATTTGTATTTAAGAGCTGTATGCGTTGAGGGTGATTATAGCGACTGGACTCATTTCCCGTTTACAACTCCAACCGATGAGGTTATGCCTTTGCCATACTATCAGGATTTTGAGGGTGATATTGTCGAAAATTGGCATCTTGCAAATGGTACTAGTAACAACTGTTGGTTTTTTGGTGCAGCGGTTGGTAAGGATAGTGATAAATCATTGTATGTTACAAGCTTAAGTTATTCTGATGTGGGTTGGGCTACGGTTTCTGGAACATCGTATGTGTATGCATATTGTCGTCTGCATGTAGATCAGCCTTGCGTTATAAATGTTTCCTTCGATTGGAATTGTCAAGGTAGTTCTAATGGCGCTGGTGCTCTCCGTGCTTTTATGATACCCTCATCTGTAGGTCCACATATATATGGTGGAACTAATGTTAGTAATGCTAATGGTATGAATGGTACTAGCACAGCTACGCCTGATGGGTGGATTGATGTCTCGGAAGGCGTTTCTGATGGGTTGATGTGGGGAGCTAATTCGTGGGTAAGAAATTCCAAAAATTTGGTATTGTCAGAACCTGATGATTATTATTTTGTGTTGTTTAATAGAACTTATTCTACAGGAAGACCTGCCGCTGTAGATAACCTTAGCGTCGAGGTTGTTTCTACTTGCATATATCCACAAAACGTTTCGCTGGATAGCTTTGGCAAGACAACTGCAACCTTATCGTGGGAAAGAGTTACCGATGAATCTCAATGGCAGGTACTTGCAACAACGGCCGACTCTCCAGAAGAAGCTACCGAAACTCCAGTACTTGTCGATAATCTTAATCCTACAATCGAAGGCTTGATACCGGGTACACAATATTCTATATATGTACGTACATATTGTTCTTCTACCAACCAGAGCGAATGGGTTTCGGGTGGAACCTTTACAACATTGCCAGCATGTATTCCTGTTCAATATGTACATTTGGATGATTATGGTAAAACTTGGTGTGCTGTATCGTGGACAAATGTTGACGAAGATGCTTCGCAGTGGCAGGTGCTTGCAACAACTGCCGATTCTCCCGAGGAGGCTACCGAAACACCAATGCTTGTCGATGATACGACAGCAACTATAAGCAATCTCGAAATGAATACACATTATAATGTGTATGTCCGTTCATATTGTTCCGAATCGAGCCAAAGTACATGGAAATGGGGCGCTTCGTTTACTACAATGCCTCCTTGCGAGCCTGTGTATGATTTGAATGCTGTCGTTACACCTACTTCGGCTAAGATAAGATGGTTGCATCCATACAATAGAGCAAATTATTATACTATATTCTCCGAAACAGCACTGACAGCTGAACAACTTGCAGTTGCTTCGTATCAGACTACAAGTGACCGATATTGGAATCTCAACGATTTGACTCCCGGAACAACCTACCACGAATACGTTGCCGTAGATTGTTACGACGGCGATATGAGCGATTGGGTACATCTCGAATTCACAACCCCTGAGCAGGAAGCTATGCCGTTGCCATATTATGAGAATTTCGACGACGGTGTTGCACAAAACTGGATAACCAGCAATAACGGTAATGGTTGGTTCCTTGGTTCTGCTATCGCTGACGAAAGTCCGATGTCGATGTATATTTCACCCGATTATGGTGCAACATATATGTATAGCGAATCTTATCATTCATTTTCGTATGCATACTGCCGCTTGAATATCGACCATCCATGTCTTATAAACTTATCGTACGACTGGACTGGTGAAGGACATGGCGTTAATGCTCACATGCGTACTTTCTTGATTCCAACCAGCCTGAATCCAAATCTTACTGCAGGCAATCTTAATGGCATAAGTGCAATCGCGATGTCTATAACTACACCCGAAGGATGGATTGAAATGGGTACTCCATATCCAGTGCAGAGCGCATTCTTCAATTCTGGTGCAGATACAGGTTGGTTGAGAAGCAACAAGGACGTAACTATTAGCGAGCCAGGTGATTACTACCTTGTATATTTCTGGGGTAACAATGCTTGGAATGGTTCCCGTTTGTCGGCAGCTGTCGATAACATAAGCGTTACCCATGTGTCCGACTGCATATTCGTCGGCAATATTTCTGTAGACGAAGTACGCCGCGAAGATGCCACGGTTTCGTGGACTTACCTCGACGGTTCGCAGTGGGAGGTGCTTGTTTCGCGTTCAAGCAATGCTGCTTCGGCTACCGAAACTCCTGTTTTGGTTTCGTCGCCATCGTATACTGCTCAGAACCTTGTGGCAAGTACTACATATTATGTATATGTCCGCACTTATTGCTCCGAGTCGGAACAAAGCCCCTGGTCTGGCAGCGTAAGCTTTACAACCTTGCCTCCATGTGAGACTATTAATGGTATTGTAAATGCATATATAAATGGAGATGAAGCTGCTGTTTTCTGGTCGCAGCCATTTTCATACAACAACTTCCACGTTATCTTGTCGCAAACCGAAATGTCGGAAGAAGAACTCAATGCAAGTGCATACGAATTAATTGATGAAACCAGATACTACGCCGATGGACTTACTCCTGGTCAAGGATATCATGTTTACATCTCATCTGTATGCAGTAGCTTCGATAATAGCGAATGGTACGATTACTATTTCGAAACTCCAGAATACTTCACAATTCCTTATCACGAGGATTTCGATTCTAACGTTATTTATGGATGGTATTCCCAACCTGATGGTTACAATTGGTGGACTATAGGTTCGGCAACTTCGACAAATGGAAGCCAGTCGTTGTATATTACAAATGATGGTAATGCTAATGAGTATAATGTTGGTAGTACCACTTATGCTTATGCATATTGCCCGATATATATCGATAGGGCAGGATTGATTAAGGCGTCGTTTGATTGGAGGGCCAATGGCGAATGGAATTACGATTATATGCGAGTTTTCCTCGCACCTGCCGACATAAATTTGTCGGGTAATATTGGTATCGGTTTCGATGTAAACTCATCCTCTTCACTTCCTAGCGGTTGTATGTCGCTTGAAGGTGGTGCCAATTTCTGTACTGTCGAGGATTGGGCACATGTATCGAATGTTGTAAGGATAAACGAACCTGGACTTTACAATCTGGTATATTACTGGAAGAACGATAATTCTATGGGAGGCAATCCTCCAGGTGCTGTAGATGATATTACAATTGTCTGGATATCAGAGGAAAACGATATTCTTTCGTTCAATTTCGATGGTGCCGAAAATGTGCAGATCGATACTGAGAGCCATACCGTTACATGCTTAGTGCCTTATTCAATGAATTTGCGTGCTGTACGTCCGACAATCACGATTTCCGATTATGCAACAATTAGTCCGGCAAGCGGAGCAACTGTAAACCTCAATAATCCGTTCGTATATACTGTAACTGCCGAGTCGGGCGATGCTCAGGAATGGACGGTGGTTGTTTCAAGGAATGTGGCTCTTGTCGATGCCGAGATATTGTCGTTCTGGACAGAGGGCTTGGTTGACGTTACTATAGATTCCGAGAATGCAACTGTCAACGCTACAATAAGCCGTATGTACGACATCTCTTCTCTTGTTCCTACAATTGAAATTTCGGATTTGGCAAGCATCGACCAGGTTGTCGGTCGTGCATACGATTTCTCCGAACCGGTTGTGTTTGCTGTTACCGCCGAGGACGGAATCACAACAAAGTTATGGACAATAAATGTTTCATACTATGATACTCCGCTGGGTGTTGATTGCACAAATCCTTATATTGTTGATGCCGAGAACGACTTGCCGTACGTTCATACGTCTTCAACAGAGGGCATGATGAATATGCTCAATACTTATTTCTCCGATTCGCCAAGCAATCAGATGACTCTTCCTGGAAATGATGTCGTATATAGAATCGATGTCGAGAACAGAAAGATGCTTGTTGTAAGTACTCAGTCGTATAGCGGAAACTTCAGTGTATTTGTAATGAATACTTGCGGTACTCGTTACTCGGATAAGGTTGCTTCAAACGTGGATGCTAGCGATGCTTCATTCACTATCGATTGCCGTCCTGGTTCCTACTTTGTGATTATTGATAGCAATAATGATGATGTATCGTACGAAATCCAGATTCAGGAACAGCCATACTGCTATGTTGTGGAAGATCTCGATGTCACCCGCTTGCAGGATGAACTCGATGTGGCATGGTCATCGGATAATATTGGCGATACATGGACAGTAAAATATGGTCTTTCGGGCTTCGACGTTGAGACTGAAGGTTCGCTTGTGAATGTAAGTGCACCGCACTGCGAAATTACCGGTCTCACCGAATCGACTCTCTATGACATTTATGTACGTGCAAATTGTGCTGGTGCAAACGGCAATAGCGAGTGGACTTTGATTTCTGCTTCAACCATCGCATCTTGCCAAACTCCCGAAGCTTTGACTGCTGATGTAATTATGGACAACGAAGCAACCATCTCGTGGAACGGCTTCAACATGACTCAGTGGGAGTTCGGCTACAAGTTGTCATCTGAAACTGAATACAGTACAATGATTGTCAATGAAAATTCTGTCAACTTAACCGACCTGCAGTACTCGACCACATACAATGTAAGGGTCCGCTCAGTTTGCGACGGCGACTATTCCGGCTATGCCGAATATACATTCACAACCATGTGCTTTATTGTTAGAACCTACCCATATACCGAAGACTTTGGTTCTGGAACATTCCCGCCATTGTGCTGGTCGCAGGAGAGAACTGCTGCAGGTTCGGGTATGGGCGTAGGTTATGCCAACGGTGCATGGATGAGCGCGTCGGCAACTGTTGGCGGCAATGCAACTACAAAGGCTATGCTCGCCGACACAAAGGCTGGTTCGGTTCACAATTTGGTTACTACTGGAATGATCTTTGCCGACAACCTCAACGGTTACAGCATAAGCCTTGATATTTACCGCTCGTCGGTTTCCGTAGCTTCGTTTGACGAAGGCGTTGAGGTTTGGGTCAACTCTTCGCCCGACATTGTAAACGGAAATCCACAGATGCTCGGCTATGTCTCCAAGAACTACCAGCATTCGAGTGGTACTATTGCAGCGGAAGATGCTCCAGGTTGGTACACCTATAATTTTATAGCAAGAAACAGAACCGGACTCAACTATGTGATACTCGTCGGTAAGTCAAATAATGCCGGCGGCGTTTACGTTGATAATCTTGTCATCGACAAGACCGTCGATTGTCTGCCGCCTAGCAGCCTAGTACTTCAGTCGTCGGGCGACGACAATGTGGTACTTACTTGGTCCGACGATAATGCGATTACAGGAAACTGGACAATCAACTATTCGCTCAATGGCGGCGATGAGGTTGAGGCAACTGTCGATGTGCCTGCAATTACAATAAACGGACTGCTTCCGAATACTACCTACCAGATTAGCGCACAGATACAATCGGTTTGCGCTGCAGGTATGGAGAGCGAATTGTATGAAGCTTCGATAGAAGCTACTACCGGATGCGCAATCATGGATATTCCATATTCTGAAAACTTCGACGAAGATGGTGAAACTATCGATTGCTGGACTTCTGTAAGCGATGGAAACAATGTTTGGGATATAATCAATGGCATGGCTCATATTGCTTCGGCAAGTGTCCAGAACAATGCCCACTTGATTTCACCGCGCTTCAATATGTCGGGCGACGAAAGGTATATGGTGGAATTCGACGTTTTGCAGTCGAGACTCAATGTTTCGCGTCCCGATTCATTGTTCGTATTGTTCATCAAGGATGAAACCGAAATAGATACCCTTAGATCTGTTGCAATACAGAATGCTGCAATCAACGGAATGACACAAATCAGTGTTGCTGTTCCGCAAACCGATGGCATCGGACGTTTCGATTTCGCACTTAACGGCTACCGTGAATGCTCAATCGATAATTTCGTATTGAGAACTTTGTCAAACCAAGCCGAAATCCTCACATTTGAAATTGAAGAGCAGACTGAAGAACCTGTTATAGATTCTGATAATGCTACCATTTCGGTTAGTGTTGTTTTAGGACCAGAACAACAAATGTATTTGGCTCCTACATTCACAATCTCGGAAAATGCTACTGTGGATGTGCCATCTGGCACTTGGCGCTATTTCGATGAACCTGTTGAGTATGTAGTTACAGCCGAGGATGGCGTAACAACTAAGACATGGACAGTGTCAGTTACTATTGACCAAACCTACTGCGAAAATCCGTCTGCTGAAAGTATAGAATTTGAGGCGTATAACGATTCTGCAGTGATATTCGTTTATTCGGATTATTACGAAGAATCATACAACTTGAAGATTTCGTCCCAGCCTATTGATCCTGAAACAGAAACCGCTGATTTGTTTGATGGAACAATTGAACCTGATTGGAATGATGAAGGTTGGGGCAGGTCGGTAATAGAAGCTTTGGAGGCTTATTCCAATTATTATCTATATATTCAGTCGAATTGCGGGACAACAGAATGGACGGGAAAAACCGTCTGCGGTGTGTTGTCGCTTCCTTACGAACAGGATTTCTTATCCGATGATTGTTGGAGAATATACGACAACAACAATGATAACAAGACTTGGGATGTAGTAAATGGCGAAGCCATGTATTCATTCTCTCGTATAAATCAGGCCGACGACTATCTTGTTTCTCCGCTGTTGAGGATTGTTCAAAACTCTAAGATGGAGTTCAAGTACAAGGTCGGCAATTTCAATTATCCTGAATCATTCTCGGTGTATGTCATAAATGGAGCCGACTCGGTTAAGTTGGATTCGCTGACTGTAAACAACGAGGCATATCATACATACGGACCAGTTGACCTTTCCGATTTTGCAGGTATGCATGTTAGAATTGGAATAAGATGTGAGTCGGAAGCTTATAGGTATCGTTTGTATGTTGACGATTTCAAGGTCGAAGTTTCCAACTATGTTCTCGAAGCATCGGCTGTAGGTAGGGGAACAATAACTCCTAACGGACTTATCGAAGTTGCTCCTGGCGAAAGTGCCGAGTTTGTAATGACCGCCGACGAATACAACGAGTTTGTTTCGCTTACCGTCGATGGCGAGGATGTTACTGCCGATGTTGTGGACGGTGCATATACTCTTGCCGAAGTTTACGATGAACACAGCATTGTGGCTACCTTTACCGAACGCTATCATGTAGTTGCTTCTTCGGGTCAGGGCGGACATCTTGAGCCGGAAGGCGAATTTGTTGTCGAAGCCGGCGACACAAAGAGGTTTATCATTGTTCCCGATGAGGGTTATAGATTTGTTTCGCTCTCAGTTGATGGCGTTGCTGTAGAACTCGAAGCAGGAAACTTCATTTACTCGTTGGATAGCGTAACTGCCGACCATAATGTATATGCAAACTTTGCTCCTAGAGTATATTACACAATTAATGTTTCTGCGTCCGAAAATGGTGTTGTTACTCCTAACGGTAGCATATCGGCAGAGGAGGGTACAAGCCTTACGCTTTATGTCCTGCCCGACGAAGGATTCATGATTGGTGATTTCATCGTTGATGGTGTTGATGTTAGTGCTGATATCGTAAACGGAGAATATACATTCGAGAATATCACATCTAACCATACCGTTAATGTGAACTTCGTAGAGAATGTATACTATACGATTACTGCAGTTAGCGGCGAACATGGAACAATAACCCCCGAAGGCGAATCTCAGGTTGTAAACGGCGGCTCGATTTCGTTTGAGGTTGTTCCCGATGAGGGCTACTACATAGCTTCGTTTACTGTCGATGGCAACGACGCAATGTCTGGTCTGGTAAATGGCGTATATGTTCTCAACAATGTTACTGCCGACCACGAGGTATATGTCGACTTTGCTATCTATACCTATAATATATTTGCATACGCAGTCGGCGGAACAATATCGCCAAGTGGAACAACAACTGTTGAATACGGACAAAGCCAGACTTACATACTGACACCTAACAACGAGTACGAACTTTCCAACGTATTCATTGATAACCATGTTGTAGAATTGGAAGGCAATACCTATACGTTCGAAAATGTTACGGCCAGCCATAATATTGTGGCAGTGTTCACACCGATGAATATAACCAGATACACTATTTCGGCATCGGCAGGCGAGCACGGAAGCATTTCGCCGAGCGGTAATGTAAGGGTTGTAGAAGGCGATGCCCAGACATTCGACATTGTTCCAGACGAGCACTACTACATTTCTTCGTTGCTTGTCGATGGCGAGTCGGTAGATGTTGCCGGATCATACACATTCGAGAATGTTGCAGCCAACCATACTATTGTGGCTTCGTTCGAAGTTTACAAGCACACTGTTACAGCAACTGCTGGCGAAAACGGCTCTGTAAGTCCTGCTGGTGAAACCGTGGTTGACGAAGGCGACAATGTAGAATTGCAATTCTTGCCAGACGAAGGCTACTGGGTATCGGAGGTCGTTGTCGATGGCGATACCATAGCAACTCATAGCAACGGATATGTTATTGAGAATGTCCTTGCCGACATGGAAGTTGTTGTTAACTTCGAGCCTCTGCCACAGTGGACTATCACGGCTATGTCTAGTGAATATGGTAGCATCTCGCCCGAAGGCATGCTGTATGTAACCCATGGTTCAAGCATCGAGTTTGTCTTCACACCCGAAGACGGATATATGGTCGAAAGGGTAGTGGTTGATGGAGCTACTGTCGCAACAAACGGCAACTCGTATACCTTCGAGAACGTAACTGGCGACCATTACATTTTAGTATCATTCAGGACACTTGCATACTTCATCACAACTGTGGTTGGAGAACATGGACGTATTACTCCGTCGGGAGTTGTCGAGGTTCAGCCTGGCGAATCGAAGATGTTCCGCTTTGTTCCTAATGTTGGCTACGAGGTCGACAGTGTACGCGTCGATGGCATGAATGTAATATATAGCAACAACATGTACACATTTAATAATGTTACCGAAAACCATGTTCTCGAGGTTACGTTCAGGCATATCAATGTTGCAGTCGATGAGGTTGCCGATATGAATGTGTCGCTCTATCCAAATCCGAACGACGGACATTTCAGTGTCGACTTTGCTGGAATCAGCGGCGAGGTTGTATTCCAGCTGGTTGATGCCGGCGGAGCACTTGTCGATGTTCGCGACATATATGTCGACGAAGGCTCGACTGCGGAATTTTTCTACAATCTGACACCTGGTGTATACTTTGCTAGATTTATTTCAGAAGGCAAGGTTTGGGTAGAGAAGTTTGTAGTGGAATAAAATAAGATTATAGTCGCACAAAGAAAATGATAGCCGGCGCAAACGTCGGCTATCATTTTTTTTGTCATAATGACTTTAAAACCTTTTATTTACCTAATGACCATTTAAAAATTCTTTAAAAATTTTTAAATTTTTTTTTGCAATTAATTTTTTTTGTGTAAATTTGGTACGTCATTTTGGGTAGATTTTTCTTGATTGCCTCAAAGTGTAGAGTATATAGTAGATTGTTAGGTTTATAGTTGAAAATAAATATAGTAGAGTATGAACAGATATTTATTAAGAGTATTAGTTAGTGTGGTGTTGTTTACGTTGAGTGCATCTGCATTCTCGCAAGTTAAGCTGGCAGAGAATAGCGAAGTAACAAAGTTTTACGACGGAGGTACACGTATCACCTATATCGAGGTGAAAGGTTTTCCGAATTCGGAAGAGGTGCGAGATTTCGTAAGCAAGAAGGTTTTGGAGCATCCTGATGTAAGTAGAGTTATCGTTTATAAGGATGGCAAGACATTCATGTATGATGCCAAGGCTGCAATAGAGCCAGATATGGTTGTAGATATGGTAAACGATGCTCTGAATGAGTATAGGCTGGTGATGGGTGATTTCCCAGAGTGGAAAGAGTTCGATGATGTCAAGCCAAAAACTACGCCGGCACAATATACAATAAAAGAAGATAATAGTGAGGTGGCTCCAGGTTCGTATACTGCAGTGCCAGTAGAAAGACCGCAGAAGTCTAGTACGCAAAAGCCAACCGATAATGTTAATACGAAATAATTGTTGCGATTATGAGAAACTTATACCATATATTAAAAAGCAAAGTTATGCTAATGCAGAAGCACTTTATTGCAGCATGCTGTCTTGTCATGCTGTTGTGTTGTGGGGATATTTTTGCTCAGACAACAGTAAACTATAATTTTGAAGGTGCGGATAGAAGTTCGTGGACCTTTGTAAATGGATCAGTCACTAACAAATGGTGTATAAGCAAGAATACAAATGCCCAGAATGGGGGCACTTATTCTTTGTATGTTACCAATGGTACTGGCGGTCTTCAGACAGGAACTACACAGGACTATGCGTATACAATATCTTCTAGTTCAGTTGTTTGGGCTTATATGGATATAACATTTCCTGTGACAACCAATGATTTTACGTTCTCGTTTGACTGGAAGTGTTATGGCGAATCGTCGTTGGATTTCTTCAGCGCATATTTAGGTCCAACAACCAGTACTGTTACCGCAGGAACAACTTTAACGGCACCGACAGGCGCTGTGGCGTTTGTTAATACTTTGCGAACGTCCAACAATACGTATTTCAACGATTATAACGGCAGCGCGTATATGACGACAACAGCGTCTAATGTTCCATGGAGGACTTTCTCGACAACCTTGGATGCTGCTACATATTCAGGACAGACAAAAAGACTATTTTTTGCATGGAAGAATGATGGATCTGTAGGTGCCGGTTATCCTGCAGCAATTGATAATATCAAATTGATATACACGCAGCCAACATGTGACGAGACAATTACTTTGTCAAGTAATTTGTCAAGGACAATAAACTGTAATACAACGTATTGCTTCTACGACTCGGGAGGCGCTTCAGGAAATTATGGTAATAGCCAGGATTATACCGCAACATTTACCTCAAATGGAGCAATAACCATTACGTTTGAATCGTTTGCAACTCAGTCAACCCAGGATTATCTTACAGTATACGATGGTAATGCGACGACAGGAATTGTGTTGATTCAAAATGCGAGCGGAACAACCGTTCCTGCAGGTGTTACGGCTGTTAGCGGTACAATGACTGTAGTATGGCATTCTAATCAATCCCAAAATAATACTGGATGGAAGGCTTATATAACAGGATGTGGATATGTAGATCCATGTCCAGTAATAGGAGCAACTGAAACAGCATCTTCTTCTGGTATTTATGGCGGTATTTATACATGGGGAAACTCGTATGCGTATACACAGCAGGTATATTTGGCTTCTGAACTTTTGGCTGCCGGTGTGCGTCCTGGTGTGCTCGAGAGCATTGCTCTTAACTACGCAGAGACAACTGCCAGCTCATTGACATTTGAGGTGTATATTGGACAGACGAGTCAGTCTACAGTGCCGACATCGTGGATTACAGATGCAGGCCTGACACTTGCATATGCTGGAACAATAAGTTTTACAACAGGGTGGAATACAATAGATGTCAGTGGCGCTAACTTTGTATGGGATGGTTCCAGCAATATTGTATTGGCATTCCGTCGTACATCAAGTACTTCTGGAGCGGTATCGTATCCAGATTTCTACTATACGTCTAGTACCGGTATGGTTGCATACTATACTAGTTCGAGTTCTGTTACATTAAATGGTAGCAATGTCGCAACTTCATCAGGAACCGCAACAGCTCAGCGTCCGAATGTTAAATTCTGTATAGACGATTGTACTCAGCTGACGGGCACTTTTTCGTTGTCACAGTCTTCTGCTGTCGTAATGCTTGGACAAACATTGAATCTTAGCACTTTGCTGACGAATAGTCTGTCTCCGGCTGGTACAGTTTCTTATACTTCATCAGCTACTGGAGTGGCAAATGTTAATTCTAGCGGTGTGGTAACTGGCGTATCTACAGGATCCGCAACTATTACTATTACATATACTCCTAATAATCCTGATTACTGCTCTAGGTCATTGACCTTTGCAGTAAACGTATCCGATGGATGCCCGGTAATAGGAGAAGGGTCATCATGTGGCTATACCTATGGCCCGGTTAATAATTTTTACCATTATGGATATTACCAGTATATATTCCCGTTGCCTGATTATTCAGCAGGTGGCGATATAACATCAATAGCTTTCCAGTATTGCTATACCACAGCAATGACTGACAAGACTAATGTTAATATATATATGGGGTTGACATCTAATTCGACTTTTGCTTCAGCAACAAGCTGGATTCCTCTTTCCCAATTGACGTTGGTATATTCCGGTCCGCTAAATTGTACTCAGGGATGGAATACTTATACTCTGGATCATCCGTTCTATTTCGATGGTACAAGCAATCTTGTCGTTGCAATAGACGATAACTCTAATGCATATGACGGTTCGTCATACACATTTTATTATACATCTGGTACAGATAATGTCACTTTGTACAATTATAGCGATTCAAGTGATCCAGATCCTTCAAATCCACCATCAGGAACTTTGTCGGCAAATCGTCCCAATGTTAAGTTCTGTATTGAGAATTGTACACCACGTACTCTAACATTTGCACAGCAAACCTACAACCTTACAAGTTGTTCAAATATATCTCAGACTCCTACTATTTCTCCGGTACAAGGTGGAGCAATTACATATACCTCGTCGAATCCGATGGTGGCAACAGTATCTTCGGCCGGCGTTGTTACTCCTATATCGTCAGGTACTACAGTAATAACAGCAACCGTTGCTACTTATAATGGACATTGCCAGGCATCGGGTTCTTACACGGTTAATGTTGATGTGTCTGGAACAGCACACACTCTTACTTATAATACAACTGCAAATTGTAGTGGTACGGCAAGTGCAGCTCCGGCAAGCGTAACTGGAACTTCTGCAATAGTAACATCTACAACTCCGACTTGTTCGGGTAAATATTTCATAGGTTGGAATACAGCCATCGATGGTTCTGGAGCATCTTATGCAGCAGGAGCTACCGTAGATATGGCATGTACGAATGTTACACTATATGCTCAGTATAGTACAGTGCCACCATCTATCACTGGTTCTTCAGATTGTGAAAATGCAATGGCATTCTGTGCATCAAACGAAGCCGATGCAGCATATAATTTGGCAATTAGTGCAACTGGAACCGACTCTATAGGTGGAATAGGAAGCTACCTTACTCGTAATCCTACTTGGTGGTTCTTGCGAATTTCCGAACCCGGTCCTATAAATATGACAATTCATTCATCATGCGGTGATGTCGATTTTGGCTGCTGGGGTCCATTTGACAATGTTACATGTGACCGCGAGAACGACTTGACAAACGGCACGGACTACTCATATTATTCCGGAAATAGTATGGCGGAGTATTATGGTGCATCGTATAATGGCACTACGCCGACATCGTCAACAACATCTGTTGGAACTCCGATTAATGGAACGTTCGCATTGGCTGTACCTTGCGGAAATCTTGTAGATTATGGAGGTTCAAGTTCCGAAGATGAATATCTGCAAATTCCAAATGCACAGGTCGGCGAAATATATATTGTAGTTATCGCCAATTATGCTGGATGTACAGGTAACATTACGTTTGAACAGTCCAATATTAGTAGTGCAGGGGCAGGTCGTTCCGACTGTACCATTGTAAACGACTGTGCAATTACTAATGTTACAACTAATGTTGGAGATTGTAATGGCAACCAGACATTCTCTGTAAGTGGTAATATATACTTTACCGATGCTCCGAGCGATGGTACACTTATAGTTTCCGACGGAGCAATTAGTGAAACTTTTTATCCGCCGTTCACAAGTCCTTTGTCATATTCTCTCGAAGGTCTTACTGGCGATGGACAGGAACATACGATAACGGCAGCCTTCTCGACATCTTCTGTAAATTGTAGCAAGATTGCTTATATCGATGCTCCTACTTGCGAAATCAACTGCCCGGATGCAACCGTTACACTCAGTGGATACAGCGAACAGGTTGGCGATATATATTATTATAATGTATGTCTTAATTCTGGTGTAAATATGTCTGCAACTCAGACCGGATATACTAGTCCGTCGTGGACTTGGAGTGTTAATCCTCACCATGGCATTGCTCCAAGAATACTTACAGGACAGTCGGTTTCGTACACACCAACAGCAGAACAGGGTTACGATGTTTCCCTCACGGTGGCTGAAGGCCAGTGCCGAACCGTAGCCCATGCACGTATCCGTGTGTCGGCTGGTCCGCAAACCGATGCAACTTCGGTTGACGCAGGAACAATTTGTGTCGGAAATACAGGAACTGTAACTATTGGCGGGGCAGGTTCTGCTATAGTTGTAACAGATACTACATACGATATCGAATCGACTTTGGGTAGAGCTGGTGAAACTTTTATCCCCGACGGTCCTAATTGTACCGACCAGTGCTATACATCCAGTGTTACTTTCTACGACTACGAAGATGGTGCAACAGTCCAGAACGTAGATGCAATCGAATACCTGAGGATAAACATGGAACACTCGTTTATCGGTGATATCCAGATAAAACTTACTTGCCCGTCGGGACGTTCGGCTGTAATATTGCAGGACTTGTATTCTACCGATACTTCAAATCATTCGATGTATAACTCACAGGCAATTGATCCATATACCTACACATGGCCAGATAGGGAAACCACTACACGTTGGCATATTGGTTCGTCGGCAACTAACTGGTACACAGGTCTGCATATGTTGGGAAGAACTGCTTACCAGAGCCAGAACGATTCTTATTATTATAGTGATGACGGTAATACATATTACCTGGCATCGTTTGGAAGTGCTGAAGATGCAAACGATTTTATAGAGAATTACCTTGCATTATATTATACAGGAAATACGTATGCTATATATAGTATAGGTGGCGGCAGTTACTATGCAATAGCATTTACCAGTGGTTCCTATACATTATTCGTATGGCTTACATTTGATAACACAACTTCAAGCAATGCATATTCATTCCCGTCGCAGTCTGCAGCACAATATTTTATCAACAATGTACATGGTGGCAGTGGCGTCGCTTCTTCGTATGCAGATTTGGGCGCATATAACCGTATATATTTCGGTGAACCGGATATCTATGATGTCGTTGATGGTGCAAACCTTTCAACCTCCCAGATATGCGATGGCGACGATGCTCACAATCTTGCAGGTATTGGTTACGACTATGCATGGACAAGCAACTCCAACTATAATACCGTCGGCTATGTATACGATGTCGCAAATATGAGTTCTAGTACAACTTTATACAACAACGGAACAGCTTCGACGAATACTCTTCATCATGTTATTCCTTCGGATGTAGAAGCAGGTACTCATATATATCAGCCGTTCAATAGCTTCTCCAACTTTATCGGATGTCCTCTCAATGGTACATGGACAATTTCGGTATGTGATAGCTGGGCAAAGGATAACGGATATATCTTCAATTGGGAACTTGCTCTTGATCCAGCATTGCTTCCAAACGACTGGTCTTATACAGTAGGTCTCGAAAGCGTAACTGTAGACTGCGGTTCTATGGTTGCTGTAAGTGGTAACGACGTTGTTATTACTCCTGAATCAGGTTCTACAATGCCATCTACATGCAATATCACACTTCACGACAGATATGGTTGCGAAACTGTTGTTCCTTTGACATTTAATGTAGTTGAACCAACTATTGTTCTTACTTCTGGAGCAAACGATCAGGAGGTATGCGAAGGTATGGATATTGAAAATATCGTATATACAATAGGTGGATCTGCATCCAGCGCAACAGCTTTCGGTTTGCCGGATGGAGTAACATTGACGGTTTCTGGAACAACAGCTACTATCTCTGGCGCTCCTACAACAGCAGGTAGATATAATTATACTATATATACAGAAAGCGGTGACGCTCTCCATTGCGAGGAAGTTTATCTCTCGGGATCAATAGTAGTCAATGTCGGTAATATAGTTCCTGAGTTTGATCAGGCTGGTCCATACTGCGAAGGTACTACTGTGGCCGCCTTGCCAACTACTTCGACAAATGGAATATCAGGTACATGGTCACCTCGAATAACTAACGAAACCAATAGGTACACGTTTACTCCAAATCCTGGACAATGTGCAACTACTACAACAATGGATATTACCGTAAATCCATTGCCGACATTGGAATATACTTCGGGAAGCGAAACTTTGTGTGCTAACATAGCACCAACAAGCAATATAGTCTTCACATTCGGAGGCGGTGCAAATGGTGCCGATGTTACCGGTCTTCCAGCAGGTATGGAATTCAATATTGTCGGTAGCACTGTTGTAATATCAGGAACACCAACAGCGTCGGGTACATTCCCATATGTTGTTACTACAACTGGTGCTGTTTCTCCATGTGAAAACGAATCATTGTCACGTACAATCACTGTCAACGAATCGCCTACACTCGTACTGAGATCGGGAAGCAATAACCAGACAGTATGTGCAGGTTCTGCAATTGAATCGTTGGTATATGCTTATGGCGGTGGCGCAACTGGTGCTAATGCAACTATGCCTGCCGGTTTGACGCAGAGCCTAAATACTACTGACCATACTCTTACTATTAGTGGTACACCAACTGCATCAGGAACTATTACAGTAGTTACTACTGGAGTAAATGCTCCTTGCGAGGATAGAACCTTGTCCGCAACCATTACGGTAAACGAACAAGCTCAGTTGGACCTTGCATCTGCATCTTCCGATGTAGACCTTTGCCGTGAAGTTCCGTGGTCTGGAAATATCCAGTACACCTTTGGTGGTTCTGCAACAGGTGCAAATGTAACAGGCTTGCCTTTAGGTGTTACTTATTCTGTATCTGGTACAACGGTGACAATCTCTGGTAATCCTACCGATGAAGCCGGTTCATATACCTATACAGTTACGACAACAGGTGCAGTAAGCCCATGCGAAAACATCTCATTGACGGGTATTATTAGAGTATCCGAAAATGCAACTCTCGAACTTACCTCTGCAGCAGGTACCGACGATCAGTCGATATGTTTGCCAGGCGATTTCGAAGATATTGAATATACATTCGGTGGTGGAGCTACAAGTGTTGACCTCGTCGCTCTTAATAATGCATTACCAAACGGTGTTACCGCTTCTGTAAATACGGTTGCACAAACTGTTATTATTTCGGGTACACCGACAGAAACAGGAACATTCTTATATGCAGTTACAACTACAGGATCTGTCGATCCTTGTAAGTCGGAAACAATGACTGGTACTATTGTCGTTAATAGAATGCCAGAGCTTATTGCTACAGGTAACGACAACCAGAATTTCTGCTTCGGTAATGCAATGACTGATCTTGTGTTCACATATGGTGGCGGTGCAACAAGCGCAGTTATAAGCGGAACAATGCCTGCAGGCGTATCAATTTCTTATGGTACAAATACAATGACTCTGAGCGGAACTCCAACCGAAACAGGTGATTTTAACTTCTCTGTGGTTACAACTGGTGCTGCTGGAACTTGTACTAATGTAGAATTGCCTGTTTCTATAAAGGTATTCGACAATCCTACTGTTGGAATTACTTCGACAGCAACTCAGATTTGCAATGGCTCGACAGCAACTTTGACTTCTAATCCAGCATCTTTCCAATCGTACGCATGGACTTGCGAAACATCGAGCAATGCAACATATACTATCACTTCGGGTATGCCCGCAACAACTACAGGTTCGTCAATAGAGGTGAATCCGACAGTTACTCCAGGTAGCACGAATATTACATATGCGTTGACCGTTTCCGATGCAAACGGATGTACTGCAAATGTGGAACAGTCGATAATTGTATCGGATATACCGGAAGCCGAAGTTAGCGTAACTCCTAATACAAAGTGTGAAGTTCCATACAACGGTACAATAACCGTAGGCAACTTCTCAGGTGCGCTTACAGGTGGAACTTATACGATATTTGCTAATGGAGAAACCCTTACTTCGACAGGTGCCAATGTGGTATTTGACGGCTTAACTCCTGGCGATTATGTTGTAAGAGTCTCGAGCGAATCGACTTCGGATAACTGTTACTCAGAATATAATGTTACAATAGGGGATGAGCCGACTCATCCTACAGTAGCTATTGTCGGTCAGCTTTCTATCTGCGACAATACTAGTACAACTCTTACTGCTCATGCCGACGACGGTTTGGGTACATTTACTTACCTTTGGTCGGACAACTCTACAGCAGAAACACTTGTAACACCAAACTTGACAAGTTCGACGATGTATTACGTTTTGGCAACCGATGAAAACGGATGTACTGCATACAACGAAGTAACCGTCGCAATAGGTGATACTCCAGAAGTAAGCGCAACAGCAACCTCGCCTATATGCTTGGGTAAGAATACAATCTTGCAGGCTGCTGTTTCGAATGCAGGAAGCGGATATACACTGGAATGGACAGCAAACCCATCAGAAAATTCTGGCTTGCCAGCTAATTCTACTGGAGCACGTATTACTGTAACTCCGACAGCTCAAGGTACTTATAATTATCAGGTAAAGCTTACTACAAGTTCATGTAATGATGGTAACGATTATGTGGTTTACGCCGATGTCGATGTTGTTGTTAATCCGTTGCCAACCCCAGGTATTACAAACAATACTGGAACACAAACAATGACATGTGATGTGACTTCTATATCTCTGACCGCAACAGGCGGAACTTCTTACGCATGGTCAAATAATATAAATGTGGCTGCAAATACGATTAGTACAACAGGAACATATACTGTAACTGTTACCGATGCAAACTCTTGCTCGGCAACTACTACAATCGCAATTGACAATGATGTTACACAGCCACAGGTTGCAATAACCGAGCCAGCTACTAGAATTCTTACTTGTGACGTTCAGTCTATTGCCCTTAATGTAACTTCGACAACTCTAGGAACAACATTCGATTGGTCATCACAAACAGTTACAACTCCAGGTACATATACCGTGGTTGCAACTGGTCCTAACGGATGTGAAAATTCTGCTTCTATCGAAATAACCAGAGATGTTGCTTTGCCAACTGTAGGTATCAATAACCCGGCAACAACGATATTAACATGTGCAAATCCGGAAATAACTCTTACTGCATATGGAACTGGAACTCTTTCGTGGACTACACAAACCGTCGACCATGAAGATACATATGAGGTTGTTGCAACTGCAGCCAATGGTTGTTCCGCTACGGCAAGTATTTACATAGGCATCGATAAGGCCGCACCGACTGTTGGTATTACTTCTAGCGGTGATATTTTGTCGTGTAGAATCCAGAATGTAACATTGACAGCAAGTGGCGCAAGAACTTATATCTGGAGCGATGCAAACTCTTCGGCAGGTACAACTCTCAGTGTTACCACCCCTGGTACATATTATGTAACAGGTACGGGTACAAACGGATGTACGGCAGAAACATTATATACTATTAATCCGGACTATGATTTGCCAAACGTATCGATTGTTGCACCGACTAACACTCTTACTTGCGATGTTAGATCTATTGCGTTGACTGCACAAACACAAACTCCAGGTACAACTTTCGACTGGACAACACGTACGGTAAGTACTCCTGGTACATATACAGTTGTAGCAACAGGTCCTAATGGATGTACGGCTTCTGCAGATTTTGAAATTTTACAGAATGTCGATTTGCCTGATGTCGGTATCACTGCTACCGATACTATGTTGACATGTAATAACCCAACAATAACTTTGACCGGTTCTGGTACAGGTTCGTTGTCGTGGGCTTCTGGTTCTTTGGATGTGACAACTCCGGGTGTATATACACTTATAGCTTCTGGTGACAATGGCTGTAGCAATACAGATCAGATAACTATTTACCAGAACATATCTACTCCAAATGTAAGCCTATTGAATAATACAGGTACAGATATACTAACATGTGACATCCGTTCTATTTCTGTTTCGGTTGAAGATGATAGTGATGCCGATGTTTATGTATGGTCTGCTGGAGGTGAAAATACTACTGGTACTGGTAATGCCTTTACTGCTCCTGGTACATATTATGTAACAGCAACTGCTCCTAATGGATGCGAAAGCATTGCATCAATAACTATTGGCCAAGATATTGTACCTCCAACCGTGTCAATAACAAATAATACCGGAACAAATACATTGACATGTGATTTGACCCAGATCTCTGTTACAGCAGTGGGTTCTGCAACCGTTGATAACTACCAGTGGTCGCAGGGTACAACACAGATGTCGGCAAATAATACACTTGTAACAATTGGTACGTACGTCGTCACTGCAACTGCTACAAACGGTTGTACGGCAACTGCTCAGATTATAATTGACGAAAGTGTTAACCGTCCAAATATCGATTTCATAAATGTTACAGGAACTACCGTTCTTACTTGTGATGTAACTTACATCGAAGTAACAGCAACTGGAACAGGAGCTAGCTACCAGTGGTCTGGCGGATCATCGCCAAGTACTGCAAATAATAGATTCGATGCAATCGGTACTTATTATGTAACAGCAACTGGTGATAATGGTTGTACAAATTCGAAACCATTCTCCATAACTGAAAATATTGTTCCTCCAACAGTGACGATAACAAATGAGAGCGGTTTCAACGAAATCAATTGTAACCATGCTTTGGTTAATGTAACAGCTGTTCAGGCAGGTTCTGTTCCTATTGTATCATATCTGTGGTCTAATGGCGTCGATGTGGCTGCCAATACATTTACAACTCCTGGCACTTATACGGTAAGTGCAACTGCAAATAATGGTTGTGAAAGTACAGCAAACGTTGTAATCACCGAAGATCATAATCCTCCAAGACCATCAATCTTGAGC
This sequence comes from Bacteroidales bacterium, assembly GCA_017617125.1. Taxonomy (GTDB): domain Bacteria; phylum Bacteroidota; class Bacteroidia; order Bacteroidales; family ML635J-15; genus Bact-19. The sequence continues at coordinate 39,895 of JAFZWY010000052.1, forward strand.
GCTAATGGAATATATATAATCGATTGCGCACACCCGTCGTTGATACTCAATGCAACCGGTGGCGTATCATACCTGTGGACTCCAGGTGGACAGACAACTTCCGAAATTGCAGTTACTACTCCAGGTACATATGTTGTTGAAGCAACCGGTACTAATGGTTGTACAGCAACAACATCTGTGGAAATCGGTATCAATACAGAACCACCAGCAGTGGCTATAAACAATATTACAGGAGAAGATCAAATCAATTGTAATGTTACTAACATACATATTATAGCTCAAGGTGGTTATATATATTCATGGGACAATTCTCTGTGGGGCGGTGGCGCCGAACAATACATTACTGAAGCAGGTCTTTATTCAGTAACTGTTACGGCTCGCAATGGTTGTACGGCATCGGCAGCTATTACAATAACACAAGATACAGATCCGCCAACACTTCAGGCCAACAGTACAACAGGATTCTACGAACTGAACTGCAATGTTCCTCAGATAACTGTTAATGCGACAGGAAACGGCGAGTCTTATGCTTGGTCTGGCGGAACAAATCCGACAGGTAGTACAAATGTATTCACCAGCGCAGGTATTTACACTGTAACCTCTACTGGTTTCAATGGATGTACATCAAGCGTTAGCGTACAGCAGATAACGACCAATTACACTGCTCCTACAATTTCGATTGTCGATCAGCTTGGTACTGCAGTCCAGGTGGTAACCCTGAATTGTACAAATCCAGAAGCAACCTTGACGGTTCAGAGCAATGGTATCGCATATACATGGAACGACTATCAAACATCTTCGTCTCGCACATTTACTCAGCAGGGCGTATATACAGTAACTGTTACAGGTAGCAATGGATGTAACACTGCTGCATCTGTCGAAATTCGTGAAGATTTCGCAACTCCTGCAGCACAGATTGTTAATAGTTCAAACGCTACAGAATTGACTTGTACTACAAGTTCAATAACACTCTCCGCTAATGGTGGTGCAGGGGCAACATACTTGTGGTCAAATGGTTCAAGCAGTCGAACTATTACGGTTACAACTCCTGATAGGTATACAGTAGTAGTAACAGGAACTAATGGATGTACAAATTCGAATTATGTTGACATTACCCAGGCTCCTGTATTCGATGCTTCTATTACAAATGTTGGTACTATCAGTTGTAATGGCGGTTCAACATCTGCAACTGTGACTGCAACCGGCGGTAATCCAGGATACCATTACACATGGAACGACGGTCAGACATCTGCTACTGCAAACAACCTTGTTGCTGGTGCTTATACCGTGACAGTTCGCGATAATGGTGGATGTTCTGCTGTATTGTCGTGCAGTATTAACCAGCCACAGCCACTGGTTGTCGGATTGAATCCTCACGATTTGTACTGCGGTGTTTCGCTTGGTTCTATCGATGCTGCTGTTACTGGTGGTACTCAGCCATACACATATATGTGGTCTAGCGGTTCTTCGGCAACATCACTTTCTAACCTTAACACTGGAACATATGGTTTGTCGGTAACTGATGCCAATGGATGTGTGTCATCTTCAACCGCAACAATCAGAATGCTCGGTATGCTTGCTGTTAATGCTTCTGTTACACATGCTATCAGCTGTTATGGATTAAACGATGGTGTAGTCGCTGCAACATGCGAAAACGGTGCGGCTCCATTGATGTATTCATGGAGTACCGGACATGCAGTATACGAAGTGAACAATATGTTCGCAGGTTCGTATCAGGTTACTGTAACCGATGCATGGGGATGCTCTGGTCAGTCTAGCGTAACACTCGTTACACCTTCGGCAATGGTTGTCGAAATGACACCTGTATCTCCTAAGTGCTACAATACTCATGACGGTCAGGTTAACGTACTGACTACTGGCGGTGTTTCCCCATATACTTATGCATGGAACAACGCTTCGACAAGCCAGACGCTTACCAATGTGGCAGCAGGAACATATTCTCTCACAATTACCGATGCTGCAGGTTGCTCCACTTCAAGGAATGTGACCATCGATGCTCCAGATGCAATTGCAATGGAAGTTGTTGTTACCGATGTGAAGTGTTATGGCGATAGAGATGGTAAGGTAGAGGTAACTGCTAATGGCGGTACCGAGCCGTATCGTTATTCTGTAGAAAGAATTCTCGAACTCTCAACATCGAGCCTGTTTACTAACATCGGTGCTGGCTACTACAATGTCCGCGTTACCGATGCTAATGGTTGCGAAGTTACGAAGTCGGCAGTTGTTAAGCAGCCTGAAGAAATAAAGGTAGAAGCCGTAACCGAGGATCCGTTCTGTAAGAATAGCCGTACAGGTTGGATTTCAGTATCGGCAATCGGTGGTGTCGTTCCTTATCAGTATTACTGGGATAACTACATGTCAGATTCTTCGCTTATGCTTAATATCCCCGAAGGTCAATATACAGTAGGCGTAGTTGATGCTAACGGATGTAAATCTTTGAATGTAAAGGTTACTCTTGTAGACGTTGACGTTGACTGCTTGCGCATACCGAATGTATTTACACCTAACGGCGATGGTATTAACGACGAATGGATAATTGCAAATCTCAACATGTTCCCAGAAGCTCAGATCTACGTGTTCAACCGTTGGGGCCAGTTGATGTATAAGACTACTGGCGACGGCGAACCATGGGATGGTAGCTACAGAGGACATTACGTACCTGCAGGAACCTACATTTATGTTATCGATCTCTTCAACGATGATGAACCGTACAAGGGAACGGTAACAATTGTTTACTAAATTAATATACTCTACTATCATTTTTAAGGCGAACCTCCCAAAGGTTCGCCTTATTTTTTTGTTGGTATGTGTACAAAAAAAGGCTGCCATTCGGCAGCCTAATGATAATAATTAATTTTAATTATTCAGCCTTGCCAGCACTGCCAAGAACGTTGATAATCTTGTGCATATAAAGTTTCTTCATGCTGTCGCGAGCTGGACCTAAATATTTTCTTGGGTCGAATTCTGCAGGCTTTTCTGCAAATACCTTGCGGATTGCAGCAGTCATTGCAAGACGGCTGTCGGAGTCGATGTTGATTTTGCAAACTGCCGACTTTGCTGCTTCGCGGAGCTGTTCCTCTGGAATACCTACTGCAGCCTTCAATGCTCCACCATATTTATTAATAGTGTCAACTTCTTCCTGTGGAACCGACGATGATCCGTGCAATACAATCGGGAATCCTGGAAGCTTCTTTTCAATTTCGTGAAGAACGTCGAATGCCAGTGGCGGAGGAACCAAACGACCAGTCTTTGGATCAACCTTGCACTGTTCTGGTTTGAACTTGTATGCTCCGTGCGATGTGCCAATCGAGATTGCCAACGAGTCGCATCCGCTGCGTGTAGCAAATTCAATTACTTCTTCTGGCTTGGTGTAGTGAGATTCCTCTGCTGCTACATCATCTTCAACACCAGCAAGAACACCGAGTTCGGCTTCTACTGTAACATCGTACTTGTGTGCGTATTCAACAACCTGCTTTGTGAGCTTGATGTTTTCCTCAAATGGCAACGATGATGCATCAATCATTACCGACGAGAATCCCATGTCAACGCAGCTCTTGCACAATTCGAATGTGTCGCCGTGATCGAGGTGGAGGCAAATTTGAGGATGCTCCCAGCCAAGTTCCTTTGCATATTCTACAGCACCTTCAGCCATGTACCTCAAAATGGTCTGGTTTGCGTACTTGCGTGCTCCGCTCGAAACCTGAAGTATTACAGGCGACTTTGTTTCAGCACAAGCTTGGATGATAGCCTGCATCTGTTCCATGTTGTTAAAGTTGAATGCGGGGATTGCATATCCGCCAGCAACTGCTTTCTTGAACATCTCAACGGTGTTGACAAGACCTAATTCCTTATAGCTTACCATAATAAATTTTATTGTTTTTAATTACGTTTTTTGATATTTAATTTTCCACAAAGATAAGAATATTTGTAATATGAAAACGATTAAATAAAAATCTTCCTAAACAAAAAAAAATGTAAATCTAAAATTGTAACTCATAAATTAGTTTTACCTTTGCACAACGTTTATTAGGTTAATTATGTTACAAAGCAATGTGTTTCTAAAACAAGCCGATACAATCATGTCCGATTCGGTAGTAAGTGATTCTGCGAGATGTTTGCGGAATGTGCTCAATTATGTCGATCCTAAGGCAGGTGTTGATAGCGCAAAGGAAACCGCAAAAGGAATGATGGAACAGAGTTTCTCCTGGTTCGATTCGATAGTGAATTGGATTACAACAGAGGGACTTTCGTTCTGTGTGTCGCTTCTCGGCGCTTTGCTCTTCCTCGGAATCGGATTTTGGGTATCGAAGCTCATTGTTAAGGCGTTGCGCAAGATGATGACCCGCAAGAATGCGGATCCTGGCCTTATTTCATTTGTGTCGAGTCTTGCAAATATTGCACTTAAGATAATGATTATCATTAGTGTAATGGGCATGGTCGGCATACAGATGACTTCGTTTATAGCTGTACTTGGTGCTGCAGGTATTGCCATAGGTATGGCATTGCAGGGAACCTTGTCTAACTTTGCAAGCGGGGTCATGATATTGATATTCAAGCCATACAAGGTAGATGATTACATAGAGGCACAAGGTGTGGCTGGTTTTGTTAAGGAAATACAGATTTTTAATACCATAATTACAACGTTTGACAACAAAACAATAATAGTGCCCAACGGCTCGCTTGCAACAAACTTGCTTACCAATTACTCGAAACAGCCTACACGAAGGGTCGACTGGAAAGTGAGTGTGTCGTATGGAACCGATTTCAACGTTGCAAAAGATTCAATAATGCGCATACTGAATGCCGACAACAGGGTGCTGAAAGATCCTGAGGTTTTTGTGTCGATTACGGCATTGTCCGATTCGTCGGTTGACATTGTGGTAAGAGCATGGGTTAACTCTCCTGATTATTGGGGCGTTTTCTTCGATTTTTACAATAGTGTGTATGCTAGGTTCAACGAGGAAGGTATTTCGTTCCCGTTCCCGCAAATGGATGTTCATATTAAAGAAAATAATAATAAAAATAATTGATTATGAAGAAGTTATTACTTGTATTTTTGTCATTGATGTTGAGCGGAACATTGGTGTTTGCTCAGGAAGCTGCCGATTCGTCTTCAGATGCGCCGGCAAAGAAAAAGAATGAGAACTGGAAACTCGGCGGTGCTGCCTCGTTGAATTTCTCGCAGGTGACGTTCAGAAACTGGGCTGGTGGTGGTGAACCATCGATTTCCGGAAATATGTTCTTCAACGCATTTGCCAACTATGCAAAGGACAAAACCACATGGGATAATACTTTGGATTTGGGTTACGGTATGATGCGTCAGGGAACCAAGAAGACTCAGGTTCTTTTCTACAAGACCGACGATAAAATAGATTTCGCTTCTAAGTACGGACGCTATGCATTCAAATACTGGTACTATTCGGCATTGGTCGGCTTCAAGACTCAGTTTGCTGATGGTTACAAGTCGATTACCGATTCTACAAGAATTTCATCGTGGATGTCGCCGGCTTACTTGAACATAGCTCTTGGTATGGACTTCAAGCCAACATTCGAAAAACACCCGAACATTACGTTCTCTCTCTTCATCGCTCCGTTGTCGGGCAGGATGACATTCGTTCTCGATTCGGCTCTCTCGGCTGCTGGTGCTTACGGTGTTGAAGGTGCTGTATTCGATGATAATGGTGTGATGTTGAGTCCTGGTAAGAAGTTCCGTCCTGAATTTGGTGGATACGTTAAGGCTCAGTTCAAGATCGACTTCTGGAAGGTATTCACTTATAATTCGAAACTCGACTTATTCTCCAACTATATTGTTAAAGCTCAGAATGTCGATATGAACTGGGAGAACTTGCTTACTATTAAGTTGAGCGACTGGTTCTCGGCTAACCTCAGCATCACTCTCGCATACGACGACGATATTGACGTTCCAGTTGACCGCGACGGCGACGGCGTTTACGAAGGTTTGGGTAAGAGATTGCAGTTTAAGGAATTACTCGGATTAGGATTTACGTATAAGTTCTAAGTCCGAAAAACATAAATCATACAAAAAGGCTGAGAAATTCAGCCTTTTTTGTTTGTATGCCAGTGTTCCATGCGTCCATCAAATCTTTGATTTGTTGAATTGTCAAATTATATAAATTATTCCCTTGTATTATCAATAATTTATGATTAACTTTGCGCTCCAAAAAAAATAGAAAATATATTCATTAATAAAAAGTAAAGAAATTGTATGAAAAATTATCAAACCCAACAGATTAGAAACTTATCGCTAGTCGGTAATTCTGGTGCAGGAAAAACGACTTTGGCTGAAAGTATGTTGCAGGTTGGTGGTGTTATCACTCGTAAGGGCGACATCGCTAGCAAGAACACCGTTTCCGACTACAGACTCATCGAGCAGGAAAACGGCAACTCTCTTTATTCAACCGTAATGTATGCTGAACTCGGAAATACTAAGTTCAACATCCTCGACTGCCCAGGTATGGACGACTTTATCGGTGGCGTTGTTTCTTCTTTGTTCGCTACAGATATAGCAGTAATGGTCGTTAACGCTCAGAACGGCGTTGAAGTTGGTACCGAAATCCACGGTCGTTACCTCGAACAGGCAGGTAAGCCTATGATTATCGCTCTCAACCAGCTCGACCACGAAAAGACAAACTTCGATCATACTATCGAAACTATCCGCGAGGCTTTCGGACAGAACGCAGTAGTTGCTCAGTTCCCAGTTAACCCTGGCGTTGGCTGCACTTCGTTCATCGACGTTATCAGCCACAAGATGTATGTTCAGAATGGAAACAACATCGAAGTTAAGGACATCCCTGCTGAATACGAAGAAAAGGCTCAGGAATACAAGAACCAGATTATCGAAATCGCTGCAGAAGCAGACGAAGAACTCATGGACATCTTCTTCACCAACGACACTCTTACCGAAGAGGAAATGATGAAGGGTATTGTAAAGGGTCTTCCAGCTCGCGGAATTTTCCCGATTTTCTGCGTTAACGCTCGCACCGACCTCGGTGTTAAGAGACTTATGGAATTCATCGCCGACGTAGTTCCTTCACCAGACAAGATGGAGCACATTAAGGATACCGAAGGCCGCGAAATCAAGTGCGATTCAAGCGCAAAGCCGGTTCTTTACATCTTCAAGACTTCAACCGAAGAACATATCGGTGAAATTTGCTACTTCAAGGTTCTCAGCGGTACTATCACCGAAGGTATCGACCTCTATAACCCAAAGACCAACACCAAGGAAAGACTTTCGGCTATCTACGCTTGCGCAGGTAAGACCAAGAACAAAGTTGATTCTCTCGCTGCTGGTGATATAGGTGCTACCGTTAAGTTGAAAGGTACTAAGTACGGACAGACCCTTGTTGCAATTGGCGAAGACAATGAAATCCCAGCTATCGAATATCCTGCATACAAGTACAGAGTAGCTGTTAAGGCTGTTAACGAAAGCGAATCTGAAAAGCTCATCGCTGCTATCAACAGCATGAAGGACGAAGATCCTACTTTGCTTTCTGAAAACAATATCGAATTGCGTCAGCTCATCGTTATGGGTCAGGGCGAATACCACATCAACATCATGAAGTGGCACCTCGACAATGTTTACAAGATTGCTGCTCAGTTCGACAAGCCAAGAATCGAATACCGCGAAACTATTACTAAGGTGGCTAATGCAACCTACCGTCACAAGAAACAGTCGGGTGGTGCTGGTCAGTTTGGTGAAGTTGCCCTCCTTATCGAACCTATCGTTGAAGGTGTTGACACAACTGGTAAGTTCAAGATCGACGGTAAGGAACAGGTTATGACCATCAAGGCTAAGGAAGAAATTCCTCTGAAGTGGGGTGGTCGCCTCGAGTTCTACAACTGCGTAGTTGGTGGTGCTATCGATGCTAGCTTCATGCCTGCAATTAAGAAGGGTTTGATGCAGAAGATGGAAGAAGGTCCTTTGACTGGTTCTTACGCTCGCGACATCAGAGTATTCGTTTACGACGGTAAGATGCACCCGGTTGATTCAAAGGAAATCGCATTCATCATCGCTGCTCGTAATGCATTCAGCCAGGCATTTAAGCTTGCTGGTCCTAAGATCATGGAACCTGTTTACGACCTCGAAGTTCTCGTTCCAGGCGACAGAATGGGTGATGTTATCAGCGACTTGAACGGTCGTCGTGCTATCGTTCAGGGTATGTCGAGCGAAAAGGGATTCCAGAAGATCACCGCTCGCGTTCCACTGGCAGAAATGTCAACATTCTCTACTTCACTTCGCGCTAATACCGGCGGTCGTGCAATGTACAGCATGAGCTTTGCTGAATACCAGCAGGTTCCACCTGATGTACAGGATGCATTGCTTAAGGAATACGAAGCAAACAAGCAGGAAGAAGACTAATGAATTATTTTTCATACAAGGAAAGGGGAAGTTCGCTTCCCCTTTTTTGTTGCTTGTATGAGCAATGATTTCAACTAAAAAGATTATCTTTGCCCAATAATTTACGACATAAAAATGGCAAAAATTCTTGTTATTGATGATGAGCGTAGTATCAGAAATACGCTAAAAGATATACTTGGACTTGAGGGTCATAAAGTAGAAGTGGCCGAAGACGGCGAACAGGGCTTTACAATGGCGTCGGGAACTAAATTCGATGCTGTGTTCTGCGATATTAAGATGCCAAAGATGGATGGCATGGAAGTGTTGGAAAAACTTCGCGAAAATTCTCCCGAAACACCAGTGGTCATGATTTCTGGTCATGGTGACGTAGATACCGCTGTGGAATCGATAAAGAAAGGCGCTTTCGACTACATACAGAAGCCGCTGGACCTTAACAGGTTGCTCGTTACTCTGCGCAACGCCCTTGATAGGTCTAACCTGGTTGTGGAAACAAAGAACCTGAAGAAAAAGATTAGCCCTAAATACAAGATGATTGGCGAAACCCCGGCAATGCTGAAGGTTAAGGAACTTATCGACCGTGTTGCTCCAACCGATGCGAGAGTGCTTATAACCGGTAGCAACGGAACAGGAAAAGAAGCTGTTGCACATTGGATTCATGAGAAGAGCAACCGCGCATCTGCACCTTTTGTAGAGGTCAACTGCGCTGCAATCCCATCAGAACTTATCGAAAGCGAACTGTTCGGTCACATGAAAGGTTCGTTTACTGGTGCTGTAAAGGACAAGGCTGGTAAATTTGAGCAGGCCGACGGCGGAACTTTGTTCCTCGATGAGATTGGTGACATGAGCCTTGCCGCACAGGCAAAGGTTCTCAGGGCTTTGCAGGAAAACCGCATCACTCGTATTGGTAGTGATAAGGATGTGACTGTGAATGTGAGAGTTATTGCCGCAACAAACAAGAATCTGCGCGATGAAATTGAGAAAAACAATTTCCGCGAGGACTTGTACCACAGGTTGAGCGTCATTATTATACACATGCCGGCTCTAAACGAGCGCACCGACGATATTCCGCTGTTGGTCGACGATTTTATCAAGACTTGTTGCGAGGAACAGAATTTCCCGACAAAGAAGATTTCTCCAGAGGCTTTGGAGGAACTAAAAAAGATAAACTGGCGTGGAAATGTGCGCGAACTTAAGAATGTCATCGAAAGACTTGTGATTTTGTGCGGACCCGAAATAACCGCCGAGGATGTGAAAGTTTATGCAAATGTATTTTAATAGATAATAGGTAATGAAGAAGATTATAGTTTCCCCGTCCTTGCTTTCTGCCGATTTTAATAATCTTGGCAAGGATATTGAAATGATAAATAGGAGTGAGGCCGACTGGTTCCATCTCGATATTATGGACGGTGTGTTTGTGCCCAACATTTCGTTTGGTTTGCCAGTGGTGAAAAGTGTGAAGAAATTGGCTCAAAAGCCTTTGGACGTACATTTGATGATTGTTCAGCCCGAAAGATACATTACTGCATTCAAGAATGCAGGTACCGACATACTTACAGTTCATTATGAGGCATGCACACATCTGCATCGTACAATACAGGAAATCAAGGCTGCTGGTATGAAGGCTGGCGTATCGGTAAACCCGCACACTTCTGTAAAACTTCTCGAAGATATTCTACCCGAAATCGATTTGGTATTGATAATGTCGGTAAATCCAGGATTTGGCGGACAGTCGTTCATAAAGAACAGCCTGAAGAAGATTTCCGAAATCAGAAATCTTGCCGATGTTGTAAATCCAGAGGTTATCGTCGAGGTGGACGGCGGTGTAGATACCAACAACCATCGTGAAATTGTGAAGGCTGGCGCAAATGCTCTCGTTGCAGGTAGTGCCGTGTTTGGCGCTGAGAATCCAACCGAGGCTATTGCAAAGCTGAAGACCATCTAATGGAATGAAGTTTCTCGAGTATATATCGTTCCGCTTTCTTGTACTCTGTTCCAGGATAACCCCTTTCTTCTTGGTTTATTTCTGGGCTGATGTGTTCTATTTCATAATTTATTATGTGGCAGGATATCGCAAGAAGGTGGTAATCGATAACTTGAGAAAATCTTTCCCCGATAAGTCGGAAAAGGAGATAAAAGCACTTGCCAAGAAATTCTACCATCATCTTGCCGATGTTACTTTGGAGGCAATAAAGGCCATGACAATCTCACGCAAGCAGATACAGAAACGCTATGTGGTTGAGAATGTCGAAATTCCGAACGAATATTTTGATCGCGGACAGTCGGTTTTGCTACTTACCAGTCATTATGGAAACTGGGAGTACGGAATGCTAGCAACCGACATGGCTATCAAGCATCAGACTGTGGCTTTGTATTTGCCGCTTACCAACAAGTATTCGGAGAAGTATGGCGTTACAAGACGCGGCAGATTTGGAATGAAAATGGTGGCTGTGCAGCAGACCAAGTCGGTTTTCGATGGTAGCATTGGAAGCGGTCCGTTTGGTGTGATTATGGCTGCCGACCAAAGCCCGTCGAATGTTGAACGTGCAATATGGCTCGATTTCCTAAACCACGATACAGCATGTATACATGGACCTGAGGCTTATGCACGCAAAATGAATATGCCTGCGCTGTATATGAGGATTTCGAAGCCTCGCCGCGGACATTACAAGCTGACGTTCGAAAAACTGATAGACAATCCGCAGCAATACGAGCAGGGCGAAATAACTAGATTGTATTTTTCGCGGCTCGAGAAGGATATTCTGGAGTGTCCCGAGTTTTGGCTCTGGTCGCATAGGCGATGGAAGCATTCAAGAAATAAGGAATAATATTTATGATTGAGTATAATACATTTGTTTTCAATGCGTTTGGCGTAAATGCCTACATAGTGTACGATGAAACTCGCGAAGCTGTTATTATCGACGGAGCAGTGAATTCCGATGGTGAGATGTCGTTGCTCAGGCAGTTTGTGTCCAGCAAGGGATTGCAAGTGAAGTACATTGTCAACACACACGGCCATCTCGACCATATTTGTGGCAACGATCGTCTCAAAGCTGAGTATAATGTTCCTGTGTTGGCAAATTTCAAGGATAACGACCTGATTGAGAATGTCGGCAGGGAAGCTGCAATGTTTGGTTTCCGTATGAATCGGCAGTCGTTGCCGGACCAGAATATTGCCGATGGCGATATAATCAAGTTTGGAAAGTCGTCGTTGAAAGTGCTTGAAGTTCCAGGACATTCGCAGGGGAGTGTTGCTTTGTATTCCGAAGCGGGGAATTTTGTCGTTTGTGGTGATGCTTTGTTTTGCGGTGGGATAGGGCGTACCGATTTGCCAGGCGGCAGTTATGCCCAGCTTATAAAGAGCATCTCCGAGAAATTGTTTACCTTGCCTGCCAATTGCAAGGCTTTGCCTGGACATGGTGGTAGTACAACGATAGGCTACGAAGTCGAGAATAATCCGTTTTTCTGATGAAAAATGAGTGGGGAATAATGTTTGATATATGCAGAGAAGAATATAAAATCTAGATTTGTTACTAATATTATATTTACAATACTCGAATTGAGATTATCATAGAATGAATAAGCGTATATTATTGCTCATATCGGTTATAAATTTATTGTTGGCGTGTTCCGCGTTTGCACAAAATGTTGATATAATGCAGATGTCATGTGATATAGTTGTCGCAGGCAAAATTTCGACAAACTCAGCAAGCCGAATATACGATGATACAATAAAAGAATTGTGTACGATAAGAAATGTCAAAAAAGCAAAAGGTTTTAATGTCATTTTTGCTAAAGTAAAGAGTAATGATTATTTGATAGTAATATTGTCAAAAAGTCATTATAAGCGAAAAAATATAGTTGATAAAATAGAATGTGGTAAGGATTATAATTTTGTATTGCATCCGCTTTATAATTTTTCTGAAAAATATTTTCCGATGATTGTGGATGTAAAAAAATATAAAATTATGGGGAAAACTTTACGAATCAAAGGATCTCATTATGTTTATGAGATTTATACTTCACCAAATCTAATTGGTTTGTATTATTGCTCAGAAAAGAATGAATAAATTTTCCTATCTTTGTCACTATGGGACTCCGAAATATATTATTCATAATTGCCACATTGTTGCCGTGTTTGGTTTCCTCGCAAGAAGATTCTATAATTATAATTGATACCGCTTCTGTTGAGATATTCAACAATAAAACAAATGAGTATGAGATATGGGGATATATTAACATAATAAATAATACGGATGAAGAATATATTACTTGGATAACAAAAAATAGCGTGGCGGACAGAACAAATGATCAGAAAATTACTGACTATTTTTTTCATCATAAACCGCATTACGATTTTAGCCTTTTTAATCTCATGTGTGAAAATATTGTATTTGAAGGAGGATGGCGTCCGATTATCGATTATTCGTTATTGAAAAACATATTACCAGGACGAGAGTTTACGTATATGTTTATAAAAACAGACACTAATATGGACTTATATAAAGATAGAGTAGTGTTATTAAAAAGAAAGGATGTTGAGGAATTTCTGAAGTTTGAAATTCAAGATTATTTTTTATTTCCTCAATCAAGCATAGTGATTGATATGGAATGAGTTTATAATTTTATACATTAAGGCATTCCTAAGCATATTATTATTTGCTATATCGTTGCCATTATGACAAACAGAAAATAAAAAAAGGAGGCTTGCACCTCCTTTTTCTTATTTAACGCTAAAGTCGTTCTGTAGGTTCTCTTGTCGTGAGGTTGGTTGCTGCTTTCCTTCACTCATCTTCTTTACGCCGTCGAAAATGAAGCTACGCAATTCAGAAACTGATACCGACTTGTCCTTGTTCTTGTCGGCCTTGTTCTTCTTGAACGCATCCATGAGGCAGTAGGTGAAGATACCGTTTTCGATCGATTCGTTTTCCAAAGCGTAACCGCCACCCGAAGCAGCCGAGATTACAACTGTTCCCGTTCCCTTCTTGAGGTCGCTGAAGAGCAGACGCATAAGTTCGAACGAGTTTCCAAGGCTGTTCTTTGTCTTTTTACGCTTGTTTACTGTTACAGCACCACGGGTGTCGTCGCCTTCTGCCTTGTCGGCAATTTCTACACCGTCTTCTTTGTCAACTTCACCAGAGTGGCAAGCATCCATCAAAAGGAGTTTGTTACGTGCCGGGATTCCATCGAGAACACTTTCAATCTCTTCGTACTTAAGGCCGTTTACCGACGGATCGAAGAAGTCGATGTTCTGAGTAGCAAAGTACCAGTTGAGGTCGTCGTCGAGCAAGCCGTGGCCTGCGATGTGTACATATACATAGTCGTCGACGTTGGTCTTCAGAAGCTTTTCCTTGAGAGCAAGGAAGTTGTCCTTTGTACAGTTGTTGTTGTACAGCGAGTCGACAACAACATGGTCGAACTTGTCGGCATGTTCGCTGAACAGCTTGACAAATCCGCGGCCATCGTTGATGGTGTAGCGCAGGTTGTATTCCGACTGTGCGTATTCTGCTACTGCCAGAGAAATCAGGTAAAGAGTCGGTTTTTTCTTCTTGTTAGGATTGTCGTAGTAAACTTCAATCTCTTCCTTGAGCGATTCCATACCTTTCTCGTTGGTGCACGATAGCTGTATTACGTTTCTGTCCGACGACAGAGGAATTTCGATGTTTACAATGGTCTCACGCGAATACCTGTCGCTCAAATCCATACCGTTTGTACCATATACAGGAACGTCGTTTACATAGACGTTGAGTCGGTTGAGGTTGTAGTTCGCATCCTTCATCGATAGTTTCATGTATGTGGTAGGCTGGTGGGTTGTGAGCTGTATCTCGTTAAGGTTCATAATCTTTATTTCAGGAAGCTCGAGTTCGCCGTTCAGCATGCTTTCGGTAAATCCGAGTTTCTGTATACGCTTGTTGTATGCCGACTTGTACATGGCGATAATTTCGTTGTCGAAAATATCAAGCGACTTAAGTACAAGGTCTGGGCGGTTGAACCTAAGGTCGAACTGCTCTGCGGGATAAATCTTGCCGTTGTGGTAGTATCCGAGACCTGTGATTGCATCACCTGTGGCCATGTAGTAGTGTTCGGGAGTTACGTAGATAAGCTTACCGCCATCGACAACGTAGATGCTCAACAGTTTTGTTCCCGACTGAATGTCGTAGATGTTGAGCGATGCATCCTTTGCCGAAGCGATCAGGAACTGCTGGCCCTTCATCAGAATGAAGTCGTTGATGAATCCGTACTGGCCCTTGTAGGTTACGTTCTTGCCGTCCTTGCCGAGACGTTCGATTTCGTAGCCCTTGCATTTATATACATCGCCTGTCGACGGGTCGATCTTGATGAGGTAGTAGTCGTTCATTGTCGGTTCGTCTTTCTGACGGACGAGCAAGGTGTTGTCGAGCTGTGCATTTTCGGTGAGCGTACTCATCTCGCATTCGGTACCCACGCCAAATCCTGACATAGAAGCCTTGTACCTGTATATCTTTCTGTCTTCCTCGCCAATACCATAAAGCATATTTGTAGTATCGAAGCAGAGCTGCTTGAAGATGTGAGTGTTGTTTGCAACAGCCATGCCTTGACCAACGCCTTTTTTGGGAGTACGTTCGTCCTTATTTCCTAAAATATTGAGCGATGAGATGTTTGCGAATTTGAGTACCGGGTCGGTCAAACCCCATTTTCCTGCAGAGTATGCAAGATACTTTCCATCGGGGCTAACTGCAACCGAATATACGTTTTCGTCGTAGATGCTGTTCTTTGCATCGTTGCCTTTCAGCGCCTGTTCCTGTATTGCCTTGATGTCGAATACTTGCTTTACTTTGCCAGAACCGCTCTGTGCTTTGAATTTCTGTAGTACGCACTTGTTTTCGAAGTCTACTACTGTGGCTGAATTGTCGCTACCGGCGGTAACAGCTACGTTGTTGTTTGGCGACATCTGTATGTCGTTTATCTGTCCGTCGTGAGTATCAACGGCGTCGCATATAAGTTTGTCGATAGTGAAAGTAATTCTGTATGAATATCCAAGTTCATCGCCAAATGCGAACGATTGGTTGTTGCTGCTTGATGCAAGTGCCGAAATGTTGAAGCTTCTAGGAACGAAACGCTTTTCCATCTTGTACGATGGGAGACGCCAGATACTTACCGAACGGTCTGCCGATGCGACGGCTACCGTGTTGCCGTCTTTCGAGAATGAGATGTCGTTGATAGGTAGGCTGTGTACATTTTCGAAACTCTGAAGTGCAAGGTTGGTGTTGCAGAAATACAGACCGCCGTTTTCGTCACCGGCAATAATGTATTTGTGGTCTTCGGATTCGGCAACGTAGGTAAACTTTGTGTATGCGCTACGGTTGAAAAGGGTAGTGGCCCCACCTACTTTCTTGAGTGCCGAGCTTCTAACCTTGAAGTTAGGTGACATTTTCTTTGGTGGAACACCATGCGGAGCCTCGGTGGTTTGCAATGTCTGCGGGTCGAAGCATATTGCATAGTCGGTGTTGCTTGCATAAAGTTTGCCGTCATCGAAGAACTTTATTCCAGTAACCAGTTTTGTGCCGGGGAATTTTGTCCTGAAGAACACTTTACCTGCGATTATGTCGTATATAATGATTTCGTTATTGTCGTCGGCGCTTGCAATGTAGCGTCCTGTGTTGTCCCATTCAACAAACATGATGCTGCCCGAGTGACCCGACTGTATTACAGGAACGACATCCTGTGCATTTATGTTGGCCGATATGCAGAAAACAGCAAATATCGATATTAATAACAAATTCCTCATAGCCATTACTTTTTATATTGTTGTAAAATCTTTGCTTCTGTTATTTTGTTGGTTCTGATAAGATAGGTGACTCCAGCGCCTAATTCAAGTTTTACCGATTTGGTGCTGACGACGCTCTGAACGTCGGGAACTATTGCGAACAACGATATCATGAACGAATTCTGGATATAGAAGTCGAATCCCAAACGCGGGTCGATGTGGAATTTCAAATCGCGCAGACGCTGAGCTGCCACGTTGTCGCCGAAGTCGATGTAGTCTTCCTCGCCGGCTATACTCAGTTTGTTGTATGCGACAAGTGTTGCATTTTCTTTGTCACATATTTCCAAGGTCTTGTATGCGATGTACTTGAAGTTTGCACCTACTGTAAACGACATGTGGATAGGTCCGAGGTAGAAATGCGGTCTGTACAGCACCTGTACGAGCGGTGTGTACGAGATTAATTTCAGCCCTATGCCTTCTTTAACCGTACCGTCGCTACCGACAATGTCCTTGTTCGGGTCCATGTTAAGCATGCACGACCTGTATTCGAGACCTGGGGCTATTGTAACGCGGTTGCGCTTTATTCCCATGTCGAACGGGAAATATACCGTACCGCCGAAAACGTCGGAAACTCCCGACATTGAACACTGGTATGTGTTCCCCGAATAGTTGAATTTCATAATGTCCGGCGATGTGTATGACCTTCCGAGGAATACTTCTACACCGAAGCCGTTCACCATCTTTTGTGAAAATACTGTAAGTGGCAACAGTACAATTAAAATTCCTATAAATTTTCTCATATAAATCAGAGTTATGAAATAATATGCAAAGTTAAAATATTTTTTTTGTATCCTATTGTTTTATAATTACTTTTTTTATGATGTTGGGATACGAAGCAATAAATGCACTGAACTCTTCCTTGTTTGCGTCGACTGTATTTTTCCTCGATACGAGTTTTATGCCTTTGTTGTCGAAATCGGAAAAGAGTGTGAGGTATAGTTCCGTCTTGCCGCTGCAACGGTTTATCACATCGTAGAAGTCGGTTCTGAATTTGCTGTCGATATCGTTGATGTTCAGGAACATGTTTACAGATTTTATGTCGATGTCCTGCAGCATTCTTATGCCGGAGTATACAGCCGACAGGTTCACTTCTTTGTCGTCGGTTTTCTTGTCGTTCTTAAAGGCAAACCTTTCCTTTATTTCAACGTCCATTATTATCGAGTAGCCTTCGTTGAGGACGGCCTTGTAGGCTGTGTAGTCTTTCCCGAACAGTGCGAATTTCAGCTCGCCGTAGTAGTCAATTATCGTGTATTCGCCAAAAAGGTTCCCGTTCTTGGATGTCCTTTCGGCAGCCTTGGTGACATAGCCGACGATAGTGAATTTTGTCTTTGCTTTCTTTTCTTCAATTATCTTTGACGCTATGTCGAGGTGCAGGATGTTCGAGTTGTTGATGAAAAACTTGAACTTGTCGAGCGGATGCGACGAAAGGTAGATGCCGAGCACCGAATATTCGTTCTTTAGCAATGTCGGCATGTATATCATCTTGTCCATTCGTGGTGGCAGTTTTGGAAACGCTATTGAGAACGACGACGATGCGGCGCCGAACAGCGACATAGTATTGTCGTTTTTCTGTTGCTGTACCGAACGACCGAACTTTATCAGCATGTCGAGCGGGGTTTCGCCTTTTTCTCCGAAATCCGACACAATCTGGTCGCGGGAGGTCGCATTGGGATTGGTTGGCGAATCGAAGCTGTCGAATGTTCCGCCGAAAGTCAGAGCTTCGATGGTCTTCTTGTTCACCGCCTGCAGGTTTACACGCGATACGAAGTCGAAAATGTCCTTGTATGGTCCGTTTGCTTCGCGTTCTGATATTATTGCCATTACGGCGCCTTCGCCAACGCCTTTTACGCCTCCGAGTCCAAAGCGTATGTCACCGCTCTTAGTAACCGTAAAGTTTAGGTCACTTTCGTTGATATCTGGTGACAATACGTTGATTTTCATGCTCTTGCACTCGCTCATCAGCTTTGTAACTTCGGTAATATCGTCCTTGTTGAGCGTAAGGTTGGCTGCCATGAATTCGGCAGGGTAGTGGGCCTTCAGGTATGCAGTCTGGTACGAAACCCATGCGTAGCATGCGGCATGCGACTTGTTGAATGCATACGAAGCAAAGCTCTCCCAGTCGCTCCATATCTTTTCAAGTATCTTCGGGTCGTGTCCATTGCGCTTGCCGCCTTCGATAAACTGAGGTTTCATCTTGTCGACGATATCCTTTTTCTTCTTACCCATTGCCTTACGCAATGCATCGCTTTCGCCTCGAGTGAAGTCGGCCAGCAGTCGCGACAGAAGCATCACCTGTTCCTGGTATACGGTGATTCCGTAGGTGTCCTTCAGGTATTTTTCCATTACTGGAATGTCGTATGTTATTGGCTCCTTGCCGTGCTTGCGGTTGATAAACTGCGGAATGTATGCCATAGGCCCCGGACGGTATAGGGCATTCATTGCTATTAGGTCTTCGAATACCGAAGGTTGAAGCTCGCGTAGGTATTTCTGCATTCCTGCCGATTCAAACTGGAATATTGCAACCGTCTTGCCTGCGCAGTATATCTTGTATGTGTCGGGGTCGTCAATCGGGATGCTGTTGATGTCGAGGTCTATTCCTCTTGTCTTCTTGATGTTGGAAACGGCTTCCTTCATTATCGACAATGTGATTAGTCCGAGGAAGTCCATTTTTATAAGTCCCACGCTTTCGATGACATGCCCGTCGTACTGGGTTACAGGCAGTCGTCGTTCCGATACCTTGTCCTCGATGGTGCTTATGGGGGCGAACTTTGTAAGGTCGTCGGCACCGATAATGAATCCGCATGCGTGTATTCCGACCTGACGGATAGTACCTTCGAGTTCTTCGGCATATTCGATCATTGTAGCTGTATTGCGGTCATCGCCTTCGACAATCTGTTTTATTTCAGGGACATACTTTATGCAGTTCTTGAGGTTTACTTTTGGTGGTTTGCCTTTTTCATCCTTGATGTTGTCGGGGAAGTTGCGGTCGGGAATAAGCTTCTTTATTTCGTTGACACGTTCCAGTGGAACTCCCTGCACGCGGCCTACATCGGCAATTGCCGACTTGGTAGCCATTGTTCCGTATGTTATAATGTGGGCAACCTTTTCTTCTCCGTATTTTTGTGTTACCCAGTCGAGAACCTTGCCACGTCCAGCATCGTCGAAGTCGACGTCGATATCGGGCAGTGATATACGGTCGGGGTTGAGGAAACGCTCGAACAGCAGGTCGTATTTAAGCGGGTCGAGGTCGGTAATGTGCAGACAGTATGCAACAACCGAACCGGCGGCCGAACCACGGCCTGGACCTACCCATACGCCTAGTTCTTCGCGTGCTCCGCGTATATAGTCTTGTACTATAAGGAAGTAGCCAGGGAAACCCATGGTCTTCATTATGTGCAGTTCGAACTTTATTCTCTCAATCTGTTCCGGGGTTAGATTTTCGCCATAGCGCTTGTGTGCCCCTTCCCATGCTAGTTTTGCAAGGTAGTCGGCTTCGAGCTTTATGCGGTACAGCTTGTCGTAGCCGCCGATTTTCTTGATTTTTTTCTCGGCATCTTCCTGCGACATCACAACGTTTCCGTTTTCGTCGCGGGTGAATTCGTTGAAAAGGTCTTCGTGTGTGAATTTCTGGCGGTATTCCTCTTCGGTGCCGAAGTCTTCGGGAATCGGGAATGCCGGCATGATTGGTCCCGAGTCGATGTCGTACATTTCGACCTTATTGGCAATTTCCATTGTATTTTCCAATGCTTCGGGCAGGTCGGAGAAGATAGCTTCCATTTCTTCGGGCGACTTCAGCCATTCCTGCTTGGTGTATGCCATGCCTCGGTTTGGGTCGTTGAGTTCTGTCTGCGTGCTGAGGCAGATGAGCCTCTCGTGGGCTTCGCCATGTTCTTCCTCGACAAAATGCACATCGTTGGTGGCGATAATCTTGATATCGTGCTTGCGTGCAAGTTCAATCAGAACCTTGTTTACAGCAACCTGTTTTTCGTATGTGTCGCGTGCGCCACCGGGCTTGTCGGTCTTGTGGCGTTGCAATTCGATGTAGAAGTCGTCGCCAAATACGCGCTTGAACCAAAGTACGGTTTCTTCGGCTTTGTCGAGTTTGTTCGCCAATATGTGCTGCGGTATTTCGCCACCGAGACAAGCGGAACTTGCAATTATGCCCTCGTGGTACATCTCGAGGACTTCCTTGTCGATACGGGGTGTGCTGTAGTAACCTTGGGTGAAACCTATCGACGATAATTTGCAAAGGTTCTGGTATCCCTTTTTGTTTTTTGCAAGCAATATAAGGTGGTATCCGCTGCTGTCTACGATTTTCATCTTGCCAGTTTCGGCCGATGCTTCGCGGTAGTCCTTGTCCTTGTCGTGCAAGGTTCGGCGGGCGCAATAAGCCTCGATGCCGATAATTGGCTTGAAAATCTGCATTTTCAGTTCCTCAATCTTTTTTGCAGCATCTGCTTTTTCTTCTTCGGTGGCATCTTCTTTTGCAAGAATCTTTTCCAGGTCTTTGATTTTTCCATTGGTCTTTCCGTTTACCCCATTTACAGTATCCATAAAGTCCTTGATACCGTACATGTTGCCATGGTCGGTTAGGGCAAGTGCGTACATGCCTGTTTTCATGGCTTTGTTAACCAAGTCGGGAACCTTCGACATTCCGTCGAGTACAGAGTAGTGTGAGTGAACGTGTAAGTGCGTGAAATTAACCATCTTGCAAATCTTTAAATACCAGCTACGAAGTTAGTACGTTTGGCCTTTATCGGATGTATTTTTGACCCACTTTTTTTCAGAAAGTAATTAACAGATAGGTGTGATTTGTGAGTTGTTTGTGGTACAACGTTTTCGATTTTTTATCTATGGTATAAAATAAAAAATGCCAGATTTCTCTGGCATTTTCTTTTTGTGTTATGGTATTGGCTTAGTACTTTGGTTCGATTCCCATGTTGTAGAAAATGAACGAGTAGATGTCAACAACCTCGTTGATTGCCTTGTCGAGAGGCTTGCCGCTTCCGTGGCCAGCATTGCTTTCGATGCGGATAAGGTGCGGCTTGCTGCCGATTTCGCTGTTCTGCAGGGTGGCTGCATACTTGAACGAGTGTGCCGGTACAACTCTGTCGTCGTGGTCGGCGGTGGTGACGAGGATTGCTGGGTATTCTACGCCATTCTTAACCGAATGCAACGGCGAATATTTATATATGTATTCGAACATTTCCTTGCTGTCCTCGCTTGTGCCGTAGTCAACAGCCCAGTATCTGCCGATAGTGAACTTGTGGTAGCGGAGCATATCCATTACGCCAACCTGTGGAATTGCAACTGCAAACAGGTCTGGACGCTGGTTTACAACAGCTCCAACAAGCAAACCACCGTTAGAACCGCCCTGGATAGCAAGTTTTTCCTTGCAGGTGTATTTCTCGCTGATGAGGAACTCGGCAGCAGCAATGAAGTCGTCGAAGACATTCTGCTTCTGCATCTTGGTTCCTGCTTCGTGCCAGGTCTTGCCGTATTCGCCACCGCCACGGATGTTTGCAACTGCATAAACTCCGCCTTGTTCGAGCCAAGCAATGCGAGTAGCGCTGAAGCTCGGTGTGAGCGAAATGTTGAATCCTCCGTATCCGTATAGCAGGGTGGGGTTGTTGCCGTCAAGAGCGATGTCCTTCTTGTGTGTGAGGAAAATCGGAACTTTCGTGCCGTCCTTCGAGGTGTAGAACTTCTGCTCGGTGACATATTCGTCGGCGTTGAATTTGATTTCGGAGTTCTTGTAAAGTTCCGACTTGTTGTTGGTAATGTCGTACTTATAGATTGCGGCAGGAGTTGTGTAGGATGTCACGGTGTAGAAAGTTTCGGTATCTTCGGTGTCGCCACTGAATCCGCCGATAGTTCCAATCATATCGTTGTCGAGGTTGCTGATGAAGTGGCCTTCCTCGTCAAAAATGCGGATTACCGAGTGAGCATCCTTGGTATAGTTTGCAATCAGCTTCTTGCCGATGTGGCTAACGCCAGTAAGTACGCCTGCGTCAGACTTTGGAATAAGGTCGAGCCATTTTGCTGGAGTCGGGTTGTCGAGGAAAATCTTGATAACCTTGTATTCTGGAGCAAAATAGTTTGTCATAACGATGAAGTTGCCGTCGATTTCGTCGATTACTGCATAGTCGTTGTCGAAATTGTCAACGAGCTTTACAAATTCTGAATTTGCCTTGTTCAAGTCTTTGTAGAACAAACAGTTGCCAGAAGTTGATTCGCTACCATATATAATAAGGTATCGTTTGTTGATTACATCGGCGTTGAAACTGATGTCAGGATTAGTCTTGTCTTCGTAAGCAAGCTGGTCTTCCTTCTGCTCGGTGCCAACCTTGTGGTAGTATAGCTGACCGTTTTCGTTTACACCCGAAAGTTCGTTCTTCGGTTCAGGGAAACGGCTATAGAAGAATCCGTCGTCTTTCCAAGCTATGCTGGTGAATTTCACCCACATAAGGTGGTCGTTGAGAGTTTCGCCGGTTTCGATGTTCTTGACGAAAATTTCTTCCCAGTCGCTGCCGTTGCGCGAGATGGCGTAACCGAGGTAGTTGCCGTCATCGGAAATGCCGAGATTCGAGAGTGCTACAGTGCCGTCATCCGACAGTTTGTTGGGGTCGAGGAGTTCTACAGCTTCACCATCAAGAGAGTTTTTGTAGTACAGAACGCTCTGGTTCTGAAGTCCGTCGTTGCGGTAGAAGAAATAGTGGTCGCCTTTTTTCGATGGCGCGCTTTCCTTAGGGTAGTTCATAATGTCCTTCAGGCGGTTCTTCATGTTTTCGCGATACGGAATCTTCGACAAGTAGTTGTTTGTGACTTCGTTCTGCGCTTTTACCCAGTTGGCGGTTTCTTCTGAGAAATCGTCTTCGAGCCATCTGTACGGGTCGGATACTGCCGTTCCGAAATAGTTGTCGATGGTGTCGCACTTCTTTGTTTCGGGGTACTTTAGCGGTTCGTCCCCGTTTGTTTTTGTCTCATTGTTGCACGATGATAACATAATCAAAACATTTAAGGTCAAAATGCCGATACAATATTTCTTCATTTGTGTACGAATTTTAAATTTTCCGCAAAATTACTTAATGCTATAATTGTATAGGTTGCTAATTCCTAAAAGAATGGTTAAAATTTAAGTAGTGAAAAATTATCCATAAAAATCTTGCATAATAAAAATTAATTGTATTTTTGTTGTCGATTTGGTGGTAATGTTACCACCGAAAATGGTGGTAGATGTATAACTATGGAAGATAAGAAATTGCAAGAGGCATTTGAAAAATGGCAAAAAATACAGTCATTGTCAGAAAACGACTTGAATAGATTGAGACGGAGGTTTACTATTGATTTCAATTACAACTCGAATCATATTGAAGGCAATACGCTCACTTACGGACAGACCGAAATCCTTTTGCTTTTTGGCAAAGTCATTGGCGAAGCCGATGTGAAGGATGTTCAGGATATGACAGCGAGCAATGTTACGCTCAAGATGATGGAAGAAGAGTCGACTATTAAGAATGTGCCACTTACGCAGAACTTTATTCGTACATTGCATCGTACTTTGCTTCGCGAAGACTATACGGTTTATCGTAATCTTCCAGGAGGCGAGCAAACTAGTTATACCATACACGCAGGACAATACAAAACGCGACCCAATAGTGTAATTACCCGTTATGGCGATAGGTTTGAATATGCTTCGCCTGAGGAAACTCCAGCTTTGATGTCCGATCTTGTCGATTGGTACAACAACGCAGAGATGGAAGGAAAATTGTCGCCAGTAGAATTGGCGATTTTGTTTCACTATCGCTACATACGTATTCACCCGTTTGAAGATGGCAACGGTCGTATCGCTCGATTGTTGTTCAATTATATTTTGGCTCGTCACGGTTATCCGATGGTAGTTGTGCGTAGTAGGTTGAAGCAAGATTATTTGGAAGCATTGCATCAGGCGGATTTGATTGTAGGCAAAGCGCCGTATGATGGTGCGCACGCATCGTTAAAATCCATCCGTCCATTTTATAAGTATATGGTAAATCTGATTGTGCGAGAATTTGAAAATGATGTGTTGTTTGTTACCGAGAAGAATGAAAATATTTGGTGGTACGATGGCGAGCGCATAGTATTTCGTACACCTAGTTATGCAAAAATACTTCGTGAGTTGCAAATTGAACCGCAAGCTACATTCGCATATTTGCAAGAAGAAATAGGAATAAATCGTTCTGCAATCCAGAAAATGTTACAATCATTGCAAAACAAGGGATATATCGAGAAGGATGGCAAGGGTTCGTGGCGAGTGTTCATTACCCCGTCTGTGTGAACGAATAGTGCTTTTTAGTACATCATTCCAAACAGCCACAGAGGAATCTTATTGTCTATGCCGATTTCGATTCCGTCTGCCACAACAAAACTGCCTTTTACTCCGCTTATCTGCTTATACCCCTTTCCGTGCCCGCCAACCTCGAATACATAGTCGGAATTTACAAGAAAGTCGCCTTTTTGTGGCATGGCAATGCGATTTTCGAGCGAAAGCTGGTTGGCAAAGAATGTTTCCCGCACTGTGCCAGTCTCAACTTTCTCCGATAGAGCGTCCATTATGTTGGTGTTGCCGAACACAATCTTTTCGGGCTTCACAAGTTGTTTCAATCCTTTGTCTTCCGAATATATCATGCGTATTACGCCAGCCCTGTCGAGAAGGTCGAAAAGCCGCATAAGCTGGTTCCTGCCGATTTGCATCATCGTGCAAAGCGACTGGATGTTGAGCGTATAAGGAACCGTCTCTGCCAGAATCACAAGCAGTTGCTTGGCCTTTTTCAGCGAGGCATACTCTATTTCGGTTACGGCAGGAATGTCGTTGTCTATGATGGTATTTACAACTTGCTGAACTTTTGTGAGATATGTGATTTCCGAACTTCCCCTGTAGTATGGATAGTAGCCCCGTTTCAAATACTTCTCGAATTTAGGAAGCACTTTGCTTTTGGCGGTAATATGCGCTGCGATTTCGTAGTGCGACTTTATGATTTCTGACAGCGAATACACCTTGTCGAAATGCTCGCCTTCAAAGTTCAGGAACTCTCTGAACGACAGTCCGTGCATTTCGTAGATTACGCATCTCCTTGACAGGTCGGCTATGGAATTGTCGATTTCGAGTAGCGATGAGCCAGTGAACACAATGTGCATATTGGGGTACGAGTCGTATATGTTTTTCACTTCTATCGACCAGTTGGGATACCGGTGAACCTCGTCAAGGAAAAGGTATTCGCCACCATGTGCATTATGGTAGTCGGCAAGTTCGACCAATGTGTGCGCAGTAAACCAAATATTGTCAAGCGACACATACAGGGCTTTGCGTCTGTCGGCGATTTTCAGTTTGATGTATTGGAGCATTATCGTGGTTTTTCCGACACCCCGCGCACCCTTTATGCCAATCAGTCTGTCTTCCCATTGTATCCTATCGAATAAATATCTGATAATGTCTGTA
>JAFZWY010000053.1 GCA_017617125.1 Bacteroidales bacterium
AGCTTCGAGACGTCCCTGCGAAATTTCTGCCTGATATGGAGTGTATGAAGTGTACCAGCTAGGATTTTCGAAAACATTGCGCAAAATTACCGATGGAACAGCAGTGCCGTAGTATCCCATACCGATAAGGGTGCGGTAGATCTTGTTTTTCGAAGCCATAGCTTTGAGTTTTACGAGGAACTCGTCTTCGGTGAGCGGTTCGTCGAGCTTCAAGTTTTCTTTCAGTCTGATTTTGGTCGGAATGACCTGATCAATGAATTTGTCGAGTGATTTTGCTCCGATTTTCTTGAGCATTTCAGCGTATTCGCTTTCTCTCGGACCCACGTGGCGGGTGTAGAAATCTTCTCTAATCATTGTATTTCTATATTAATGTTTGCGTTAAAAATTTGGCGTAAAATTATAAATATTTTGGGTACGCAGTTTTATTTTGTTATGGAATTTTTCAACGGCTGTTATTACGAGGGGAAAAAATATTTTTGCAACGAAAATTTATTAAAAATTTTTTTACACTGCGCCACACGATGGCACATTAAACACCGTAACTTTGTGCGAAATAAAAGCTTATAAAAATGAAAGGAAAAATTGAACTTTATTATGACATGCCACATTTGGAGGCATATTTGAAGGCTAGCGGTGCAAATTACAACGAAAGCAGGCTTAATGGTGTGCTTGATGGATTTATGAAGGAAGCAGTATTGCATCACGTTGAGGAAAAGAAATTCATTATAATGGGAACATTGAATGAATACTTGGAAAACAAGGAAATCTTCGATGGAAGCAGGGAGGTTTTCAGAAAGTTGCCTGCTATTTCGGAAAATCTGTTTTTCGACACGGATATGAACACATTGAAGGAAAGTTGTGATTACCTTGTTGATAAAGAGAATCCATATTTGCAAAATTGGCAAGCTACAGGCAATCGTGGCGAGCAAAGGATTTTCAGGACAACGGCGGATGTCTGCTTTGAAAAGGAAAAAGAAGCCAAAGCTGAGCTTGACGGAAAAGACCATCCTCTGATTTTTCTTGACTTCGACGGCGTGCTGAATACCGAAAGATATTATGCAAAATTAAAGGCACAAGACTTGCCATACAAGGACAAGTATGGTCATTTGTTTGACCCCGAATCAGTAGCTAACCTGCAGAAAATCATTGAGGCTACCGATGCTCGTATTGTTGTCAGTTCCTCGTGGCGCTATATGGGCTTGGACAATTTGCAACGCATGTGGTACGACCGCGACTTGCCGGGTTGGATTGAGGGCATTACGCCCATGCATCTGGACGATGACAAATTGTTGGAAACGGATTTGAGCAAATTGGATGTGATTACTGCCGACATGTTCTGTTCGAGCCGAGGAAACGAAATCAAGGCCTATTTCAGCGATGTGCTTGGAGTTGGCATGGACACACAACTTTATGTCATCTTGGACGACCTCAAGGACGTACTGCCCGAGCAGGAAGAGCATTTTATCCGCATTGATCCGATAGTAGGAATTACAGAAGAAGATGCGGAAAAGGCGGTGGCGATTTTGACTGAAAAATAGCAAAAAAGGCATGACAATACCAGCATTGTTTTGTATATTTGTGGAATATTAACTTGTAAAAATATAAGTCGTATGGAAAAACAAGAAATTTTGAATTTGTTAAAGAACAAGAAAGAATTATGTAAAAAGAGAATTGATCTGCCCCAACATGTTGATTTTAAAATTGTAGGCAAGACATTAGTAATGTATTTGCACGAATATGGATTGTATCAAAATATGCAATACAATAATGCTGCTTTTGAAGGCTGGGCTATTTGTCTTAAAACATGGCTTCCTGAATTGATTGAAAAGGTTATAATCAATGGAGAAATTCCTGCTGATAAATCTAAGAAACACTATCAAAGATTTTTATATAGATTGAACAAATTTATCCATAACTATTCAGCATGGGCATCCACGGAATCTTATAAAGATGAGTTATATAATGCATTCGAGGCCAACGCTTCTCAAATTGTAATGAATACACCTTTAAAATCGGCTAAATCTTCTGCAGAAAAGGGAGAAGCACAATTAGAACGCAAATACATATCAGATCATAAAAACTCATTTCAAGCTATGGATCAGCAATTGCCAGTGCGCCTTTTCAAGAATAAAATAAGCGAAAACACTTCCATTACACCAAGCAGCTATTTGGATATTTGGGGAATTCAAAAAGATACTTTAAGTATTTTCGAGTTAAAACTGCCAAACAATAGAAACGTAGGAATTATTTCAGAATTAATGTTCTATGTAAATGTATTGACGGATGTTTTTAAGCATAGAGTTTCTATATTAAAAGATACAAAAAAACGTTCTTTTAATCAATTATACACATTCTATCAAAATGGTAATTGTAAGAAAATCAAAGGCATATTCTTAGCAGATGACATTCATCCCTTAATAAAAATGGCATTGGCAGAAGTGTTGTCTACTCTCAACAAAGGAGATTACGGATTTGATATAGAATACTCCTATGAAAAAGTAAACGCCATATAAATAACTTACAATACATTACTAATGAAAAAATCAGAATATTATTACCAACAACGAGATAGGCAAGAATCTATTCTAAGCCAAACAAACATTTTTGAAAAAGCCTCTGGCAACGGCATTTGGTGGAATAAAGAAAAGAAAGAATGGGAAACATATCCACATATTCTTCAGCATCAAGACAGTTTAATAAATTTATTTGAAGAAATAAGACAAGATGTTTTAGGATATTTCAAAGAATACGATATTGCATGGTGGCGTGAGGATGATGATAGGTATTTCCCGACTGGCAACCTCTTATCTTCTCAAATTCATTGCCTAAATCATCTTTTTAGAATAAGAAAAGATCCCTATGCCGTTTTAAGCATTATCAAAGCACAATGTAAGGATATTGTTAAAGTACTACCATCACCTATTGACTGGCATGAATATGTATTTGAAAACAATCAAACAAAAAAGATTAATAGTTATATCTCTTTTGAGTTTGCTTTGGATAATCCTCATTTATTGAATGAGAGAACCTGCAAACGTGGAAAAGATTGCACATCTATTGATGCTTTTGTATATGCGGAAGATATTAATAGAAATAGAATCTTGATACCAATTGAATGGAAATATACTGAAAGTTACGAAAAAGAAGATAAATATAAGGCTACAGATTATGTTGTAAACACCAGATATAAAGATTTGGCAAGCCGTGATTATTCTAATTTAAATGGATGGAAAGATGAATATTATTGGGATCCTCTGTATGAATTTGCTCGTCAAACGTTACTAATGGAACAAATTATTCATGAAAAACCAAAGTGCGGTGCTTTTCCAACAAAGGCTGACGATTATATTCATATAATTGTCAGACCTAATGAGAATAAAGAGATTATAGAAAATATTCAACATTTTAAGAATTCGGTAAACGATAATGGTAAGAAAAGAATTATTGAAATCGATCCCCAAGAACTTCTTTCCCCATTACGTGGAAATGAAAATTACAAAGACCTTATCACCTATCTCGAAACCCGCTACTGGAAATAACAATGACACCTACCTCACTTTTCAAACGTTACGTCTGGTTGTTGGAGTTGCTGCTTGACAGCAAAGACGGCTATTCCTTGAAAGAAATAAATGAATCATTGGCACGCGAGAATGAAGAGGAAATTCCGCGCCGCACATTCATAAGGACGAAAGATGCTATCGAGGATATATTCTCGGTTCAAATAAAATACGACCGGCATAGAGACAAGTACTATATTGAAAACAGCAAGGAAACACACGAATTGCTGTATTCCGCTTTCGCTGTGAATCGCCTTATGAGCGAAAACCTTGACCTAACCGACCGCATAATTCTCGAAAAAGCTGCTACGTCTAGCAACAATTCCTGTCGAAAATTACAACAGCCATGCGTGACTGTCAACGCATCTCAATTACATACCAAAGTTACGAAATGCAAACGGCACGTGAATTTGAGATTGAGCCGTACGCACTGCGCTACTTTGGCAGACGCTGGTATGTGCTGGCTCGCACCGATTTTCATGCTTCGTTGCGCCTTTACGCGCTTGACCGTATGGATGATGTGAAAATTACCAACAAGTTTTTCAAATTGCCCGCCGATTTTTATGCAGACGATTATTTTTCACGCTATTTCGGTGTGATAATGAATGATGGCAAAGCTGAAAAGATTCTATTGAGAACCACAGACTTGCGCTCCAAATATTTGAATTCATTGCCCCTCCATAGCACACAAAAAGAAGTCGCCCCCAATTTGTTCGAATTGTGTTTGGTCCCAACCGACGATTTTATCAACGCCTTGAGAGCTATGGGGTCAGAGGCTGAGGTTGTAAGTCCGGACTGGTTGCGGAAACGGCTCTTACAGGATGCAAAGGAGATGGTAAAGAAATATAGCATGAAGAATTAGTGAATTGTAGGAATATCAACAAAAAAGGCTGTCCTTAGAACAGCCTTTTTTTGTTTGTTGCAGAATTGTTTACTGCTTTATAAGTTGTTTTACAACAATGTCGGAATTTGCAGTTGCTATGCGGATGCTGTAAACGCCCTTAGCCCATGCCGAAGCATCGATAGTTGTGGCATCGGTGCTGGTTTCGATAGTTTCGACGAGCTGGCCTACCATGTTGAATACCTCGATTGTGGTCATGCTTTCGCATTCAATTGTGAAGCTGCCGTTGGTCGGGTTCGGGTAGAGGCTTACAGAAATGCTGCTTTCGTCGATGCCCGACGGGGTAGCAGTTACAGTTGCCGATGCATCCGATTCGCCGTTCTGGCAAACAGTTACAATGTAGTAGCTGTCGTTTACTTCGCCGGTAAGGTCAACATAGTTTGTAGCGGTAACGTTTGCAATTGATGAACCATTACGGAAGATGTTGTATGAAACAGCATTTTCGGCAGCTGTCCAGTTGATTACGTTTCCGTAAGTTTCAACCGAAACCTCAAGGTTGGTTATTGCGTTGCATGGTTCAACAACTATCTGGCTGAATGTAGCGTAAATGCTGTGTCCGTTTGTTGTCACATTATTGAAAGTATAGCTTTCTACAGCGCCAACGTTTTGTCCGTCAACTATAACCGATGCTATTTCATAGCCTTGATCTGGCGTAATTGTAAATGTTGCATCGTCGCCACAACCAACTTCTATGCTACCTGCAGGTGAGATAGAACCGTTGCTGCCAGCGCTTGCTGCAATAGTGTAGGAAATCTGGTTGAATGTAACGTTTACAGTCTGTTCGGTTGTTACATTCTGGATAGTGTACTGGTTGTTGGCGTTGAGAGTAACAGCCGTTCCGTTTACGGTTACAGCGCCTATAGTGTGGCAGTTGTCTGGTGTAACAGTGATTGTGAAGTTGCTACCAGATGTAATTGTCTGCGTACCTGTCGGGGTAACTGTTCCGCCTTCAGCGTCGGCATTTACAACTATTGTTATCTGACCAGCAGGAATCTGCTCGAATGTAGCCGAAATTGTGTGGTTAGCATCAACGTCATTGAAAGTGTATGAACTTTGTGAACCTACGTTCTGTCCGTCAACTGTCAAGCTTGCAACCATGTAGCCGTTGTTTGGCGTGATTGTGTAGGTGATGTCGTCGCCGCAGTTTACAGTGCTTTGTCCTGCAGGTGAAATGCTACCACCGTTGCCTGCAGTTGCGTTGATTGTGTACGACAACTGGCTGAATGTAACGTTTACAGTCTGGTTTGCTGTGATATTGTTTATTGTGTACGAGTTGTTGTTAAGAGTTACTGCGGTTCCGTTTACGGTTGCGTTTGCAATTTGGTAGCAGTCGTTTGGAGTTGCAGTGAAAGTGAAGTTGCTGCCCTGTGCGACTGTCTGTACACCGCTTGGGTTAACTGTACCGCCGTTGCCAGCGTTTACTATTACTGTGTAACTTGGGGTTGAGCCAGTAACGGTTACGCAGCTCTGTGCCGACATTGATTCGCTGTTGTCGCTACATACAGCGCGGATGCTGAAGCAGTGCTCGCCAGCAGTAAGGTTGTTTGCTGTGTATGTTCCGTCGGTGAGATTTGAAGCTACGAGAACTCCGTTGTCGTATAGGTTAACAGCTGCCACACCGGAAATAACGTTTCCGCTGATTGTGATGTCGTCGACGCAGAATATATACTGGTCGTTTGATACACAATGTATTGCAACATATTTAGCATTTGCTGGAACATTGTATGTATATTGTGTCCAGTTAGTAGTTGTTGTTACTACGGTGCTATTCAAATTTGTGAAGTCGCTTGCGCTGTTTCCTGTGGTTGAATATGCTGCGTAGAACTGTTCGGTGCTATAAGATGATGAATACGAACGAGCATAGAACGAGAAAGTGAAATTTTCACCGAAATTGAGTTCCGGGCTGATAATCCAGTCGTTGTTCTGAACGGCAACCTGCTGTTGGCTCCAACCACTACCAGAAGTAGTATATGAATATGCGTCACCCAGATATTTGTCTCCTGAGTGTGCTGTTACAATGCTCGAGCCTGTCATTTGTCCATCATCAAGAACGATGAATGCCATTGGAGAACCGCCATTGGTGTAGCTTACTCCGTTGAATGTTCCAGTGTTAGCACCATCGCCGTCGATGTAAGTCCAACCTATGGATCCTGCCGAATTTATCGTTCCGTATGTATGTCCTTCAAAATCATCGCTTATGGTAACTGGAGTGATAACCTGGGTATCCCAACTGATTGTTGCGCTTGAGCCGTTGACTGCAACGTCGAGACCTGTTGGAGCGTCGCAGGCAGGACCGGCAACTGTAATTGTCATGGTTCCATTCCATGAGTACGAACCGTTGGTTATAGTTGCGTTGATAGTTGCAACGTGTCCGTCGGGAGTATTTTCGGCAACGGTAAAGTTGAATGCGCTGCTCGATGCTGTACCGCCCTGTGCTGCCATTGTGCCGAAAGTTGCACTTGCAGTGTTGAGGGTGAGGTACTGGTCGGAAGTTGTGAGG
>JAFZWY010000054.1 GCA_017617125.1 Bacteroidales bacterium
AGGGCTTTGCGTCTGTCGGCGATTTTCAGTTTGATGTATTGGAGCATTATCGTGGTTTTTCCGACACCCCGCGCACCCTTTATGCCAATCAGTCTGTCTTCCCATTGTATCCTATCGAATAAATATCTGATAATGTCTGTAGATGTTTTTTCGATAAGTTGTGCCGATATTCTATATACACTTTCCATAAAATCAGTCGTTTAGTGAATTGTATTTGTACGATGCAAAGATATAAAATTTTCTTTGCATAGAAAAAATATTGCTATTTTTTTTCTCTGTACAGACGATTTTTGCTAAATAATTTTCTCTACATAGACGATTTTGTTTGCATTCGAGGGCTGGTGGCAAGTGCTTTTTATGCAAGTGTAATAAGCAATCGTCAAAATTATTTCAGTTCCAATTTTCCAATTCTTTCAATTACAGCAGCTTGCCTCATTTGACTTTCCAGTCGGTCAAAGTCTTCTCGCTCAACTACTTCCGTAAATTTACCATTCCGCAGAATATGGATTTCATCGCAGGTGTCACTCAAAGTGGAAAAAATGTGTGACGACAAAATTACTATCTTGTTTAACTGCTTTAGTCTCAATAATATTTCGGTCAACATAATGCTGCCGTTAATGTCGATGCCATTAAAAGGCTCATCAAGAATGAAACATTCGTTTCCTTGCACAAGAATTGCCATGAGTGCCAGTTTCTTTTTCATTCCTGTGGAATAAGTTGAAACATATTGGTTTAATGGCAAATCAAAAATATTGGAGGCATCAATGTCCGGCACTTCCTTTCCTCGTGCATTGCACAGCAGCCTTACATATTCGCGTCCTGTAATTTTTGGGAAAAAGAACGGGTCGGAAAAGAGCAATCCCAAATGATCTTTCAAAGGTTTTAAATCTGAATAAATTTCGCCCCGATAATTTTCCAAACCAGCAATGCAACGGAATAATGTTGTTTTCCCTGCACCATTTTCACCTATAATTCCATATATTTTTCCACTGGAGAACTCTATGTTTATGTTTTTAAGGACTTCCTTGGACCCGTAACTCTTATATAATCCTGCAATTCTAATCATTTAAAAATCTTTTTAGGCTGTCAATTGAACGAAAATAGAAAAATGGTACAACACCCAATGCTATAGGAGGGAAGAGTAAAACTAATACAGTTGCTATTCCTTCTGGAATACCTATTTCATCAGGGTATGTGGAATATTTGGCAAGTATGACCGTCGTAAGGAAAGTAATGCCAACCAAGAACGACAACAATATCAGTAAAAAGTCGGCATAAAAGAAAGCAAGCATTACGATTATGACGGGAAGTGTCATGCAGGTTGCGTTTTTCACAGCATTAAAAACTTTTCGCCTTATAAACGTCTTTGGTGTTTCAGCAAAAATCCATACATAATATTCGTTTTCTGGTTTTATATAATAACTTGACATAAAGGCAAATAGCAAAACCATCGAAATCAATCCAAGATTCAAATTGCTGACACATATTGCAATAACAACCAGCGCATATAGCAATGGGAAAATCCAAAAAGTCTTTCTGAACCCAACGGCAAATTCAAACGGTCTTTTTGAGAAAGGAGTGGGTATGGTAAAATTCATCCTGGATTTTAACGAAACGAATGCCAATATAATGGAAATTGCCAGCAAGGCGGACAATACAACAAATTGAAGTTTTACAGCAAGTATTATTGCAAAAGGGATATAGACTAGCAAATTTTCAACAATCCTTATTTTTCTTTTTGTCTTATTGTTAAACACAATATGCAGGAAATCAAGTCTATCCGAGCGCGATAATTCCAGTTGCATAATGGCACAAACAAAAACGATAATGTATGGAGCCCAAAACTCTGATTTATAGAACAGAAGTTCCGATAGCAGAACAAATAATGCCAGAAGCAAAATGTATCCAACGACAGGATTTATTCCGAAATCCTTAATCCTTCTGTTTGTCATTTTGAACAGAAGCGAAAAGTAGTATTTGATTCCGTTTGTGCTTGCTGTCATAAATAATCTTGTTCTTATATTTTTGGAGCAAAGTTATTTGTTGAAATAAATAGTCAAGTTGCAAATTACTAAAAGAATGGTTAAGAAATATAAAATGCTTTTCCCTATCTTTGCATAAAATTTTCATCTATGGCAAAAGTCAATATTGTAACGATGGGTTGTTCGAAGAATCTTGTTGATTCGGAGAAACTTGCCGCACAGCTTGTGGCAAACGGCTACGAGGTAGTATTTGATGCAGAATGCAGAGATGCGGAAATTGCGTTTGTTAATACCTGTGGTTTTATAAACGATGCCAAGGAGGAGTCGATAAATGCAATTCTGAAACTAGCGGGCGACAAGGGTAGCACAAAACTGAAAAAAATTGTCGTGTTCGGATGCCTCTCGGCTCGCTATTACGATGACCTAAAGGCCGAACTGCCCGAGGTTGACTTTATGTGCGGCAACTACAAGATTGACGAACTCCTTGCTTTTCTCGGCAAGAAACCCGATGAGGACAAGGCAAATTCGCGTGTGTCGAGTTCGGCAGGACATTATGCCTATTTGAAGATTTCGGAAGGTTGCGTTCGCAACTGCGCTTTCTGTGCCATTCCGCTTTTCAAGGGCAAGTATGTTTCGCGCCCGATTGACGATATTGTCGCTGAGACTGAGCAACTTGCGAAAAGCGGTGTCAAGGAACTGATACTCATAGCGCAGGACTTGTGCTACTATGGCTACGACATGGAACATCGCTTCATGTTGCCCGATCTTGTGGAGCGTCTGTCGAAGATAAATGGGGTGGAGTGGATTCGCTTGCATTATCTTTACCCGTTCCTATTCCCCGAGCGTTTGCTCGATGTCATCCGTGACAATCCAAAGGTTTGCAAGTACATCGACATTCCTTTGCAGCATATTTCCGACAAGGTTCTCACGGGTATGCACCGCGGTGGCGACAAGAAACAGACAATCGCACTACTCGATAAGATTCGCAAGACTATCCCCAATGCGGTAATCCGCACCACAATGCTTGTCGGTTTTCCAAACGAGGGCGATGCCGAGTTTGAGGAGCTTATGCAATTTGTAAAGGAACAGCGTTTCGACCGACTTGGCGTGTTTACATATTCGGAGGAGGACGGCACGGCTGCCGCAAGCGAGTTTGAGGATGTTGTTCCGCAGGAAGTCAAGGACGAACGCGCCAACAGAATTATGGAATTGCAGCAGGAAATTTCCCTGCAGTCCAATATGGCTAAGGTTGGAAAGACTTTCCGCGTTTTGATTGACTATATTGAAGACGATATGTTTGTTGGTCGCACCGAGTTCGATTCAGTAGAGGTTGACAACGAAGTGCTTTTCCCATATTCCGACAAATATAAGGTCGGCGATTTTGTGGATGTGAAAATTGACGATGCTTCGGAATACGAGTTGTATGGAACGGTAATTTAAAACAAAAAAGCACCAAATTTGGTGCTTTTTTTGAATATATCATGCTTAAAGAGTGCAATTTATTCCAAACCGAACAATCTGTAGAACTTGTCGAGTTTGTAGTCCTTTGTTACGCCAATCATTTCTTCCCAAAGTGAATCTGGAATAGGAACTCCGTTTTCGCGGCGTTTGAGGAAGTTTTCGTATTCCTTTTCGCCTGCAGTATAGATTCTGTCGTGTCCTGGCATCTTCTGTGAATTGCGGAGGTCGCGGAGCAAGTTTCCTGCATTTTTCTTGAAAACGTCCAAATCCTGGAATGTTTCAACGTTTATTGCAATGAAGAAATGTCCAAGGCGGTATGGCTTCTTGTTTCCGTTCTCGTCGAGGCCGGTAAGTGCCTTCATATAGCCACCGCATTGCAATGCCGACGACAAAATTTCCACAACTGTTGCATAACCGTAACCCTTGTAACCTGCGGTTTCTTCGCCGATGCCACCGAGTGGAGCAAGAGCGGCGCGACCTTTTACAAGGTCTTCGAGAACTTCTTCCGAATTGGTCTTGGAGTTGCCTTCGCGGTCGATGCACCAGCCTTTAGGCAGGTCTTTGCCGACTTTTGCGTAGTATTCGAATTTTCCGCGCTGGCTTACCGATGTTGCGCAGTCGAGGAAGAACGGAAATTCTTCATCGGTCGGGATTACAAATGTCAGCGGGTTTGTGCCGAGCATGTTTTCAACACCGAAAGTCGGAGCGATAGACGGGCGGGCGTTTGTTCCGGTGAGACCAATCATGCCTTCGCGTGCTGCCATAAGTCCGTAGTAACCAGCGATTCCATAGTGCGAACTATTGCGAACAGCTACCATGCCCATGCCGAATTTCTTTGCCTTGTCGATAGCCATCTGCATTGCCTGTTTCGAAACCACATGTCCCATACCGTTATTGGCATCAAGTAGGGCGGTTGTAGGGCTTTCGCGCAAAATGTCAACTTTGGTAACTGGATTTACGATTCCTGCTTTGATTCTGTCCAAATATATTGGTTTCAAACGGTTGATTCCGTGTGAGTCGATTCCGAGCTTGTCGGCTTCGAGGAGTACATCTGCTATTATTTCTGCATCTTTTTCTGGCACTCCAGCCTTTTTCAACGATTCAACGCTGAACAGATGCAATGTGTCAAAATCTAAATGTCTCATTTTCTGTAATTTTTGTTTTATGCAAAAGTACCTATAAATTAATGGGAAAAAACATAGTTGCAAAACTTTTGTCAACAGATGGATGTTTGAATGGCTACGTTGTTTCTATAGGCTACGTCCGTTTTTGTTGAGCCGCAAAATTTTGCGGCTGTACAATTTGAATGTCTGGTTGGCTTTAGTTTTAGTCAGCTAGCCTTTGTGTCCTTAGTCGTTTGCAAATTCCTTAATCATCTTCCTGTAGTTGGAGAAGATTGTCGCGCGGGAAATAAAACCTACATATTTGCCCTTGTCGATTACTACAATGTTGTAGTTTTCTGAGTTTTCGAAAAGTTCGGCGGCTTGTTGTACGCTCATGCCGTATTCGATGGTGGTGGATGGGTAGAACATCAGGTCTTTCACCTTGGTGGTGTCGTACATTTCTGTCTTGAAAATCAAGTGTTTTATCTGGTCGAGCCAAACGAGTCCCTTGAAGTTGTTTTCGGAATCGACTACGACGTAGATTGTACGCGTTGAATGTGAAATGACTTTTGTTAGGTCGCCAAGGTTTGCGTCTTCGTTTATGGTGAGGAAGTTGCGTTCGATGTACTGTTCCAGCTTCATCATTGCAAGCATGTTGCGGTCGGCATTGTGGGTGAGGAGTTCTCCGCGCTTTGCCAGAAGAATCGTGTAAACAGAGTTGGGCATTGCTGCACGTGTCACGAAATAGGAGATGGTCGATACAATCATCAGCGGTACAAACAGCGAATAGCCGCCTGTGAGTTCGGCGATAAGGAATATTGCCGTGAATGGTGCGTGCATTATGCCGCCGATAAGGCCTGCCATACCGATAAGTGCGTAGTTGCCGACCGAAATTTCAAAGCCTAACGATTGGCATATATGAGCGTAAAGCAATCCGAGTATAGCGCCAAGGAACAGCGATGGTGCAAATATTCCTCCAGCACCTCCAGCACCAAAGGTACATCCTGTCGCAAAGACTTTCAGAAGTATGATTAGTAGCAATATGATTGCAATTCCCCAGAACGATTGCAGAATCGGCATCGAGGAATAGAATGTGCTTGCAAATATTACGCTGAAATCGCCACGCAATGCGGCGTTTATCGTTTCGAAACCTTCACCGTACAATGTCGGGAAAAGGAATACGAGCAGACCGAGTGCCACAGAGCCGATTGCGAACTTTACCCAGTCGTTCTTTATCTTCTTGAACCAGTTGTTCTGTGCGAGGTAAAGCTTTGAGAAATAAAGTGATAGCAGTCCGCACAGAATCCCGAATACCACTAGGAATCCAGTGTCGCGGAGCATGAACGGGTCGGTATGTTCAACTGGATATACGACATTTTGTCCGAGGAAGAGGTAGGATGTCAGCGTTGCTGAAATTGATGCCGCCAGCAATGGTAACAACGAGGCTGTTGAAAGGTCGAGCATCATGACTTCCATCGAGAAGATTATACCCGCAATCGGAGCCTTGAAGATTGAAGCTATTGCACCAGCTGATGCGCAGGCTATCAGCAGTATTATCTGCTTGTATTTCAGGTGGAAAAGCTGTCCCATATTACTGCCGATTGCAGCACCGGTAGCGACAATAGGGCCTTCCAGTCCGACCGAACCACCGAAACCGACGGTAAGCGAACTGCCTATGATTCGCGAAAACATGTTGTGCTTTGGTATGCGCCCTTCGTTCTGCGACATGTTGTAAAGAACCATCGGTATGCCGTGTCCGAG
Source organism: Bacteroidales bacterium (assembly GCA_017617125.1). Taxonomy (GTDB): domain Bacteria; phylum Bacteroidota; class Bacteroidia; order Bacteroidales; family ML635J-15; genus Bact-19. Next base: position 6,308 of record JAFZWY010000054.1, read on the forward strand.
CTTCTTTTTGATGAATACCTTTACGAAGATTAAGGTCAGCATTATTCCAATAGCAGGGAATATGAAGAACAGATAATTTATATGTGTCGTGTCGATGATTGTGATAACCAATTCGCGGACGAGGTGCACCGAGTTTTTCATGACGACGGCTGCCAGTCCCACGGCTATGCCGACGATGAAGGCGAGTATGGTCATGAAGGTTCTGTCCGACATGTTTCGTACACGCCAGAACATGAATTTACGGTATCGTTCCTTAAAATTCGTCTTCATTTCACAAATCGGTCGCGAATATGGGACTTTTTTTTCAAATTCTAATATTTTTTTTGAAAAAAGGTTGCAATTCATTTGAAAACGCGGCATAAAAGAATTTTATGTGGCGTCTGTTGTTGATAAAATGTCTATATGTAGCAGTCTTCATCGTGAAAACAATCATTTATTTTGTGTAACTTTGCAACAAATTTAATACTATGAACAACTATGTGCGTCCCGAAGAGGAAACAATGACTCCTGCGGAAAAAGAGTTTGAAAAGGCTCTGCGACCGCTCGAATTCGATGACTTCAACGGGCAATCAAATATCGTTGAGAACCTTCAGGTCTTTGTGAAGGCCGCCAAGATGCGCGAGGAGGCTCTCGACCATGTTTTGCTACACGGACCTCCAGGTTTGGGCAAAACTACGCTTGCAAACATTATTGCAAACGAACTTGGCGTCGGGTTCAAGACCACATCGGGACCGGTGCTCGACAAACCTGGTGACCTTGCCGGACTTCTTACAAGTCTGGAAAAGAACGATGTGCTTTTCATCGATGAAATCCACCGTTTGAATCCGCTTGTCGAGGAATACTTGTACTCGGCAATGGAGGATTTCCGCATCGACATACTTATCGACAAAGGTCCTGCTGCACGTTCGGTACAGATTCCGCTCGAGCCGTTTACGCTCATCGGTGCGACAACCCGTTCGGGCTTGCTGACAAGCCCTCTGCGTGCGCGTTTCGGTATCAACTGCCACTTGCAGTACTATACCGCCGATGTGCTTTGCAAAATTGTAAAGCGTTCTGCTTCATTGCTTAACGTGCAGATTACGGAAGATGCTACATTCGAGATTTCGCGTCGTAGCCGTGGTACACCACGTATTGCAAATGCCTTGCTGCGTCGTGTCCGCGACTTTGCGCAGGTGATTGGCAACGGAAGCATCGATCTTCCAATTGCAAAGCATTCGCTGTCGGCTCTCAACATCGACCAGTATGGACTTGACGAGCAGGACAACAAGATTTTGCTTACAATCATCGAGAAGTTCGGCGGCGGTCCAGTCGGTCTGAAGACCATAGCAACTGCTGTAGGCGAGGACGAAGGCACTTTGGAGGAAGTTTATGAGCCGTTCCTGATAATGGAAGGCTTCATAAAGCGCACTCCACGCGGCCGCGAAGCCACTGAAAAGGCCTACAGGCACCTAAACAAGTTTATGCCTGGAAAACAGGAAAGTTTATTCTAATTACAATATTGTGTGGGCAGGTTTAATACTTGCCCACATTTATAGCGCATAATTAATAACGGAATTACTTATTCGCTGTTGGATATGGATAATATGATATTTGTAAATTCAAAGTTATAATTCACAAAATCACTTGTTTAGTTTGATGGAAATACCATTGGGGTTAAGTCCGATACGGCTCATTTTGTGGCTTGCTGCATGTAGTCGGATTTCGCTAACAACGAATCCAACAAGTCCGCACACACCAGACGATATTGCAAACCATTGTCCTGCTGGTTCTGCTCCAGCAACATAGCATATTGCAGATACAGTGCCAAGAAGCATACTTGTCCCAACGCCAATCCACCTTGCACCCTGTGCCTTGTGCATGAACATTCCAGCATCCCAATCTTCCCAATGAGATTTGCTTATAAGGAATGGTTTCTTTTCGTCTGTGAATTGAGTGCAGTCTATTACGCTCCGTCTCCAAGCAGTAGGATATACTATTATCACTCCTGCGGTGTCGGCTGGTTCCTCAATAGTTTCAGCATTTAGTTCTGTTTCTGGCTGTTTTTGAGCAATGGTAATTATTCTTTCTTCGATGTTCAGTTCTTTGCTTTCTATTGCAGGTTCAAAGTCTTCGATGTATGCACCATTAGTAAAATCAATTCTTATTCGGCAACCTTTGGCTTTACGTGCCGGCAAGCAATAGATTTTGTCAATAGTGAGTTTTGTTCCATTGTCCGAGCGTACATTCTCAAAACCATATTTTAGACAAGTATAGAACTTGTTTCCGTTTGACGGCTCTCCAAGTTCTATTTCGATTCCCTTTGTATAGGTGATTCCGTTGCTTGCAGTGTATGATTGTATAAGTCGGCCAGAATTGTGACCGGTAAGTTCCTGTGCAGATTTTCCCTCTGCAATCTGTGTGTAGTTGACAACTGCATTTTGTCCAATTACAATAAAGCTAATAAAGCACAGTGTCAATGCTAAAATGTACCCTTTCATTGTTTAATTTTGTAATAAGATTAGTGTTGTAAAGAGGTTGTTTATATAATATGTACTAGTCTGTAACATAATTTTTTCATTGCCCACCAGTACCTCACGAGCATATTAAACCAATAAAGAAGCGTGGCACTGATATACCACTTCTTTGAATAGAGGTCGTGAGAATTACCTTTGAGGAAGAAATTGCAATCAGTCCACGCGTATGCGCGAACCTTTATGCACTCTTGCCTCTGTTAGAAATTTCTCACGTTTCTATTCACAAGACGAGCATAACGCTTCGTTAATCAAATATGTACGGTTTGGCTAACCAAACTAAAGACAAAAATAGAAAAAGGAAATGGAATGGCAAAATTTATTTTTTGTAGGAGAGAATTTTGGAACTTTGGTGCAATAGTTCCAATGTTCAGTCCTTTATAGCGGATTCCATCCGCGCTACTTTTCCACAATTCGCCTGCCTATTTCGTTAAGCGCAATAAAGCGGTAACGCTGGGAATCAACCGAAATTTCGGCGTAACTATAATGCTTGGATTCTGCCTTTCTGCGAAGTACTTGTTCTGTTGCCTGCCGAACAGAAGGTTCCAAAAATGTTTGTTCAAATGGTTCCAATAGTAATAGTTGCCCCTTTGAACATGCCTCGAAATAAAACCCACCAGGTTTATAAAACCGTTCTTGCTGCGAACCGCTTTCTGGAAAGCCATTGTTTAGAAGAACAACCAGCGGAAAACCTTGCTCCCTTAGTGTGCGTGCTATAATCTGCTCACCTTTGCTTATAGCCGCAGTATATGTAACCGCACCATTTTGTGCTTGTGTCAATGTGTATCGCAAAAGTTGCTCTATTTGCTCTTCCTTGGCAGTGCGCGACATTTCCACCAGTTGTCGGTTAGGCCAATCAAGCAAGAAATGATTGCCTAACGATGTAAATAACAGCCCACAAACCTCTGTCTGCCGATGCATTCTGAAAAGGTCGGGATTCTGCTTGCGTTGCCATGATCGTTCGGCGTTTGCGTACACATATTCTATCATTGATTTAAGTTGCCCTTTATGGGTCAGCACACGATAATATGGTGGTGCATCGTACAGATTGCCGACAAATCCCAATTTGCGTGCCTCTGCCTTGCATCCCTGCATATATCCACGTACCACTTCCTTTATACTACGCGGCATCGTATGCATAACCTGTATAACAATGTGATGATGGTCTGGCATAACTTTGTCGGCAAGGATTTTTATTTCGGGACAAAGTTCGAGCATACGTCGCTGCTGATTTATGAGAACCCAACCTATCGGCGTTTTTTCCACTACTGCTTTTGTTCCGTCGTGCATAAGTGTACCAAAAATAGGCTGACGTGCTTGTGCGACCATTGTTACATGGACAATGCAAGGTTCCCTCCATGCTCCTGGTTGCAACCAAGAAAATGATTCGTTGGATGGAAATTGTAGAGGTGTGCTAGTCATAGGATGTTGGCTTTATTGGTGCGGGAATGGAATTCCCTTTGAATAGACTGAACATAAATTATGCATGTAAGAAGTAATCATAGGTTTTTATAACCATAAAATTGGATACAAAGATACATCATTTATAACAAATTTAGAATTTTTGCAAACACCAATGTTTTTTACTGTAAATTTGCACTGCAAAAATTAAACGATAACTATGCCACGAAGAAGCAACGACGATAATTTGGGACGCGACAAGAAAACCTTGACAAGCGGCATAATGGGCGTATTCTACGAAAACCCAAACAAGGAATTCAACTACAAGCAGATTTCCACAAAGCTGGGATATACGGAACCGTCGTCGCGGACATTGATCAACCAGATTCTGTGCGAACTAACAAAGGCGGGAACGCTCAAGGAGGCTTCGCGCGGAAAGTTCAAACTGAAAGCCAAGTCGGGCAAGGTCGTTGGTACTCTTGAGATTACAAAGACTGGCAACGCCTTTGTCACTAGCAAGGAATTGTCGGAGGACATTTTCGTTTCGTTCAAGAACCTTAATTCTGCCTTCGATGGTGATACTGTGAAGGTAAGCCTATATGCACGCAAGTCGAGCAACAGGCTCGAAGGCGAGGTTGTGGAGGTTATCCGCAGGGCAAGAACTCAGTTTGTCGGGACTATCCGCACTGCTGGTCACTACTCGTTTATGATTCCCGACAGCCAGAAGGTCATGTACGATATTCTTATTCCGTCAGACAGACTTATGGGTGCCAAGGAGGACCAGAAGGTGCTTGTCGAGATTGAGGAATGGCCCAATGGTCGTCAGAATCCTGTGGGGAAGGTGATTGAAGTGCTTGGTGAAGCCGGTGACAACAACACCGAGATGCACGCCATCCTTGCAGAGTACGGACTTCCTGCAAAATTCTCCGAGGACATCGAACGCGAGGCAAACCGCATTAAGTTTGAAATCACTGACTACGACCTTAAGACGCGCGAGGATTTCCGCAATGCACCGACATTTACAATAGATCCGGCCGATGCTAAGGACTTCGACGATGCGTTGTCGTTTGAAAAATTGGACAACGGTAATTACCGAATAGGTGTGCATATTGCCGATGTCACCTACTATATGCGCGAAAATACTCCGCTCGACGACGAGGCGTTCAACCGTGCAACTTCAGTTTATCTTGTTGACCGCACTGTGCCGATGTTGCCAGAACGATTGTGCAACTTCCTTTGCTCGCTTCGTCCCAACGAGGAAAAGTTCTGCTTTTCAGCAATATTTGAGATGAACGACAAAGCCGAAGTGCTCAGTTTCAAGCCGATGAAGACCATAATTTCGTCCGACAGGCGTTTCGCATACGAGGAGGCTCAGGAAATCATCGAGACTGGTAAGGGTGATTTTGCCGAGGAAATATTGAAACTGAACGAGTTGGCAAAAATCTTGCGTTCGGCCCGTTTCCAGAAGGGTGCATTCAACTTCGAGCATAAGGAGGTTAAGTTTGTGCTTGACGAAGATGCCCGTCCCGTAAGCGTATATTTCAAAGAGGCAAAGGAAGCAAACAATCTGATTGAGGAATTTATGCTTCTGGCGAACCGCAATGTCGCCGAACTTATTGGCAAGAAGCACAAACCTTTCGTTTACCGTGTTCACGCTGAACCGAACTACGACAAACTGTCAAATTTCTCGACATTCATTAGCCAGTTCGGCTATTCGATTGATATGTCAAACAGCATTTCACTGTCCAATTCGCTGAACGGCCTGGTAAACGATGTGAAGGGCAAGCCCGAGCAGAACATAATTGAAAACCTTGCTGTCAGAGCAATGGCTAAGGCTGTATATTCAACCAAGAACATAGGTCATTACGGCTTGGCATTCGACTTCTACACTCACTTTACTTCGCCAATTCGCCGCTATCCCGATGTGATGACCCATCGTCTGCTATATGCTTACATGCGCAGTCAAACTCCTGATGTCGATGACCTTGAGCTGAAGTGCAAGCATTGTTCGTTCAAGGAGCAGCAGGCTGTTTTGGCGGAGCGCAGTTCCATAAAGTACAAGCAGGCTGAGTTTTTGCAGGACAAGATTGGCTATGTTTTCGATGGCGTTATTTCTGGCGTTCAGGAATATGGTTTCTTTGTGGAACTTAAGGAGTCGGCTTGCGAAGGCCTTGTTCATGTGCGCACGCTTATGGACGACAACTACGAGTTCTTTGCCGAGGAATATTGCCTTCAGGGAATAGAAACCGGCAAGATTTACAGGCTTGGCGACGAGGTTAAAGTCCGTATTTCGGATGTAAACCTCGAAAAGAAGCAGATTGATATGGAGTTGGCATAAAAATAGCAGTTATAGTATTGATGAAACGTTTTGTTGTAATATTATTATTCGCCTCGTTTATTTTTGGAAGCATTGACCTTTTTGCATGGGGGCAAAAGGGGCATGCAATTGTTGCTTATATAGCCGAAAAACATCTTACACGCAAGGCCCACAAGAAATTAGATGCGATTCTTGAAGGAAAGTCGTTGGTTTACTATGCTTCGTGGATGGACAATATTCAGAACTCTCCATATTTTAGAGGCGGTTATGATAGAACATATACATGGCACTATTTTAATGTGGATGAAGGTTTTACACCGCAGACAATGAAACGTAATCCGAATGGAGATGTACTGTCTGCCTTGAATATGGTTATCGATTCGCTTGAAAACCATCAGGATGAGCTTTCCGACAGTGTCAGAATAGATTATGTGCGTATGCTTATTCATCTTGTGGGCGATATGCATTGTCCGATGCATGCCGGCAGATCGGTGGATAAGGGCGGAAATGGTGTGCCTATCAAATGGTTCAAGTATAATACAAACCTACATGTTTTGTGGGACTCAAAGTTGGTTGAGAGCGTGCATGAATGGTCGTATACCGAGTGGCAGCAGAACATTGATCGTTGTTCGAAGTCTGAAATTAAAGAAATGTCGGCTGGGACTCCAGAAGATTGGTTTACAGAAACTTGGAAGATTGCCGTTGGTGTTTACGAATATACTAAGCCAAACGAGTATTACTCGTATAAATATATGTATGATTATGCACCCGTTGTGGAACATCAGTTTTTAGTGGCCGGTTATAGGCTTGCTGCATTGTTAAATAGAATTTTTGGATGATGAGGGGACTTTTGTTGGTATTTATTATGGCTTGCATTTGTTATGGCTGCATTTCGAAGACGAATGGCGCCGACAAGCCGAAAGAAGGTTTAGTTTGTTACAATAACGTTGAAGATACTATTGTCGCCAGTACCGAGGATAGTGTAGTTGTCGTAGTCAACGAAAAGCCACAGGTCAGGGAGCATTGTTTTATCGTTGTATCGAAGATGGAGCATACCTTGTCGGTATATGAAGCAAGAGGAAACGATACAGTCAAGATTGCTGGGTTCGACTGCTGTCTTGGTAAAAACTATGGCGACAAGCAGAAACGTGGCGATATGAAAACACCTGAATCTACTTTGCAAAATCCGTTTAAAATAAGAAGCATAGAAAATTCATCGTGGTGGACCCACGACTTTGGCGACGGCCGTGGTAGCATAAGGGCTTACGGGAATTGGTTCATGCGCTTGTCTTCGGCATTCTATGGCATTGGCATTCATGGTAGTACCAATAATGAAAGCTCTGTGCCAGGACGTGGTAGCGAGGGATGCATTCGCCTACGCGACGAAGATATTGAGACCTTGAAGGTGGATTATGCCTTTGTCGGCATGAAGGTAATCGTAAAGGGCGAGGACGAAGGAAAACTGTCGTTTGAAAATTGACAGTTACAAACGACTATAAACAACATTTATTCATCAATCAAATTCCTATAATGCTTGTACCTGTCGACCACACTGTTGGTGAAGGCAACGGTGCGGCTTCCTTTGTATTTGCCGCACTTTACAACCTTGTCGGTATAGTAGTTCCTGTCGTACAGCAGGCTCATATATTCTGCCAGATTGTGCCACGAGTTGGGGTTGTCCGAATATTTTTCGGCAAGGTGGAAAGCGTCTTCGGAGTGTCCGTGACCTGCATTGTAGCCCATAAGTACATACCTGATAATTACGGACGTGTCGGTTATAGATTCTGGCGTATGCTTTCTTAGGTAGTCTACATGCTTTATGCCAGCCATAAGTTGAACTTCCGGGTTTGAAATGTCGGCGCTGTCGTGGGCAAACTTTCTGTAGGCGGCCGGCATAAGCTGCATCAGTCCGTATGCTCCCGAAGGATTGCTTATGTTTGGGTAGAAGTGCGATTCCTCGTATATCAGTGAGGCTATGTACCGCCAGTCCCATTGCAGTTTTTTCGAATGTTTCCTGATAAGATCGTCGTATGCACTGATTTTGTTGCCGTTGCCTGAATAGTATTGGCTTGATACATTTATGTTTATGTACGAGTAGTAGATTTCGTGACGCAACTTGTATTTTTTTGTTTCAATTTTGCTGGCCAGCCACGAGTTGATGCTGTCGCGTAGAACTTTGGCTTCGGGGTGGGTTTTCCAGACAATTTTTTGCGAAATGCATATCGAAGTGTCTATTTCGAGGCGCGGATAAGCCTTTTGGTAGGTGAGGGCGAGTGCCGAATCGCAGATAGCGGCATTAATTTCACCCGAAGCTACTTTTCGAGCAATCTTTTCCTGAGATATGCTGTCGAGGCATATGATGGTCTTTTCGTTGTATTTCGAATAGAAATTATGTGTTCCGGTGGCGAATATTGTATCGGGAAGTGTCTTTGTGCGCTTAAGTGTTACAAGGTTGGAGCCAAGAAGCGGTTGCGACATTGTGCTGTCTGTTATAAAGGTATGTTTTGCAATTATGTCGCACATGCCCACAGCGAGAAGTATGTCGGCAGAAAGTTCGTTTTTTATAGGAATAATGTTTAGTTCCAGATTGTGTTCCCTGCAGAAGTCTTCAAGTGTTTCGAGCTGAAATCCGCGAGGTGTGGCGTTGTAAATGCAGTATTCGGTGGCATTCTCCGAAAGTGCGACGTTTAGTGTCCGCGATTCGGCAATTCCGTCGTAGTCGCGTTCGAAAGGCTGTGGCTCAGGCTCCGATGTTAAGTCGATGACAAGTCTTACTATTGCAACAATCAGCAACATCGACAATGCCGACAATACGGTTATCCTTGATATTCTTGCCTTGCCGTCCATATTCTAATTGTAGAATTCCCATGAAATGCCGAAGTTGAATGCCATTGGATTCTCAGGTAGCCTATATAGCGAGAAGAATGTCGGTTTCATGAATGTTGAATTGTAGTTCGACAGTTTTGCAAAGATGCGGAACCTTTTGATTTTTGCTCCGACAAATACTCCTAGGTTTGGGTAGAAGCCAAATTTCTTGTCGTCCTGCAGATAAAATACTGCGGTTGCCGGCATATAAGCGTATCCGTAGAAGTTTGAATTCATCTTTGCATCGACGCCTATTTGCAGAGTCAGTGCATTGTGGAACATGTTTGTCATGAAGTACAGGCTGGTGTATCCGCAGAGTTCGGGAAGCCTTACATATTGCTTGTCCGAAATATACTGGTATGCGACCTTTGTGTACCAGTGGAACTTCCAGAAATTGAATGTCTTGTTTGCGTATACGTCGACAATTGTGTTGGCCTGGTGTATCTGTGTTGGTATTGCCTGCTGGTCGTAGATTATGTAGTCGTGCAACAGGTTGAAATTGGCGCCGACAGAAAATTGGAACTTGTTGTGGAACAAGTCGATGTGTGCTGATGCGATGCCAGGTTTTGCAAAGTCGTTTTCCCATTTGAAATTGTTCGACGCGTAGTAGGTGTCGAATAACGCACAGAATTCCCTTGAATATCCTACCGATGCGTTAATGCCAAGATTCTCGCCGAACATCTGTTGCAGATCTGCCGAAACGTCCAAGTCGTATGCGTCGCCACCGAACAGGCAGTAGTCGGCATTCGCCTGTAGGTAGGTGTCGTTGTGATTAAAGATTAGGTTTCCTGTGATGTAAGTCGAACAGTAAGAGGTCTTGTGTGTAGAGTCGATTAGGAATGAATATGTTCGATTCTTCAGTCCTGCAAATAGTTTCAGATAATTGCCTGTAGAGTCGTTCTGGAAGTTGAGACTGAGCAACAGCTTGTTGTTGAACTGGTAGTATGTTACCGAATCGTGTGTCTTGGTGGAATCTTTGTAGAAATTTGTGTAGAATGTCATTGATTCGTCCATGTACTTTCGTACATAACGGTCGAAAGTAACGTCGTGGACAATAGAGAACTTGCTGCGTAGAGTCTTGTTTATGATTGTATCGTTCTTTTCGTCGCGGATTACCGTGTCGATAGTGTATTGTCCGAAGCGGAATTCATGGTTGTACTGGGCGCCGAGCTGCGAAATTGAACTCGAAGCCTTTGTGAGCAATACGTCGTTGTCGACAGCTCTTATGTCACCGCTTTCGAACCTGTCGATGTCGGCAATGCCCGCGTTTTCGTTGCTGTTTATCTTGTTGAAAATGAAGTTGAAGTGATTCTGATATTTCTTTTTGGTAAAAGCTCCGGCCAGGTACATGGCGTTTACTTTCGATGCGCTATTCATGTAGAATCCGTCGGAATTTGAGATGTCGTAGTTGAAAGTAAGGTTGAAGTAAGGGGTGAAATTCTGGCTAATAATGAATTTTACCAGTTCAAGGCCTTTGTTTCCACCATAGAAATCGAATCTTGAGAATGGCGTTTGTGCATCGAAATATACTACATCCTTATGTGATTTTATGAATGCCTGGTAGTTGTTTAGGAATATAAAGTCGTGTCCAGCTTCCTTGTCTGAGAATAGTGCCGTCAGATATGGATTTCCTGGATTCATTATGCCTAAGGTATTGTCGGAAACTTTCTGCTGCGGCATGAACTTGTAGAAACTGTCGAGAGTAGTGTCGTTGTAGAAACTGTAGTCGGTTGTGGTGTCGTTGTCGAGGGTGTACGATGTAAAGTAGCGACGAATGCCTTCGTGCTGTGCAAATGCTGCTATGCATATAAGCGTTAATATTATGAAAGTCGCTATTTTTCGCATCGCGGCAAAATTATTAAAAATATTCCAAAGAATAAGGTGTGGAACATAAATTCTGCATTATGGGTATGTGGCCCAGACTATTTTTTGTTGCTTTTGCCGTGTTGCCACATCTGCCAGCTGTTGAAAAGGTTCTGCCAGATTGAATAAAGGGCGGGGAAGACCGAGGCTAGCGGATTAAGGTAGGTGTTTGCCATCCAGATTCCCATGGCGGTGTTCTTTTGCCCAAGTAGCTGACCTCCAGCCATCTTGTCGCCGTACTTCTTGCCGAGCCATTTGCCGAAGCCAAATTGTATCACGCAGAATATCAGCGATGCAATACCCAATGCTATTATGCTACAGAGGTTTTCTTTGCCATATAGGAACATGAAGTCGATGGTCTGTCCGAGCGTAAAAAGCAGAGCCAAAGCCCATAAGTAGAACGATACACCCTTTATTTTGCATAGGAAACCGTTAATTTTCGGAAGCCAGTGCTGCATGCATAGGGCAAGAATAAACGGTAAGGCAATTATCGGGCTTACTCGCTTCAATATCAGCCAGAACGAATCGAGAAACGGCATGTCCTGCTGCTGCCCGATGAACGAAAAGTATATCGGAGCAACTACTGCCACCATAAGGTTGCCGAGTATTGTGTAGGTGGTGACAGTTTCGCGGTTGGCACCGAGCATGCACGATATTACAACCACCGATGCTGCTACAGGGCAAAGCACGCCAGCCAGTATGCCTTCGGCTATGGCGTCGCCGCCACCAAGAAGCATTACAAGCCAGTAGCTTCCCATGCTTACGACAATCTGGAAAAGCATTAGCCATACGTCGAGCATTGTGATCTTGAGTTTTCTTACATCAACCGCCGCAAAGTTGAGCAAAAGCATGGCGAATATTAGGATTGGCACGTATGGCGTGAACATGGCGCAGTACTTGTGCAACAATAGTCCGAGAACTATTGCAATAGGAAGTACTAGGCTGCGAAATTTGTCCATTTTGTTGCTATATGTTTTCGGGCGCGAAATTAATAATAATGTTTTCATGGCGGTTTTACTTTTTTCGTACCTTTGCCAAAACATTTTTTCGATGAAAAACATATTATTTACATTAGTTTTATTCATTATGACGACAATATGTGCAAATTCGCAGAACCAGAAGGTTCTTGTTGTTTATTATTCTTGGGGTGGAAATACCCGCGTTGTGGCAGAAAAGCTTAAGGCTCAACTGAGCGCCGACATTGTGGAGATTGTCCCCGAAACCGCGTATCCAACCGACTATTCGGAATGCGTTGCCCAGGCTCGCAAGGAGACAAAGGAAAATTTCAGACCTGCAATAAAGACTAAGGTTGAGAATCTTGGCGACTACGACGTTATTCTTGTCGGAACACCAAACTGGTGCAGTACTATTGCTCCGCCTGTTGCTACTTTCCTTGAGCAGAACAAGTTCAATGGCAAGAAGGTTGCCCTCTTTGTAACTCATGGTGGCGGCGGATTGTCGAGATGCGAATCCGATATGCGCAATATTGTGTCGAATGCATATTTCCTAAAGTCGGGCGTATTCAGCGGATCGAATGTTGCGTCATCCGACGATGATATTGCAAAGTGGCTCAAGGAAATAGGTTTGAAATAAAACTCCACAATGACATCGGAGCAGACCGAAATCAAGGAAAAGCTATGGAACAGCAACTACACCAAGGTGTGGATTGCTAACTTTATGATTTTCTTTTCGTTCATGCTTTTAGCTCCGATGTTGCCGCTCTATATGAGCGACACTTTCGATGCAAACAAAGATATAATAGGTATAGTTTTGTCGGGCTACACGCTCACAGCCTTGCTTATTCGTCCCTTCAGCGGCTTCTTTGTCGATAGTTTTCCTCGCAAGAAGGTTCTGCTGATATGCTATTTCCTGTTCTTCATATTTTTTGCAGGTTATCTCGCTGCAGGGACATTGCTTATTTTTGCCATTGTGAGGACTTTGCATGGTGCGCCGTTTGGAGCAACTACTGTTTCAAACAGCACAGTTGCCATTGACGTGCTTCCGCCGTCGCGCAGGGCGGAGGGCATTGGTTACTACGGACTAAGCAACAATATTGCTTCGGCAATTGGTCCGTCGGTGGCAATCTGGATTCACGAGATGACAGGCAGCTACGATTTGATTTTCCTTTTGTCGCTGATATTTGCAGGAATAGGCTTCGCCATAAATTCTACACTCAAAATCCGTCCGCGTGAAGTTGTGCAGAACAAGCCCAAACTTTCGTTCGACAGGTTTTTCCTTGTCAAAGGATGGAGCGAGGGGCTTGCGATGGTCTGCTATGCGTTTTCGTATGGTGTAATCGCAACATATATAGCTATTTATGGTAAGGAGGAGCTGGGAATAACTGGCGGTTCTGGCGTTTACTTTATATTACTGTCGGCAGGACTTATAATGTCGCGGTTGATTGGTAGCAGGACTTTGCGCGAAGGCAAGATTGTGCGAAATGCCTCGCTGGGTATATGTGTGTCGGTGTGCGGCTATCTTGTTTTTGCCATGCTGCACAATCCAGTAGGCTTTTATGCATCGGCCTTGATAATAGGCTTGGGCAATGGTCACATGTGGCCCGCATTCCAGACCATGTTTATCAATTTGGCGCCACACACCCAACGAGGTACCGCAAATTCTAGTATTCTGATTAGTTGGGATATAGGAGTGGGGCTTGGCATACTTGTTGGCGGTGTTTTTGTAGAACATTTCGGCTATCATAGTGCATTCTGGGCGGCATGGTTTTTGAATGCTGTAGGTGTGATATTTTATTTCGCTTATGTGCGTAATAGTTATTTGAAAAACAAATTAAGGTAATTAAAATTTAATAATATGATTATCAGAAGATTCTTTTTAGTTTTAGCGGTTGTTTTTTCTGCATTTTGTGTAAGTGCGCAGAAGAGTTTGTCGGTTTATATTGACGACACAACTGGCACTCCGACCAATATCCGTATGGCACCGAACGGAAAGATTGTAGGCAGTCTTGCCGACACTTGCATATATATGCTTGATGTGAAGAGTTCGCAGAATGGTTGGTGGGTGATAGATGAAAATTCCGTGTTTGGAATGTGTGCTATGGATACCACATTCGATTTCAGCAGCCAGTGCAAGACTGCTTGGATACATTATTCTGTTCTAGGCTTTGCTACCAGAAATTATGGCGGACAGAGATTTGTATTGTATTCAAAGCCATCGGAGAAATCTGCAGAAAACTATGCATTCACAGAAGTGATTGGATTACGTCCTTTGGATATAAAGAATGGATGGGTATATGTTGAAACATACGACAAGAAACATCGTGGATGGATTCAGTTGGAGAATATCTGCTCAAATCCATTGACGAATTGCTGCTAAATAAAAAAAGGCTCGGAACTCCGAGCCTTTTTTATTTCTGGTAAATCCTCTTATGCACAAAGCATTGGAATGAGCCAGAGGAATATTACTTGTGTCAAAACATAAACAGGAAGTAGAACGATCAACGAGAACTTTATGATATATCCGAAGAACGACGGCATCTTGATTCCGTTTTCCTCTGCGATTGACTTAACCATAAAGTTAGGTCCGTTGCCAATGTAGGTCATTGCACCGAAGAATACCGCACCAACCGAAATCGCCTTCAGAAGTATTTCTGGAATGTCGGCTACGATGTTTCCACCTATTGCTGCAACGGTATCGGGTGTAAGTCCTGATGCTACGCCGTGGAATGCAAGTGCAGTAGGAGCATTGTCAAGGAATGAGCTCATTGCGCCGGTGAGGTAGTAAAACTGCCACGGCGAGTCGAGTCCCCACGATGCTGCGTTTGCCTTCAGGTACATCATTGTCGGAACCATAGTGGTGAAGATGCCGAGGAACAATACAGCAACTTCGATAATCGGTGTCCACGAGTACTTGTTGTCGGTGCGAACTTTCTTCTTGGTTGTAAGAAGCGAAATAATTATCAATGCTACAAGTACATATTCACGCAAGAACTTTATCCACATAGGAGCGTCTTCGGCACCCATTGCAGGGATTGTGCCTGCATTGATGAAAGCAACCGAAGCAACAACGCCTGCCAACCAGAGGAAATTAAGCTTTCCTTCGAGTCTGATAGGCTGCTTCAAAGTCTTGTCAAGCATGATGTCTGCTGGATTTTCCTTCTTGTAGAAGTGAGTGTCAAGGATGAAATATATCAACAGCAACAATATGTTTGCAAATGCCCATTCAGGAACCAAGTGCAGGAACCAAGTGAAGTCGGCACCGCGCAGGTAGAGCAAAAACAGTGGCGGGTCACCAAGTGGTGTGAGCAAACCACCGCAGTTTGCAACTGCCGCAATGAAGAACAATATGGTGTGAACCTTGTATTTGCGTTCTGCATTTGTGCGGATTATCGGGCGAATAAGGAGCATTGCTGCACCAGTCGTTCCCATTATCGATGCCAAAACCGAACCTATTCCGAGGAACAGTGTGTTGATTTTTGGTTTTGCCTCAATGTCGCCTTTCAGGTGGATACCGCCAGTGATTACAAACAACGAACCCAATAGTATTATGAACGGAATGTAGTCGAACAAAAGTTGATGTTCGAGGTTGTGAGTCATGCCGTTTACTATTAGGAATATCGCTACGGGTGTTCCTAGTATAAGCGAAACTAAAAGTTTGTTAAGGTTTTTCTCCCACCAGTGTTCTAGTTTGTGAATCAGCGGGCATACTGCAATCATGAGCAGCATAAGCACAAAAGGTATGCTCGCCCACAACGGCATGGTTGTTTCGGTGATTTCTAATAGCATAATTATTGCGTTTTTTGATTATGTTTTCCTGTTTATTGAAAAAAAGTGGAGACGCATTGCATCTCCACCTTATAATATTATCGTGTCAAACCACCAGCGATGATAATCTTCATGATTTCCGAAGTACCACCTGATGGAACGATTGCGAGAGCGTCGCGCATGTATCTTCCTGCTGCGTATTCGTTTATTACGCCGTAGCCACCCATAAGTTCGATGGTGCGTTTTGCTGCGCGGATAGCTGCTTCGGATGCGTACAACTTAGCTGCTGCAACATCGGGAACGCATTCTGTACCGCGGTCGTAGATTGCTGTAGCGTTGAAAAGCATGTTTTCTGCTGCTTCGTATTCTACCTTGTTTTCAGCGATGAGGAACTGGATAGCCTGCAATGCTGTCATTGGCTTTCCGTAGATTACGCGTTCCTTTGCGAACTTGATACCGTCTTCGAGGCAAGCCTTGAGAACGCCGGTTGCGATAGCAGCCATACCCGAACGACCGAAATGTCCGATGGTGTGCATTGCTACCTTCATACCGTCGCCAACCTTGCTGAGCAAGCAGTCGTCGCCGATCTTAACGTCGTTGAGGATGACTTCGCCTGTAACCGAACCCTTGAGGCCGAGCTTATGCTCTTCGCGACCTGGTGCCAAACCTGGAGTCTCGGGCGGAACGATAACAGCGCTCAATATTTTGCGGCCTTTTTCGTTTACACCGCTGCAACCTATTATTACATTTACATTTGCAATGTGTGAGTTGGTAATGAAGCACTTACGACCGTTTACTACGAAACCTGTTTCAGTCTTGTCGATTGTTGTGCCCTGGTTTCCAAGGTCAGAACCGCCAGTTGGTTCAGTTGCCGAAAGACCGCCAACCTTTGTTCCTGCGCAAAGTTCCGGCAAGTATTTTTGCTTCTGTTCTTCGGTACCCCAGTTGAGGATAGCGGCAACGCCGAGGTCGTGAGTCATTATTGCGATTCCGAGACCAGCCGAGTAGCGAGAAACTTCTTCGATGATGATAGCTCTTTCGGTAAGTCCGAGACCTACGCCGCCATACTGTTCAGGTACAAAGCAACCGAGCATACCCATCTGACCGAGTTCCGGCCAAAGTTCAACAGGACATTTATCTTCTGCGTCCCATTCTGCTGCGTGTGGAGCTATTCTCTGTTCTACGAATTCGCGTACAGCAGTCTGTAACATTTTCTGATCTTCTGTGAAAAATTGAAACATAATTACTTTATTTTAATTTGTTTATAATCGTACAAAAACATAAATGGCATTTGTACATTTCGTTGATTTCAAGAGTTTATGTGCCTGTAAAATCAAACCCATATACAATTGCGAGTGCAAATATCGTCAATTTTATTTAGGACAGCAAATTTTTTGTGCAAAATATGGAAAATGTAGGTTGAGGGGTAAAGGCGGATGGAATCCGCTGGAAGAGACGGAACATATATGCGTAGGGGCAGGATTGAATCCTACCCCTACGATATTGTTCCACAAACATTTAGGTTATTTCTTTACAAATTTTCGTTGGCAGATAACCGATTCCGTGTTCATTCCGTGTATCCTTACGATATACACCCCTGCCTTCAAATCTTCCACATTGCAAACCGCATTGTCGCTGTTTACCTCGATGCGTTTTACAACTTGTCCCATCACATTTACAATTTTGATTTCCGAAATTGTTTCCGATGATGTGATGTTGAGGTTTTCAAAAAAAGAGACGGTATTTGTCCGTCTCCCTTGATTGTAAGTATTTACCCATAATGGTTACTATAATCCTTACTGCGGAGTATAATCGTATTGCTTGTAGTTGCCAGTGATAATACGAGCATAACTATCCTCATTAGTTCCGCCCATAGTTATGTTGATTACATAAGTCTTTCCATTGTAAACGGTAGCGATTACATCATTGAAAACAACATAGTATACATTATCATTCGAAGTTCCGCCAGATTGTTCGAAATCAGGACTCACATACTGGGTAGCTTCTAGAGGAAAATTAATATCAAATAGGCATTCTTTTGTATAATCGTTTGGTTGAAGAATATAGAGCTTTGTACCTTCAAGTGGCTTAATATGAGCATGAATAGAGCGGAGGAGGACAGACTCCCACTGCAAACCATATTCATCAAGCCCTGTACTTGTTCCATACACCCGAACCCATTCGAATGTACCTTCTATATAAGCATTGCAATCAGGAGTAATGTTGATCACATATGAAGTTTGTGCCTGATTGTTGGCGCGGTCAACGACTCTAACTTCATATACAATCCTTTTGCAATGTGCAACCTCTTGCCATGAAAACTGAATCGGCAATGTATGTGTATATGTTTGACTATTTGCATAATCATTTTCAATATAGACTGGGGTTGTACTATTAATTTCATTGTCAGAATTGTATCCAATCTGCATAATAGATATACTAGTTATGCCGTTTTCTGCCAATACTTGCAAAAACAAAGATTCCGAGAAAGTTGTATTATTCGAGGAGAATACAATTGTAGTAGAGCTTTGCTCATGGCTATCTTTTAGTGTTATAGTTGGTTGAGATGTTCCTGTCGGCTGCGAACCTCCATTTCCGCTCGCAGGAACCGAATCGGAAGTTGAAAACGACATAATCTCCCCTGTCCCGGTTCCATTTCCATTTATTGCAAAAGCTTGATAATAATAGGTAGAGTTAGGCTGCAAATTGAATACTTCACACGAAAAAGCGCCCGCACTCGCCTGGTTGTTTTGCACTATAAGCATACCATCCATATTGGCAACTGTACTATAATAAAAACCTGAAGACAATATCGCATCGTTGCCATCATCAACTATTACTGCACTTAACTTCGCAGACGAAGATGTTATATCCGACACTCCTACGGTCTGAACTTCTGGTTGTGTCTCATTTTCACAACCACTTATTGGCAACATTCCTACTATTGTAATGACTGGCAAAACTAAAAAGATTAAATTTTTCATACACATTAATTTAAATTATACCTAATGTTCCAAATAATACTTTAATTGTTAATTTGCCAGTTTCTACTCCTGCTCCTTTAGCAAAACCTTTAACAAATTCGAAAAACAAGTCCTTAAATCTTATTTTTTTGAGTTTTTCTTTATCTCCATTCTCTTTTGACAAAAACCAACTCTCAAGCTTTCCCTTTATTTCATCGACTCTTTTTCCCCCTTCAATTTTATCAACAAGATAAATGTAGTCCTCAAAATCTAGGCGCATAAGTTCGGTGTTAAAAGATAAATCAGAATATCCGTTATGCTTTTTTATCTCGCAATCCAGATACTTCCTAATTATTTCATCTTCAATAGAAAGCACAAGGCATTTCCTGTCAAAAGATATTTTGGCATTGTCAAGTATATCCTTTATCATTTCGTCCTTGTTTTCTTTTGGAAATTTTAAATCTGCTTCATACTTCAGGCGTTTTACCTTAGATTGTGGAATTTTTAACTGAATACTAATGTCGTATTCCTTTAGGCTTTTGAAGTAGTTGGTTTTAAGCAGGTAGTGAAAAATCTCCACTTCAAAGTCGTTTTTGTTCATCGAGCCAAAACCTCGCCCAATGTACCTGTCAATAAATTCTTTTAAATCATTATCCATAATATATCTTTTATTTTTATTGCCGTAAGCCCACAACCGGCAGTTTCCTAAATAAACACAAATAAAAAAGTGGGCTTCGTTAACTCTTATCTGACAAGAAGGCTCTGGACTGCCCAACACTCAAACAAGAAAAAGCCCACGGATAAACCGTGAGCATTTTCACTTTTCTCTTGAGTGTTTTGAAAAATTGTCCAGATTTTTCTTGCCAAGAACAAAAGCAAAAACGCTTTTTTATTTTAAATTCATTTTATTTTTCCACTAATCTATGTTTTCTACATAGGCAAAAAGTTTTTAAGTTGTACATTAAGTTAATTGGGACAAAGATAATAATATTTTTATTGGTTTTACAAATGTATAAATGATATTGATTAACAAATATTTAATGTTTAGTATTCATCATATGCGACTTTTCGTTCTAATAAATTCTTCATATTTATTATCTTCGCACCTTTACAATAGAAAAACTACAATCCCATTAAATTATTATAATTATTGATGGTCATCTATTGCTGTTTCTGACTTTGTGTTTGAAAATGGACATTTAGGATTCTTATTAAGAATTAAACTATCAGAATTTGAAATATTCAAACTGTCTGTAATTGATGTATAGATCTGGTTAGATATGCGTTTTACATCGCTATCAGACAATGATGATTCTGAATACCACATAATTAATGATATTAATATGCTAATTATTGATATGGGAATGGTCCATTTGTTTGTTTGTCGGGCATTATTTAAATCTTTCAGATTACTGGCAATCGCCTCAGAAAGATCAACAAGATAATTTTTTAAGGATGTAGTTTCCCCTTCGTTTACAGAAGTTTCAATAGCTAGTAATATGCGTCTTTCTCTTTCTTGTATATTAGAATAAGTCGTTTTCTCTTTTTCCTTTTCAATGATGGGGATAGTAATTTTAGTTGATTTTTTTGTTAAAACCCCATCTTTATCTTTTTGTCGCACATATAATAAAAAAGACTCTAAAAAATCAATATATAAAATATCTATTTTGTTATTAACGAGAAGTTGCCTATATATTAGATAGATATCCTGTTCGCCCAATGTTTCCTGTTCAATCCCTTTTATCAACAATTTATATGCATTTTCTTTATTTTTCTTTACAATAGAAGAACTTATTATGAATATCAAAAGAAATAATAGTAATGCAACAGAACAACCAATTATTGAAATATAGTCCATATTATTATAGTTTTTATTTTCCGTCCTCGCAGTAACAAAGGCTTGATTATGTTGCCTTTTTAATTTTGCAAATTTATAAAAATTGTATCAACTTCGTGACGATCTAAAATGCCAAATTCAGAATATTGTCTATTGATTTACGTTAATATTCTTATTTATAGTAATATATATGTTGTCAACTGCAATAATCCCCAAATTTATTTTGCCTAAATATGCACTTTCCCACAAATGTTTGAGATGTTTTTACAGGAATGGAGTAAAGTATATTGGTTGGCAGATTGTCTGTCCGTCTTTCTGGTAGTCCTTGGTGTATAGCAGTATGCGGTCTCCAATGCGTGATGAGTATTTCTCGCAGAAAGCATCCAAGGATTTATGCGATTTATATCCAGATGACTTGACTTCCAATGGTACGATCTTTTTCCCTCTGGAAAGCAGAAAGTCTATTTCGTAGTTTTTGTTTCCAGTTTCGGTTGGAAAGGTATAATAGAAAAGCTCGTTTCCAGCTGCCGTTAGCATTTGTGCAACCAGATTTTCATATACATAGCCAAGATTTGCTTCCAATTTGTCGGAAAGCAATTTGTGGTAAATGATATTTTCTGCGAATGATTTGTCCCAGAAGGCAAGGGTTACGAATAAGCCCGTATCAACCATAAACATCTTGTAGGCATCCATAAGTTTATGCATTCCTAATCCTACATTGGGGTCGGTGATATGGTATGAAAGATTTACAACCATGCTCTCGCGCATTTCCGAAACTATCAAGTCAACATTGTCGGTTCGGCGAGTATCAATGGCTGTTTTTATCTTGTACCGTGAAGCATTGCTATTTAGTTGAGACGGAATGTTCTTGAACATAAGCGATGCCCGTCCCGACGAGTCCAACTTCATAAAGTCGTCGTCGTAAAGTTGTATGATTTGCCGTTTTACCTTATCCACAGCCTGCATGTTGTTGTACTTTATGTATGCGTCAACTGCTTGTGGCATACCGCCGACTAGCATATACAAGCGTAAATCGCGCATAGTTTTCCGATGTGCTGCCGCCAACGGTAATTTCTTTTCGTAAAACTGCTTCAATGTCGTTAATCCATTTTCTTGACCAATCGCCCACAGAAACTCCTCGAAATCAAGCGGGTGCAAGTCCATTTTCATCTCCTCGCTGGGAATAAGGATGTTCTGTACATTACGCCTTATGGATATGAGAGAGCCTGTTTCAATATAATCGTACCGACCATCCTTTACCAGATGCTTTATGGCTTGTCTTGCGGGTGGAAAATCCTGCACTTCATCAAATACTATGACACTTTGCCTATTGTGAAGAACTACGCCTGTTTCCTGCTGTAATTGCAAGAAGAAAAAGTCCAAATCGGAAATGTCGTCAAACAATGATGCTATTTTCTTGTTCTTCTTTGAGAAGTCTATGAGGATGTACGACTTGTATTCCTTCTTGGCAAACTCCTCGACAAGAGTCGATTTGCCTATACGCCTTGCACCTTTTATAAGTAGTGCGTACTGACCGCTCCATTGCTGTTTCCATTCCAGCATTTTGTCGTATAATTTACGTTTGAATATCATAATAGTATTAAGTGTTTGATTTTCGGGGACAAATATAATTCAATTTGCAATAATCCCCAAATGTTTTTTTCGAAAATATGCAATAATCCCCAAATTTATTTTACCCCCAAATGCATTTTTCCACAAATGTTTGAGGGTTTCATTAGGACAAAAAACAATGCGATTGCAACATTTGTGCAACCGCATTGTACCAATATTTCTTTATAACTAGTTATTTCTTTACAACCACTGGGTCTGGAATATCTTCGGTGATACCTGCAACCTTCTTTGCCATTTCGGCGTATTCCTCGAAAGGAGTGAAGGCCTTTACAACCATCTTTGCACCATCGGGTGAACCGCCACCGTGCATACATCCTGGAACACCGGCACCGATAGTTAACCACTCTGAAAGTCTTACGGCTCTCATGCGGCTTTCGGTCGAGCAGTCACCAGCCTTGATGATGTTGGTGATGAATTCGCCGTATGCTGGATTGTGGAAGTCTTCGTATGTAGGTGCACAACCTGTTTCAACGATACCACCGCCGATTTCCTGGCAGAGACGCTTTGTCTCGTATGGCAATGTTGCAACATACATCTTGTTGAGGTGAGCAATCTTCGAGTTCGAAACCCAAACGCCGTTCTTCTGTCCGCCGAGTGCCATTGCACCGATACCAAGACCGAAGGTTGTTTCGTTGTTTGCTGCCATTGCTACGAGCTTGTCGTCGAACTTCTTGCTCGAAATGCCATTTGCGCGAGCCATAAGGATGCTAGCACCAATCATAATGTCGCCCTGACCAGCAACGCAAGCGCCTATGCAAGCACGGTAGTTAGCGGTGAAGTATTCGATAACCTTGCCCGAGTACTTGAATTCGCCAGCCATGAAAACGCGCTCGTTTGGAATGAATACATTGTCGAAAAGCAAGTATGCCTGAGTGATACCAGTTTCTGGAATATCCCAGTTCTGCTTGTATTCGCGGTCGTCGCTTGGACGGCGGGTTTCAACTATTGTAAGACCTTCGATGTCGCGTGGGCAAACGAAAGCAACTGCAAAGTCAGCATCTGTATCCTTGTAGCCCGAACCCGGGAGGATGAAGATTTCGTCTGATGCTGCAACACCGCAAATCATAACCTTAGCACCGCGAACAACGATACCGTCAGCACGTCTTTCAACGATGCGAACATTGCTGTCGAGGCATGGCTGCTGATGTGGCTTCAAGCTACGGTTACCCTTTGCATCGGTAAGAGCTGCTGCGCAGAGGATTCCGCGTTCCTGTGCCGAAAGTATCCATGCTTTCAGTCTTTCCTGATAGTTGGTGCCAAATTCGGCATCGATGTCGTGGGTAACTGCCCACATTACATTCTGTGCATTCCAGCCAACGCAGGTTCCGCCCGAGCAGGTACCAGTCTGGCGGTACATTTCGCGTTTCATACGTGCGTTGTTCATGATGTCCTCGAGGGTTCTCATCATGCTGTTGAAGCGCATAATCGGCTTTCCTGTGAAATCGGAAACAGTTGTGAAGATGTCCTTCTTTTCTTCGCATGCAGCGCCATCGTATGCGCGTGCGTGGCTTTCAACTGTACGGCGAGTTGCAGGGTGGGTTGTAACATCGGTGATTAATTCTCCATTCTTGTAGATATTTGGTCTCATAGCCTTGAGAGCTGCCAAATACTGTTCACGTGTTCTTATCATAATATTATCTTTTAATTTTTGAAAAATTGATTGGCAAAGATAGTCATTACCTTTGAAAGAAACAAATGTTTTTCGAACGTGAGTTTTACAAAAAATCAAAATGCTTTTATGCGATTTTCTTTGTTTTCGTTGTGGTTGATAGTCAGATGTATATGGCGTTTCAATCTGTCCTTAACAAAATAATAAATCTAAAATCCATCGTAAAGTGTTATATTTGCAGTTTATAATTTAACAGCGGTTAGAGATGGGTCTTTTTAAAACTTTTACATATAACGTATTCGATTATAAACCAAGGTACTACGATGCTAAAGTAGACGAGTTCCACGAAAAAGTAATGGATAGGCGTGAGGCTGAAGGCAAGGACATTGAGCCTACTGGCGAATATGTGCCTGGAGCAAGCATTCGCGGAAGTTTCCGTTCCAAAATGCGCAGGACTTCGTATGGCGGTACAAAGAAATCGACAATCCGCATTTTCTGCATCGCAGTGTTTTTGTTCTTCTTGGCATATCTGATATTTTTTGCCGATCTGACTGGCATTGTGTCGTACATTAGCAAGTTGTAGTTATGTCGGATATAATAAAATTATTGTCGGATTCGGTTGCCAACCAGATTGCTGCTGGTGAGGTCGTACAACGCCCGTCGTCGGTGGTGAAGGAACTGGTAGAAAATTCGCTCGACGCTGGGGCTACCAACATCGATGTCATAATAAAGGATGCTGGACGTACTCTTATTCAGGTGGTTGACAATGGCTTTGGAATGTCGCCAACCGATGCCCGAATGTCGTTCGAGCGTCACGCTACATCAAAAATCTCGAAAGCCGAGGACTTGTTTGCCATAACCACTATGGGATTCCGCGGAGAGGCTTTGGCTTCAATTGCGGCTGTGGCCGAGGTTGAACTTGTGACCCGTCGTGCCGACGACGAATTGGGAACCTGCATCAACATTGCCGCATCGAAGGTTAAGTCGCAGGAACCTGTGGCTGCCGCCGTAGGAACCAATTTCAAGGTTCGTAACCTTTTTTTCAATATTCCAGCCCGACGTAAGTTCCTGAAATCGGACAAGGTTGAGAACAAGCATATTATCGACGAGATTCATCGTATTGTCCTGACAAATCCTGCAGTTTCGTTCAAGGTCGTGTTCGACGATGAGGTCAAATATCAGTTGTTTCCCGAGAATGTGCATCAGCGTATTGCAAATGTCTTTGGCAAAAAGTTGAACCAGAACCTTGTGCCGATAGGCGTGGAGACACAGATTGTAAACATTTCCGGATTTGTGGCTAAGCCCGAAATGTCGCAGAAAAACACTTCGGAGCAGTTCTTCTTCGTCAACAACCGATACATGTATCATCCGTATTTCCGCAAAGCGGTTACATCGGCTTACGACAAACTGCTGCCCGAAGGCGAGAATCCCCGTTTCTTCATTTATCTCGAAGTCGATCCTTCTACAATCGATATCAATATTCACCCGACCAAGACCGAAATCAAGTTTGAGGGTGAGCAGGCTATATTCATGATACTTAACTCCGCTGTAAAAGAGGCGCTTGGCAAGTTCAATGTTGTGCCGTCGTTGTCGTTCGAGGACGACATTACCCGCGATGTGCATCTTACATCGACAACTGTTGTCCGTCCGCCAGTGATAAGCGTAAATCCGGATTTTAATCCGTTCAAATACACCGATTCTGGCTACAAACGCGATGTGCCGAAGAACTGGGAACAAATGTACGAACGTAGCAACAGTAAGACTCGCGACGACTTCGATTTGCCCGAAAGCGAAAATCCGCAGTCGGATGAATATATGCAGAGCGTACAGTCTCATATTCAGTATGGTAGCGACGAAAATTATTCTGGCGACAGCAAGCAGAAGTATTTGCAGTTGAAAAACAAATATATTCTCACGTCGTCGCATTCTGGAATGATTGTGATAAACCAGCGTAGAGCGCACGAACGCATTATGTACGAGCATTTTATGCACATGCTTGAGTCGCGTAGCGGCGTTATGCAGAAGTCGTTGTTCCCGCTTGTGATTGAGCCTACTCCCGAAGAGCGCGGTCTGCTGATTGAGGTTATGACGGAACTCAATACTATTGGTTTCGAGATTGTTATGCTGGGTAGCGATAAGTTTGAAATTCGCGGTGTGCCTGCCGAACTTGCCGAAATGGATGTAAATGCCATCATCCGTCAGCTTCTCGACGAACTTTCGGACGGCTCGCCGGATGTAAAACTGCTACTTAACGACAAGATTGCCATTTCGTTGGCAAAGTCGGCTGCAATGACGTCGGGCGTAAGCCTTAAGGACGAGGAGATGGAGGATTTGTTTTTCCGTCTGATGTCGTGCTCCAACCATAATTATACTGCCGATGGCAGAAAAATTATGGAAATTGTTGATATTTCGGAGATTGAAAGTAAATTTAATTGATGAGCCATGTTCAATAGGAATCCATTTTCAGATATACCGCCTGTCGTAAAATATTTGCTGCTTGTGAATGTTGTGATGTTCATAGTCGCAATGTTTGTGCCGGTACTCGATTCGTATTGTGCCCTGTATAGCTTCCGCAGTCCGCTGTTCAAGCCGGTACAGCTTGTTACTCACATGTTTATGCATGGAGGATTCTGGCATTTGTTCTTCAATATGTTCTCGCTGTACATGTTCGGCAGGGTTCTAGAGTCTTACTGGGGATCGAAGCGCTTCTTTATATATTATTTTGTATCTGGAATCGGTGGCGCGTTGTTCTACTTGCTGGTCAAGGAGATAGAAATGCAGGTTCTCATGTCGTCGATGAGTCCCGAAGCTATTGAAGAGGTTATGCGCAATGGCGCCGACATATTAATGCAGGGCAAAAATTATATGATGCCCGAACTTGGAAAGTTGAACCTTGTGCTTAACGTGCCTTGTGTTGGCGCTTCGGGTGCTATTTACGGTTTGCTTCTTGCGTTTGGAATTATGTTTCCAAATGTCGAGATGTACATTTATTTTGCTATTCCAGTGAAAGCCAAGTGGATGGTTGTAGCATTTGTCGTTATCGAACTTTTGCTCGGTATTCTAAACGCACAAGGCGACAATGTGGCGCATTTCGCTCACTTTGGCGGTATGCTCATCGGCTTTATCCTGCTGATGATTTGGCGTAAGAAAGGGGAGGTGTGATGAGACAGGGAATCTGGGATGAAATAAGGAACATCTTCCGTCAGCGCAACAATTTGAGCATCCTGATATTCTTTAATATCGCGGTGTTTGTCGTTGTGCTTACCATTAACCTCGGGTTCTTCTTCGCTGGCAAGACTTTCGACGTTTCGTCGTGGCTTGGTGTTTCGTCAAATTTCTCTGTGCTTGCACATCGTCCGTGGACGGTGCTGACGTATATGTTCGTGCATAGCAGTTTCCTGCATATATTGTTCAATTTGCTTGTGCTGTACTGGTTTGGTAAGATGTTCCTTGAATACCTTTCGCAACGGCAGTTGTTCGGTGTGTATCTGCTTGGCGGGCTGGCGGGTGCGTTGGTGTTCATCGTGGCATACAATATTATTCCGGTGTTTGCTGTCGTGAAGAATGTCGCCTTTGCAATAGGCGCGTCGGCTTCGATAATGGCTATTGTATTTGCGATTGCCGTACTGGTGCCCAATTTGCCTGTACGATTGGCTTTTCTTGGTCAGATGAAGCTTAAGTATCTGGCAATTATAATTGTTGCCATCGATTTGCTGAGTATTCCTTTTGGCAATGCTGGCGGGCATTTCGCTCATCTTGGAGGTGCGCTCATGGGTGCTATTTTTGCTCTTTGTTATTCAAAAGGTACCGACATAACCATTCCTCTGTCGCGTTTTTTTACCTGGATTGGCAATTTGTTCAAGTCGGAGCCAAAGACAAGCACATCGACAGGTGGCCGTCGTGCCGAAACCGATGCCGAGTATAACCGACGTAAGGCGCGTGAACAGAGAGAAATAGATAAGATATTGGACAAGGTTAAGGAATCGGGTTACTCGAGCCTGACTAAGGAGGAAAAAGAGAAGTTGTTCAGCAATAGTAATAAAAATTAAGCCTATGTTGCGTAAGATTTTATGGATTCTGTCGATATTGGTCGTGATAGCAGTGTTGCTAAGCATTATTTCGGTATATGTTTCGCCTGCCGATGCGAAATGGATGTCGCTGTGTCCGTTTTTGCTGAAATATCTGCTTATTGGCCTTGCAGCGCTTGTGTTGGTTTGGCTGTTTGTTAACTACAAGGTTGCCATTCCCTTGGCAGTGCTTGCTTTTGTTGGTCTCAAGTTCTTTTCACACGAATATTCGTTCCGCGACAAGTCGCTCGACGACGAAGCCGACTTCAGGGTTATGTCGTACAATGTGAAGTGTTTCGGTATCCTTGATAAGAATTCCAATCTGTTGAGAGAAAAGGTGTTGGAGACGATTACCGCAGCCGATGCCGACATTGTGTGTCTGCAGGAGGCATATTGGGCCGAAAAAGCTTCCGATTTTCCTACTGTTGATGCTTTGTCAAAGAATTTGAATGCCGTTTCGGTGCAAAAGACTCAGCTGGCCAGTTTCAATCATGGCGTTGGCGGTTTGGCGGTAGTGTCGCGATACAAGGTGATAAACAAGTATTCGCATCCGTTCGATAGCACTGCAAATGGTTTCATGTATGTCGATATTTTGATGAAGAATGATACTGTACGTTTGTATAATTGTCATTTACAGTCGATTATGATAAGCGATTCGGATGTGGAGATGAGCAGTCGCCGCGAAGGTTTTAATCGGGAAAACACAGAGAAGGCTAAGAATCTGTATTTGAAATTTTCGGAGGCGTCGGCAAGGCGTGCCCTTCAGGTTGATATGGTTGTGTCTACTCTCGACACTTGCCCGTATCCTGTGATTTTGTGTGGCGATTTCAACGATGTGCCTTTGAGTTATACTTGCTTCAGCATATTGGCTTCGGGCGAACGTCTTCACGATACATTTATGGAGCGTGGCGACGGCAATGGTCGCACATTTTCAATCGCAGGTGTCGATTTTCGAATCGACTACATAATGCATTCAAACGTATTCAAATGCTTGAGACACAAGGTCCTCAATTTCAATATTGCTAATGATCATTATCCTGTAGCAGCGGACTTTAAAAGTTAAAAGTTGAAAGTTAAAAGTTAAAAGTTGTCCTTCGACAGGCTCACTTCGACCCTTCGACACCCTTCGACAGCCCTTCGACTTACCCTTCGGCTAACGCTCAGGGAGCGTCTCAGGGAGCGAAGCTCAGTGCGCCGCAGGAACCAAAGTTGAACGGCTATTAATGCCTAAATAATGCTGGTATTATTCCGAATCTACCCATTTGACTTCATTATTGTTATAATTATAATACCGCCATTGGTGCCTTTCGCTATCATACTCAAAATCGTACCAATTATTCTTATAGAGTCTAAAAGTCCACCACATAATCGGTTCATTTATTTCCACAAAATCTGTATACTCATATTTTATGTTCAATCTTTCAAACTCATCAGTTCTTTTGAAGAAAAGACTTGCATCATATCCATATATTACAAACAACTTGTTGCGATAATAGAGGCATCCATAGTGCAACATAGATTCAGTCCAATCATCTAAATAGTCAGAAACATCAATGTACATTTCAAGAATATTGATATTTTTATTTTCTCGTATTATTACCAAAAAAAAGTTAGAGTCATTAAGATAGTTGTTAATCTTATCTTCTTGCACAATACTATCAAAAATCCTTTCTACTATTGAATCAGTAAATTCTAAAACAGGACTTATAACAATAGAATCTACAACCCTATATTCAATCACTAATGTATCACCTTTCGCTTGTGAAAACGCGTGAGTAGCGAATGAGAAAAATAATATGAAAATAAATACTCGTTTCATCATATTGCTCGGTTATTTGTCAGTTAAGGTTCTACAGCCCAGTTTCTGTGGGTTCGAAAATATGGATATTCTCTAGATGCTTCGGTCCCGTCATAGAGTATATAATATAGCCCATTCAAGTTCGGTGTTCCGTAAAAATTAACATTACTGTTGTCTGTTTTTATTTTAATGGTTTTATTGTTAACATTTATGTTAAACTGTTTTGCAGGATCTCCACCGCATACAATATAATCTGATTTATCAGAATCTGGAATAATGTCGCAGTCAAGATAAGGGACTAAAAAGAACTTATATGTATCGCCTTCTTTTATTTTACATTTATTGCTGGCATTGTTGTTTCTCGACAATATTGTAAACACATTCTTCTTATCATCAATCCCATATATTACATATACATTTTTTATTTTGCATATTCTTGTAATTATGAGTTCTTTAGTCCTTTTTTCTGCATATTTTATATTGTCTCCCTCGCGGTGTCCTTCCGAAAGAATGCCGCGTTTTAGCCTTTTTAGCTTGTTATTATTGATAATGTAGCTCAAATAGTCAGCCAAGCCGTCCCGACGCATATCCTGTTCTTGTTGTCGGCATGAGAAAAATCTCCCGTTTTCGGAACGAATACTGTCAAATAAATCAATCTTATCCAAGCAATATCCATAATTCTCCATTCTGTCGGCTATAATGCATACGTTGTTTATATAAAAATATCCTTTAGCCTTATTGGAGCAACATGTAACTTCTGAATTGCAATTTGTATTGTTTATGAGAAACAAAACTATGGGGTGTTCTCTATACTTTATTGAATTGATTTTCTTGGTCTTATATTCATTAGATTCTGCTGCTGTCAAAACTAATGTGCCGCTATTTATGTTATTCTTTTTGAGTTGTTCGGCTATGTTTTGATATAAATCATGGTTCTTTATTGACAATTCCGGAAGGAATATGCTATCGGCTTGTGCGTGTAGTTTGTTGTACGACGTAAACGCAAATAGTAATGCGCATAAATTGACAATAAGTAATATGTTTCCGATTCCCTTCATATGTGAGGACAAATATAGAAAAAAATATTATTTGACTGCAAATAATGCGAAAAATTCGCAGTAATTATTCTTGCTCGTCTGTGCCTATCAGCCAGCAAAGCTTTCCGCCTGTTAGTCCGTTAGCCTGTTATCCGTTTGTCAGTTCTGCGAAGACTTCCTCTATACTCTTTTCCTTTTCCTGCATGTTAAGGACGGCAAGTCCCTTTTGCACTGCAAGGTTGAAGACGGCTTTGCGGATGTCGTTGTCTTTGCTGAATTCGATTGCAAATCGGGTGGGGGATTGCTTGCGGACGTTCCTGATGCCTTTTATCTGTGCAAAATCCTTTTCGGTAAGTTCTCCGTCAAGTTCGATAAGCAGGGTGGAAATTGAATCGCCGTTGAGGTGGGCAAAATCTTCGGCCTTGTCGTTGGCGAGAAGCACACCCTTCTTTATCAGTAAGATGCGGTCGCAGATGGCTTCCACTTCCTGCATTATGTGAGTCGAAAGTATGACAGTCTTCTCTTTGCCGAGGTTCTTTATCAAGTTTCTTATTTCTATAATCTGGTTGGGGTCGAGTCCCGATGTAGGCTCGTCGAGTATAAGCACTTCTGGATCGTGTATGATTGCCTGTGCCAGACCGACGCGCTGTTTGTAACCTTTCGACAAGGTGCCGATTTTCTTGTTAATCTCGGGGGCAAGGCCAGTGAGCGCTACAACTTCATCAATTCTTGCCTTTTTGTTCTTGATGCCATAAATGCCGGCTACAAACTCAAGGCATTCAACGATGTACATATCGAAGTAAAGCGGATTCTGCTCTGGCAGATAGCCGAGTTTCTTGCGGATTTCAATCGGGTCTTCGAGGATATTCTTTCCGTTTATAAAAACGTCGCCTTCGGTGGCTGGAATGTAGCCCGTGATTATTTTCATCAGCGTTGACTTGCCGGCACCGTTTGGACCAAGAAATCCTACAATCTCACCATTGTTGATGTCAAAACTCACATTGTCAAGCGCTTTCTGTTCGCCGAAAACCTTTGTTATATTCCTTACTTCGATAGACATGTCAGTGTGTTTTTAAGGTCGCAAAAATAACAAAATTTGTGACTATCGGCAATATCAAAACTGAAATAGGTTGGTATTTAATGCTGTAGCGACGAGGGGCGTCTCGTCGCTACTGCATTATTAATTATTGTATTTTGTTTGGGTCGTTTGTCGTTATACGCTTTGTCAGTCGTTGCTCGCGTAGTTAGTCGTTGCGCGCAACGACTCTACAACTTTCAACTCTTAACTTTTAACTATCAACTTTCAACTGATTAATACTCCAGCTTTATATTGTCCACCCATAGTGTGTTGCCTATTGTTCCCGAGAATGCTTCCTGGCACGATACGCTTATCAGCATTATTGCGTGTGTAACTGGCGTATCCTCGTCGCCCCAGCCAACTTCTTGGATCTCAACATTCTTGCCTTTGCTGTTTATGGTGTATAGGTTGTCCTTCTTAGGTCCAAGATTCATATATGGCTTGTAATTGGGCGATTTTCTTGCGTCACCATAGATTACAGGAATGCGAAATCCGTTAACCCAGTCGCTTGTCGGGTTGCTGATGTGGTAAATGGCTGTACCTACGCGCTTTGCATAGACATTTCCTTTCTCGTCTTCCCAGCGGTTCTGCAGGATGAAGACGATTTCGTGCTCGTCGTTTCCCGGTCGGACCGACGATGATAAAGTCTTGCAGGTGGTAATTGTGCCTTTGTGTGGCATTGCCGACTTGTAGTCGAGGATGAGGGCCTTCGGCTTGTTGGTAAACGGTACGCCCCATCTCATCTTGCTGTATGGATTGTCGGTGCCAGTGACTGGTTCGTGGGCTTTGCCCCAATAAATTGTTCCTGTGGCAAGTACCTTTATATTTATGATGCCAATTACCTTGCATTCGGCATATTCGGTGGTAAGTTTTGCGCAGTAGCCGTTGCCACGCTTTTCGGGATACACAGTATTGCTGGTCTTCGAGATGCCTGCAACTTTGGCGTATGTGTTCGAAGATCCCCATATCGACTTGATGTTCAGTGCTTTGTTTTCGCGGATGGTGTCACGTGGACCAATGGCGTATATACGTTTGGTGTTTCCGCCAATCACCAGCGATTCTTCAATGTCGCGTACTGTCCAGCTTTCGAAGTCGCCGTACTGGACTTTCTTGTATGTCTGTGCGCTGATTGGTAGTATGTTGGATAAAAGTAGGAACGCTACGAAAAGCGCTCCTACTATTGTGGCGCAAAATTTTGCGCCCTTACTATTGGATATGCTGTGTCTAGTAGATTCGTTGTCCATTGGAATGTAATTTTTTGCGATCCTGTATATATGTTCTGCTATGATTTCCTGTCCCCTTTGGTTTGGGTGTATCCCGTCGCTGCAGAAGAGCGGACGGTAGTCACGCTGGTCGATGAAAGGCTTGTAGATGTTTATCAGTTCAACGTTCTCGCTGCATGCAATTTTAATAATTTCCTGGTTGTACATTTCGTGCCAAAGTCCGATGACTTCTATGCTGTCGTAGAGCCAGCCATTTATGTTAGCTACCTGCGTGTCGTTCATCCCGTTTGTAAAATGGCGGAAATATGCCTTTGCATCGATGGGCGGCATTGTAAGCATAATGATTTTTGCTCCCGTTGCCTTGAGCTTGCGAATTACGCGAAGGTAGGTTTCGCTGAATTCCGATAGCGGTGTTCTCGCAATGTGCTCTGCCTTAGGCGTATCGGCAATTTCGGTCCAGATTTTGTCGCAGTCGTTGCCGCCAAATTCGAGAAGAACGATGTCGTTCTCCGAAATTTTTTGAATATGCTTGTCTATTATCTTTTCTCCTGTAGTTATTGTGCAGCCGAACTTTCCAAGATTGTAGGCTTCGATTCCAAATTTGCGGCTGCATATATCAACAGCGTTATTATCTGAGATTTTGTATTTGAGACGACCATTGTCGTATTCTGAAATTATACCTTTTATTATTGAGTCGCCGAACGCGAATATTTTTTGACTTTTCATTCCCATAATATTTCGTTTTATTTTGTTGCAAAACTACGTCTGATTTTTGAATTGAAAATTTTATGTGATTATGGATGTCAGTTATTGACAAAATCTGTATTTTTGTGACGAAAATTAAAATGTAGTGACGAATTATATGTAATTTGAATTTCGTCACACTAAAATTTGGGACTAAATTCTAATAATAATGACGAAAATTTCAGATAGGTTCTTGTCGTTCCGGGTCCAGATGGCATATCTGTTTGGACTGTCAGGATTCTTTATTGGATTTGTATTTCTGTACCGTCCGGTTCAGATTGTCGAATTTTTCGATATGGGACGCGGGATAATGGCGTTCAATACCACTATGCTGTTTTGCATATTGTTTGGCGTGCTGCTTATTTCGCGCTTGCTGCTATATGTGCTACGACGTTTGTTTGTGCCTACATGGCTGGCATATTCTCTGTGGATATTCGGCGAAGTCCTTGTGGCATCCCTGTTTATGGCGTTGTATGTGACGCTGATGTACCATGGCGAATATCCTTACTTTGATGTAGTGGGACTATGTATGTTTATTAATTTAATTGTGCTGTCGTTGCCCTACGTGATAATTTCGTTGTCGGTGGTGGCATCGGAGGCAAATGATGTTAACGAGCCGTCTGAGGGCGGTCTTATCCGTTTCCACGACAATACGCAGAAACTTAAGCTGGTTGTGGCTGCCGATGCTGTCATGTACGTAAAGGCAGAAGAAAATTATGTCAGGATTAAGTATCTTGAAAATGGTATGATTAAAGATTATGTGCTTCGTAATACAATGAAGTCGCTCGAGCCGACGTTGCAAAAGTACGGCATGGTTCGCTGTCAGCGTTCATTTTTTGTAAACCCTAAGCATGTCAAGGTTTTACGCAAGGATAAGCTTGGAGTTGTAGTCGCAGAACTGAATGTGAACGGTGCCGATACTATACCGATTTCGCCGAAATATTACGATGCTCTTGAAAGAATGCTGTAAATCAGAAGAATATGCCACAGAAAGTTCTTATAATAGATGATGTCCATACAATAATAACCGATGGATTGAAAAATGCTGGTTTCGAGGTTGTTGATGCTACCGGCTGGAACCGTGAACGAATAATTTCAGAGGTTGGCGATGCCTTTGGCATTGTGTTGCGCAGTCGCATAAACATTGACCGTGAGTTTGTAGATGCTGCGAAATCTCTTCGCTATGTTGCGCGTGTAGGTGCCGGCATGGAAACCATCGATGTTGAATATTGCGAAGCTAAGGGAATAAGATGCCTCAATTCTCCCGAAGGAAACCGCGATGCTGTTGGCGAACATACGGTAGGGATGCTTTTGTCGCTGCTAAACAACCTAAATCGTGCCGACCGTCAGGTGAAGGCTGGCGAGTGGAAGCGCGAGATGAACCGTGGTCGCGAACTTGGTTTTCGTACTGTGGGAATTATCGGCTACGGAAATATGGGCTCGTCGTTTGCTCGCAAATTGTCGGGTTTTGGTTGCAAGGTGCTTGCTTACGATAAGTATAAGAAAAACTATTCGGACGACTATGCTCAAGAAGTTTCGCTAGATGAGATTTTTGCAAATGCCGATGTGCTGAGCTTGCATGTCCCGCTTACTGCCGAGACTAAGTATATGGTTGACGCTGAGTTTTTTGCACGTTTCAAAAATCCGTTTGTCTTGCTCAATGCTTCGCGCGGACCAGTGGTAAAGACTTCGGCATTGGTAGATGCTTTGAAGTCGGGAAAGGTTGTTGCTGCTGGACTGGATGTCATTGAGTACGAGGAAACTTCGTTCGAGACAACCAAAAAGATGACCGACAATCCCGATTTCCGCTATCTTGCGCAGTGCGACAATGTTATAATGTCGCCGCATATCGCTGGCTGGACTATCGAGTCGAAGATAAAGCTGGCTCAGGTACTATTGGATAAAATCTTGATGGTTAAATAATTATGACAGTCGACTTTAACCTATCGAAGATGCGTAGCGAATATGGTTTTCCAGTCCGCTATTTCCTTCTTGCCGATGATACAGAAATCGATATGAATGCATTGATAGGTAAGCATTTGTCGATAGAATATCTGCACGAGATAAATTGTGTGTCGTGTGGAAAGCGTACTTCGAAAAGCTATATGAACGGGCATTGCTACGATTGCTACACCACCTTGCCAGAATGCGACGAGGGTGTTTTCAATCCCGAAAAGGATATGTCGCACCTTGGAATCTCGCGCGATATGGAATGGTCGAAGAAATATTCGCTTATTGACCACTATGTTTACCTTGCCTACACTGGCGATTTGAAGGTTGGCGTTACACGTTACAACCAGATTCCTACGCGGTGGATTGACCAGGGCGCTGTTGCCGCTGTTCGCTTTGCAAAGACACCAAACCGCAATCTTGCAGGACAGATAGAGGTCGAGATGAAAAAACACATTGCTGACAAGACCAACTGGCGGCGTATGCTTTTGTTTTCACAGCCTAACATCGATTTGGTTGAACGGAAAAAGGCTCTGTTGTCATTGTTGCCAGACGATTTGCGCATATACGAGTCGTACGACGATTCGATTGTGGAAATTATGTATCCGTATCAGAATACCGTTGCCAACCTCAAGTCTGTTTCGCTCGACATGTACGATCGTATCGAAGGCGTTCTGGCTGGCATCAAGGGACAATATCTGATTTTCGACAATGGCATAGCCTTCAATGTGCGCAGCCATTCTGGATATAAGGTAAAATTGGAAATTTTGTAGCATCGTTGCGTGCAACGGTGCACTAAAATGAAAATTATGCAAAACGAAGATTTCGAAAAATATCTCATAAAGTCGCAAGCCTATTGCTCGCGTGCCGAAAAGTGCGAAAGCGATGTACGTACCTATTTATTTAAGCAGCATGTCGATGCTGATGTTGTCGAAAAGATAATAGA
This sequence comes from Bacteroidales bacterium, assembly GCA_017617125.1. Classification (GTDB taxonomy): domain Bacteria; phylum Bacteroidota; class Bacteroidia; order Bacteroidales; family ML635J-15; genus Bact-19. The sequence continues at coordinate 42,872 of JAFZWY010000054.1, forward strand.
TAGCCTAAAGGAAGATAAATTCGTTGACAATGACCGCTACGCTCGGGCTTTTGTCTCCGATGCTTTCAAGTTCAACAAATGGGGTAGGCTTAAGATTCGTCAGGCTTTGCTGGCAAAGGGTATTTCTGATAAGATTATGGCTGAGCCTCTGTCCGAAATAGATGAATCCGCCTATATGTCGTTGATAGAAAGTTTGTTGAAATCGAAACTTAAGTCTGTTCGTGGCGATGACGAATATAAGATTAAGGCTTCGGTTTTCCGATTTGCGTATAGCAGGGGCTTTGAGCCAGAATTGGTTGAAAAGGTTTGGGCAAAGCTGCGATAGTTTATTCTATATCATCTGCAACTTCCAGATCCACAAACTCGTACTTGTTGCCGCTGTAGTCGAGTATTCTTACAAAATCGTCTGTACTTATGGAAATCAATGCGTTGAGTTGATTGGGCAGGAAGGTTAGGTGTCCTTTTGTGAGCAAGGTCTTGTCGATGAATGCAATGGTGTGGTTTTCGGTGTCGTTGAGTAACGAAAAGACTGAAATTGCCCCAATCGTACCTTTAATCCACTTGTCGATGCGTTCCTGCGATGCGAACGAAAGTTTTCCCTGCTTAAGCTTGTGTTCGATGGCGTGAATATTTATGTCGCGGTAGTAGTCGGAAATGAGCAGGTAGTGCTGATTGCCCTTGTGGTTGCGCATAAATAGGTTCTTGCAACGGCAGGCACCAATGCGTTTCCAGAATGCACCGTCGTCTTCCGACGAGAAGTCGCGTGGCGATTCGTAATACTCAAATTTTATGTTCAAATCGGCTAATGCCTTGTAAACTATTTCCTGTCCAATCATTTTTCGAAGTATTTTGCAAGTAGTTCGTGTGCGGCTACGAAACTGCTTATTTTGTTGTCGAGAACTTTTCTTTCGTAGTCTGGAAGGCTCTCTATAATCTTTTCGTTTTGGTAGAAACTGTTCTTAATTGCTTCGTTTATTGTTTCGTAGAGCCAGTATTTCGCCTGTTCGTTGCGGTTGTAGTCGAAGTATCCGTTTGCATTTGTGTGGGCCACATATTTGGTAATCATCTCCCAGATGTCCATGATTCCCGCACCCGAAAGTGCTGAGCAGGTTGTTGCTATAGGTGTCCAGCGTGACTTTGGCATTGGGAACAAGTGCAGTGCGTTCTGATACTGTGTGCTGGCAAGTTGTGCTCGTGTGATGTTTTCGCCGTCGGCTTTGGTGATTGCTATTGCGTCGGCCATTTCCATTATGCCACGCTTAATGCCCTGCAGGTCGTCGCCAGCGCCAGTGACGAGCAGTAGCAAGAAGAAGTCAACCATGCTATGTACTGCAGTTTCCGACTGTCCAACGCCAACCGTCTCGACGAATATGGTGTCGAATCCTGCGGCTTCGCAGAGAATTATGGTTTCACGGGTTTTGCGTGCTACACCACCTAACGAACCTGCTGATGGCGAAGGACGTACAAAAGCGTTAGGGTGGGAGGTAAGGTTTTCCATGCGGGTTTTGTCTCCAAGGATAGAACCTCCGCTTCGTTCGCTGCTCGGGTCAACGGCAAGTACGGCAAGTTTATGGTTTAGGTCGCAGATTTTAACTCCAAGTGCTTCGATGAAAGTGCTTTTCCCTGCACCAGGAACACCGGTTATGCCAATTCTTATCGATTTTCCAGAATGCGGTAGGCAACCTTCGATAATTTTCTGGGCAATGGCTTGGTGTTCCGGTCTTACGCTTTCAACCATTGTTATAGCCTGACCGAGAATATTTATGTCGGAACGCAATATGCCTGCAATGTATTCGTCTGCAGTGTGTTGTGCCTTGTGCCTGCGGAATCTTGCAATGTTGGGATTTACCTGAGGTGGCTGTGATACGCCATCGTTTACGGCAAGAGCGCTGTTGTCGGCCTTGCTTTCCTCGACTTCTCCTATGAACCGTTTGTTCCCCCCATTGGCGTTAAAGGCATTAGGGCCTTTAGGGGCATTAGTGACCGGGGAATTAGAATCACTATCTTTTGTCGATTTAGAAGCATTTATATTTTCTTTGCGCATTCTTTTCATTCTTTCTGCAAAGCCTCCATTTTCAAGAAAATCTGTACTTAGTCTTTCAAGCAGACGAAACATGAGGTAATCTGTTTGGTTTAGAAGAATAATTGCCATGTTTGCAATAGTTTCGTCTGAACTATTTTTTGCAATTTTCATGAAAAAGTCTGCATCACTGTGTTCTGCCCCCTTTTTTCGCATATCTTCAAATTCTGCAGACCCCTTTTCCCATATTCTGAGATTTCTTGTATTTAGATAATCCTTATAATCTTCCAAAAGTTCTTTTAAACTGGCTTTTGCAACATTTTTTAGGAAGATTTCTGTTTTACTTGATGTACTCGCCGCCGCACTTCCTTCTGCAATATTTTGTTTCCCAGAACGAGCAGCTTGAATCATCTGGTCAATTGTGCGATCTCCTTTTGTTAAGTATTTATTGCAAAAGTAATATGTGATTTCATATATTGCTTCTGCCTTTTGATATGCAACGAGTGATTTATAATTTCCAGGTTTAGATAACAATGAATCTTCCATAACAAAAGTTTTTATCTGTATTTATGTCCTGCAAGGTAGTTCTGTACATAGTCTTTCACACCATCTTCGAGCGAATGAAATTCGCCATTGTAGCCAGCTTTCCGAAGCGATGTTATGTCGGCTTCGGTGAAATACTGGTACTTGTTGCGTATGTCGGCAGGTGTGTCGATGTAGGTGATGTTTGGTGCCAAGCCCATGGCTGCAAATGTAGCCTTGCCAAGATCGTTGAACGGACGGGCTTTGCCAGTTCCAAGGTTGTATATTCCGCTGTGCTTGCGAGTTTCCATGAAGTATATCAGCACATCGACGACATCTTTCACATAAACGAAATCGCGACTCTGTTGTCCGTCGGCATAGTCGGGACGGTGCGAGCGGAAAAGCTTTAGCATTCCTGTCGCATTTATCTGGTTGAAGGCATGCATAATCACCGAAGCCATGCGTTCCTTGTGGTACTCGTTTGGACCATACACATTGAAAAACTTGAATCCTGTCCAGAAAAACGGCTTGCGTTCCTGTGCGAGCATCCACTTGTCGAACTCGTTCTTCGAAATGCCGTATGGGTTGAGCGGTTTCAAAATGTTGGGGTCGGTGGTGTCGGAAAAGCCGTTTTCGCCCATTCCGTATGTTGCTGCCGACGATGCGTAGAGGAAAGGAATGCCGTATTTGCAGCATTTTTCCCAAAGCATCTTGGTGTATTCGGTGTTCATTTTCAGTAGCAGCGACAGGTCGAATTCTGTGGTGTCGGTTCTCGCACCGAGGTGGAAGATGGTTTCAACCTGCTTGTGGTTGGCATCGAGCCAGTCGGCAAAGTCGTCGCGGTTGACGAACTTTACTTTCTTGTTCTCGAAGTTGCCTTTCTTCTCTTCGCGCGAAAAGTCATCCGATAATACAAGATCGGTGTATCCGCGTTCTATAAGTGTGGCTGCCAAGTTGCTGCCTATGAATCCTGCTGCTCCTGTTACTACTATCATTGCCTTTCAATTTTGTGCAAAGTAAACAAATTTATTTGAACATCGGTAGCTTTCTTTGCTAACCGATTATGCTTTTATATATAAGTTCCGCAGTGCCAATCCTGTAGCCGTCGGAACGGAAAGTTATCTTGCCGTTGCTGTCAATAATGAATATTAGTGGCGGATTGTCGTTGTACTGCTGCTTTGTGTCGCGTAAAATCTTGTCCATAAGACCGTTGCTGTCGGTGGTGACAATGGTTTGCTTTGGAAGGTTCCATTTTGCTGCCGAGAATGGTTCGGTAAGTTTTTCCTGCGGGACAACCATCAGTATATTGCCACCCCAATTTTCATAGGTTTCGCGCATTGCTCCAAATTCCTTCAGGGTGTGCTTGGTGGGTTCGCGGTTGGGGTCAATAAAGCAGAGAACCAATGGTTTGTCTTTTGCCAAGTCGTTCAGTTTTATGGTTTTACCGTCTGCTTCTATTTGACTGTCGCTGGAAATGAATCCGTAGAATTCCTTTTCGCGCTGAACCAATGGACGAATCTTCACTTCGCGTTCCATGGTTTCGCCTTGCTTGATGTTGAAGAACTCGAGGTGCGACAATACTTCGCCGTCGCTGTAGCGGTTGCCGGTCGATAGCATGTAGTAGCCTTCTTCGAGTTCAAGTTCTACTGGGAACTGGGCAACGCGCGGGTCATCTTCGTAGTCGAAGGTTGTAAAGTCTCCGTCTTCGAACTTGGCAATCGTGTAGTGAGTCCAGTATTGCGGCTTAAGTTCCTTTGTGCCATTGTATTTCAGGACAAGTTTGCCAGTTTTTGCAGCTGGTTTTGCATCTTCCATGGCAACAATCTGCCAGTCGTTGTCGTCGTACACGAAAATCTGGCGTGTTGCATTGTCTAGGTATGCTGGAATATTCAGCGAACGACAGGCTGCGACGAAGAAAATGTCGCGAGAGCGACTGTCGGCGTGGCGAAGTTCGAATACTCCGCGTGGTGAAATTGGACAGTTGAAGTAATTGCCTTCGGTGTCGGTCTGGATGTTTGCTTTTGTCCATTCCAAAATGGCTGAATAGGAGGGATTTGTACCAAGAATTTTTCCAAGATTTTCGCTTAGGAACTGTCTCCACGGACGAATCATTTCCACTTCGATGCGTGCTGGCAAAATACCTTTCTTGAAAACTTCAACTGGATATTTGCCGTCGTATTCCATAATATGTTGGTTGAGTGTCACGGCTTCGCAGTCGCGCAAATCCTTGTCCGACAATGATTTTATAAAGTCGTATAGGAAAAGATTTTCGTTCTTTTCGGCATGTGCATCCGTAAAGGCAATGATTTCCTTGTAGTTGCCTTCGCTTTTCTTAACAATTTCGTGGATTTGCTCTGCCGTAAGGTTTTCGTTTGTGAGCTTGGCAATCTCATCGTCGGTAGGGAAAGTCTTTAGATAGGCGTTGCGTATCGAATCTTCGAAAGCCAGTCGCTTGTTGTTTTTGTCGGCTTCGTCGGGAGTGACATTTGTAGTTACTGGTTTTCCCGCTGGCGGAACTATGTCGAAGTCCTCTTCGTATTCAGCTCCTGATATGCGGTTGAGTTTCAATGTTATAGCATCACTTTCCCTGACATCAATCTTGGCATAGTCGTATTTGCCGTCCTTGCTTGCCCAGATGAGCAAGTCGCCAAGTCCGGTTGTAAGGCTTGCCTTGCCTTCGCTGTCGGTTTCACCAGATGAAATCGGATAATATTCGGCATAGTTGTAAAGTTTGAATTTAACCTTGGCATTTTCTACAAGGTTTCCGCTTTCGTCGGTGACTGTCACTGTTATCTTCTTGGTATCGGTGTAGTTGGGAAGCATGTTAATCTTCGCGAACAATTCTCCTCTGAAGTTTATTTCCTCGTCGCCCTTGTACTTGCCGAAAGCGTTCGAGTGTACCATCATGCAGCGGGTTGATGGAGCGGCAAACCATCCCATGTCGAGTTTTGCATCGGGTTCGCAGGCACCGAGGAAATACCATTTACCATCGACCCATACTTCCACCCAGGCGTGGTTGTCGTCGGTGTGTGCCCAACGCGGTGTGTAGCATTGGCGTGCAGGAATGCCTACGGCTCTGAGTGCCGTTACCGTGAATGTCGATTCCTCGCCGCAGCGGCCGAACGATGTGCGTATGCTTGCCAATGGTGCCGATGTACGTGCGTCCGAAGCCCTGTAGCATACCTTTTCGTGGCACCAGTGGTTTACTTCGAGTGCTGCATCGTACATGCTCATGTCCTTTATGCGGTCTTTTATCTCGTTGAAAATGAACATTCTGGCGGTGTCAAGGTTTTCGTTGTTGACACGATAAACAAGCACAAAATGGCGGAAAATGTCTTCTGGAACACTTTTTCCCCACGAGAAAAAGTCGCGCGCCTTGAATGCGTATTTTACTTGATTTAGAAAGAACTCGCCATCATAGTCGGCAAGGTCGCTGTAGGGCATGTAGGCGTACAGGAATTTCAAGGCTTCGGTTTCCTCGAGCGAAAGTTTCTCGTCGAAAACCGAAAAAAGTTCTGTGCTGCGACCCTGAGCAAGTTCCTTGCGAGTTTCAAAGTCGTTTTCTACCTGCGAACGATATGCCTCGTCGGTAATGAAATGTTGCACGTTGTCCTTCTTGCATGATACAAGAGAGATTATTATAGCTGCGATTGCAAGTGATATAAGTCGTTTCATGGTATTATTCCTCTACTTTTTCAATCTTGAATTTCAGATTTTTAGCATTATCCTTTAAATTTACAAATGCGTTCAGCAATGTGAAGTCGCTATTGTAGTACCTTGGTTGTGCTTCGATAGTTTCGTCGGTACATTTAAAGTTGAATTGCGGGCATCTGTCGAAACTGTTGCCAGTGCTGTCAACAATCCACAGAATGAATTCGTCGTCTGGAGTAGCACCATCGATTTTTACGCCCTTTGTGCTTATGTAGCGATAGTTTGTCATGTAGAAATCAAGGTTCTGATTTTCGATTTTGTAGCCATCTGCAATCTGAGTGTCGAAAGGTGTAAGTGTTAGCAAAGGCTCGTTGTCTTCGATTTTAAGGATACTGGAGAATACGTCTGCTTTTTGTGGAATACTAAAATGTGAAATGCGATCCTTCAAGTTTACAATCATCATACAGAAGAAGGTCACAGATATTGCAATAATCACAATGGTGTACCAGGTGTTGAATCTGCTGACTAGCTTTTTCTTGTGCATATCCACTTGCCTTGTCTGCGCTTTGAATTTTTCAATGTATTCCTTTACGTCGGGATAGTCGCCGTATTTAATTTTTAATTTGTCATTAATATCTATGATTTCCTTGGCAGTGAGTTTGTCGACTCGTGAGTCTGCCTTCTTTTCGCTTTCCTTTTTCTTCAGCTTTAATCCGAACGAGAGAAGCATAGGACCCATCAATACCGCCATCGCACCGATAATTATATTGAAAGTCAGAATGCCAGCAAACAATATGATAGACAATGTTATAACTATTTTGGGGACATTATGTTCGATTACATCGCTCATGTTGCGCGGATATTTGTTTTTGAATCCAGTAAGTACTTTTTCGTTACTTTGCATTAATACCTGGAAATTATTTTTGTTTGTGTCCATTTTCTTCGGTTTTAGGTTGCTTATTACATTATCATAAAATAATATGCGCTGTCGAGGGCTTGCTTTACGAGTTCAAAGTCGTTGGTAGTTTTGTAGCTGACAAAGTTAACTCGGCATTTGCCCTTGCCATTTTCGATAATGCCTTTGGTGTTGTAAAAGTCGGTACTGTCACCAGCATACACATCCAGCAAAATAGGTGGCAGGCCTGTTATAACTTCGTAGTCCTTTGTAAACAATACTATGCCGAATGGCAATAGCGTGTCGGCGCTGTGGTTCGCCCGTCCGGTTGACGACAATTCAACATTGTCGAGCCTAATCTTGAAATGAGTGATTGCGCTATCGTTAAGAAGCCAGTTGCGTGATATTATATCGGCATGCAGATTGGCAGTAGAAGCAGCTTTTAAGTATGGGGTTCTACTTGTCGGGAAGTTGATTTCGTTGGTTGCCTTGATTCTGGTTGTACGGCTGCTCAGTTCATAGTATTTCGCAAATTCAGCCTTGTTTTCTTCGTACAATATAGGATCTTGGGTGAGAACTTCTTTTGGCAGATTAGTAGTGTCATATTCATATTTATGATGTGGCAACAGGAATGGTATCGGTATAGATACCAAGGTAATAGCCACAAGCATTAGCACGAGCTTGTTGCGGTTTTTCCTTTTGTTTTCCTTTACTTCGTCTATCATTTTGCCGAATTGGGCAAGGACTTCTTTTGCTTCATGGTTTTTCCCGTAAAGCGAATCTACATGGCGGGTGTACATTTCGTAGAAGCTAAGGAAGAGGTAGAATTGCGAGTCCTCTTTTGCAACTGGCGATTCTTCAACGTTTCTGTTCTTAAGTCCCCTGAATGCAAGAACGAAGAGCACTATTGATATTATTCCAAAGATTCCCGTAACTGTGTCGCTGACTTCGAATTGCGATATTATAGCCATTAGGAATACAAGAGCACCGACATAAAGCATCACCATTTCTTTTCGGAACGAAAGGACTTCCTTGAAAGTCGTCTTGCGTGTGAGTTTCATTCCGTCGATGTACTCGTTCATTGAGTTTATAAGGTTCCGGATGTTCAGGTCCGAGTCGGTTTGCTCGTGCAGAATGTGTCCGCAGGTGGGGCAGATGTTGCTGATGAGCGGAAATGGTGTTCCACAGTCGGGACAGGTTTTCGCATTTTCGTTTGCGATGACATTTACATCGTCACCGGTAATTCTGCTTGAGTTGCCGTGTCCGCTGCTATGTTTGAATTTGTCGTACTCGTAGCCGCAATACGGGCAGGTGTCCGAAATTAGCGGAATCTGCGCTCCGCAGCTGGGGCAGTGGTCGAGGTCTTCCTTTGCCATGCTGCTTATTTTTGCCTCCAGCGACTTGTTGAGGTATTCGTTAATCTCTTCGGCGGGAATTCCTTCCTTGATTCCCTCATTTATTATGGTTTCTCGCTCTACAAAAGTAAGGACTTTGTCCTTCAGTGCGATTTCGGTCAGCTGCTTTATTCTGTCTGGTATTACCATATTTTTATATGTTTAAAACGTCAAGCAAAAGTAACAAATATATCTGAATCTTGGCTATGTAAATCGTTGCAGATTAATTGTATATTTCTCTATTCCTTTAATTTGTCATCTGTCTTATTTCCACGACAATAATTTCTATACATTGTGGTTGTATCGGATTTACTGCCTTAGGCAGTGAGCTAAAGGTTGCAATCCGATACGTTTGAATATCAGCATTTGCAATGCGGTGTTGCTATTGTTCGGATTAAAAATTCTTATATTCGTATCTTTCGGATTGTTGCCATTGGCAACGAGCTGAAGGTAGCTGCTTAGGCAGCGAGCTAAAGGTTGCAAATCCGAAAGAACAGAGGGTATGCAAGGCTTATTGAAGGATTTATGAGAATGTGAACAAAAATAAAGTTCAACTTTAGATTTGTTCGTTTTGTTGTTTTGCTGTTGATAATTAATGTGTTGTCTAATATGTAAAATTGCGGAAGTTGTAAATCCCTTCCAATTGTGATTCGCGAATTTCTTCACCATCGTACAAAACTGCAGATTCACGCACATTCCCGCCAAAAATCTTGCTGACAGCCCTTAGGTTCTCAAAGAAATTAGAATTAAAAGTCCTTGATGATTTTATTTCATATAAACCAAATTCGTTTCCTTGTTGTTGCACGAGATCAACTTCGGTCCCTCGACTATCGCGGTAAAAATAGCAATTAGGCAATTTGCCGGCGTTAAGGTTTGATTTGATAAATTCTGCTACAACAAGATTCTCGAAAATTGCCCCACGCAATGGGTGTGTTTCTAATTGTCTAGGGCTTTCTATTCCGAGTAAAAGACACAAAATTCCTGTGTCGTAGAAGTATATTTTGGGCGATTTTACCAGCCTTTTGCTGATGTTTGCATAAAATGGAGGCAATTTAAACACAATGTACGATGCTTCCAATACACTGAGCCATTCCTTAATTGTCGGTGCCGAAACTCCAGTTTCGTTTGATAGCGCAGCGAAATTGCACTCAGAACCAACCCTTCCGGCACAGAGTCTGACGAATAGTTGAAATTGAGACAAGTCCTTGACCTTGATTAGCTGGTGCATATCGCGTTCAATGTAGGTGCTGTAATAATTTGAATATAGGCGCGTAGGTGGAGTTTCAAGTGTGTATGCTGCAGGATATAGTCCTTTGAATATAAGTTCATCTGTCGTCATTTCTGAAATCGAACCAAAAACCTCCCCAATGCTAAATGGTGGCAATGTAAAAAGTGAGGCTCTTCCTGCTAACGACTGCGTAACATTCTGCAACATGCCGAAATTGTTACTTCCAGTAAGTACAAAACGCTTGTCAGAGCCTTTGTCGACTGCCACCTGAATATACGAAAACAAGTCGGGCAAATGGTGTACTTCATCAATTATTACTCCGCCTTTTATGTTGTCAATAAACTTTTGCATATCGTCACGAATAATTTCCCTTGTCGGAATATTCTCAAGGTTTACATAATCGTAATCGGGAAAAAGCATCCTGCAAAGCGTAGTTTTGCCAACCTGTCGCGACCCTGTGATGATTATTACTTTGTAGTATTGCAAATCGTTTTTTATTGATTCTGATATAGTTCGGTATATATAATCCATAATCTGTACAAAAATAAAGTTCAACTTTAGATTTGTGCAAAAATAATATTATTTTCTGATATAGAGAAAGTTGAAAGGAAAATATTTTTAGAAAAATTATGTTGTATCGGATTTATAGCGTAGGCTGTGTGCTAAAGGTTGCTGCTAAAGCAGCGAGTTAAAGGTTTCAAATCCGAAAGAACAGGTTTGCCAAGTTTTTTTATGAATAATTCCTATTTTCCGCTTTTCCTTCTATTACATTCCTTGCATAACATCTGGCAATTTTCGGCGACAGTGTGACCGCCTTTGCTCCACGGAGTTATGTGGTCGGCCTCCATTTCTTCTATTTTGAAGATTTTGCCGCAGACTTTGCAATATCCGCCTTGTTTCTCATAAACTTCACGTTTGGTGTTGTCATCGAATGCACGAATGTCCAGATGGTGTTCATCGTGGTCGAAAACATAGGAGTAGATACCCTTTTTCTTTTTAACATCACTATCAGCCATTAAATGGGCAACCTCTTTTTCCATTTCTACTGCATCCCAAACTCCAGTACCATACTTTTCGTACAAGTCTCCCCATTCAACGCCCTTCATTTCCTTGCGGTACTTCGGGAAAATCGCCTTTACCCAGTTTATCACGCTGTTGAAATAGTTCCACAATGCAATGGCGTTTGGGTCGTGCTGATGGTTGCCCATATACACCTCGATGTTGCCCTTTGAAATCCACGAAATTGCAGTTTCGAGATATTCCTGACGAATTGCGGAACCCGACAGATAGTCGCTACCGATTTTAGCAGCTGGCGCACCATTCTTGCTGAAATACCGCTTTGCATCGCTCACCCACGAACCGGCATACACGGCGTTGCGCAATTCCTGATCGGTAAGTTCTTCGCCAGCTATATTGATGGTCTTGAACCACTTGAGTTTTTCGCTGTCGGTTCCGCTACAGATGTAAACCTGCAATTCGTAGTCAAGGATTTTTTTCTTTTCGTCAGGCTGAAGGTTGTGGAAATAGCGCATAGTGAAAGCGAAATCGCCGTTCACATACTGGCAAATCGAAATCGTACGCTGCTGACCGTCAATTATTTCAAAAGTTCCGTCCTCGCGTGTAGCCCAGTACATCACATTGAGCGGGAAACCTTGTGTGAGCGTATCGATTACAGCATCGCGCTGCTTGTCCTTATACACGAATTCGCGCTGGTATGGCGGACGGACATCCAATTTTCCACCGTAGGCGCAAACACCTTTTTCGGCATTGTCGGCATAGCCGTTTGTTAAATCTCGAACTGTGATTTTGTGTAATTCTATCTGCATATTGTATTGTTTTTATTGTTTTCTGTGTAGTCGTTGCACGCAACGACTCTACAGAAATTCTCATTATCATTTATTATCTTCACTAGGCTCTGCCGCCATCGACATTTGCGATTCTTCCTGTGTGTAAGGTATGCTTTGGGTACGGCGACGGATAAGCACTCTTGTATATGTAGCTTTTCCATTCAAAACAGGTGTTCCGAGACCTCCGCCATATTTTATATTTGGATTAAAACCAAGTGCTTGTAACAAATCTTTTGGTGCATTCGCATAAGTGTTCCCAGAAGCTTGCCAAATAATCTCAAATTGAGTTGGGTTATATTTATCTAAAAATGTAATTGGGACGCCCATTACACCATAATAATCACACGGAATATCTGTATATGTCTTCACTTCTATTGCATCATAATTATCATATTTCGGATACTCTTCAGGAGTATAATGTTTATAAAGTACTAGCTCTTCCATATGCTTTTTCACAGGCAAATTTGTGTACCAACATGAGGTGGAGACACGAGCCATTTTTTTGCCATTTTCCATGTGATGATATTTTTCAAAACTATCAGGGACGTAAAAAAACATTCCAGTATTGAAATGTGTATATCCAGTGCGTATTCTATCCTTCATAAACATGCGAAAAACCTCTTTACATACTAATGTGTTAGTATTACCCATAATAATGAAATCCTTGTTATAAAAATCCAATTGAGCGACATATTCTCTAAATAGTGAGAAAGGAGGATTAGTAACAACAATATCAGATTGCTTTAAAAGCTCAACACATTCATCCGAACGAAAATCACCATTCCCTTTCAGAATCGTAATTACATTCTTGTCATTTTTTAGCAGGTATTGAACATCTGAAAGATTGATTGCGCCATCACCATTTTCATCTTTAACTTCAGTAATCTCAACTTTATATGCCGTTTTTTGTGGTTCTTTTATCTCGTCACCAAAATCAAGCATCAACTCATTTCCTGAAACAGGTGAGCCATTATAACAGGTCGCAATTAATTTCTTCAATTTTAATGCATTAAAATTTAGTGCGAAATACTTGAAAAAATTGCTTTCATAAGGATCATCACAATTACAAAACACGATTTTATCACGAAAGAAAGGCTTATAATTCCTAAGTTCCAATTCGATATCCGATAGTTGTGTATAAAATTCATCTTTTTTTGCTCTCGCAGCCGCATGCAAATCAGTATTACCTGCCATATCCGATTGATAGTTTTTGCAATGCTATCAATCACTTACCGGCAAAAGAAAGGTGCGAGCCTTTCTATCGCATTCACGAGGAGCGTCGGATGAACCCCGTTACCTACCTAGATTAGCTCACACCTAATTCGTGTGAGCATCAACTAAATGGTAGGTAACGGAACCTTAGCTTCCGTGAAATTGCTTTATCCGATATTTTCAATCATCAGTTTCCGACGCTTTTGATTTAAATGCGAATAATAGCTAATGCTTTGGTTAATAATATTTTAATTTATTTACTTCAAAAATTTCGTTTTTTAGTTAATACCTTAATTGTTTAGATTGCCAAAAATAGAAAAAATATTTGATTCCTCCACGACAATACCCAGCCGAAACATTTTTCAAAAAAATAAAAAATAATTTAGACTACGCAACTAGGTTGCGCAGTGGCATACGGAATGTCGCTTAAGGGCAACGAGCTAAAGGTTTCAAATCCGAATGGACGTAATGCCATTTATCTTCTGAATAATCTTATTTTGCTTGTTTTGCGTTTCCAACAAACCTTTTAACTTCTTCGAGGTTGGTTTCCATGTAGCGGCTCGAGTCCTCGATGTTGGTCTTCTGCGGATTCTCTACGGTATGCTTGCACGACGAATGTACTTCGCTTACACCAGTCGTCCGTATTAGATCGGCAACATTCTGCGAATTTACACCGCTGCCAGCAAGGATTTTTATGCGTCCGTTGGCTAATTTTTGTATTTCACGCAGGTTGTCGGCTCCTTCGGGTGCGGTTTTGCGCTGACCGGATGTCAGAATTCGGTCGCAGCCGCATTCGATGATTTGTTCCAATGCTATACGCCAATCTCTGCAACGGTCGAAGGCGCGATGGAAAGTTACTTCCATAGGATGGGCGAGCTTTACGATTTCTGCGGTGCGTTTTGTGTCAATGTCGAGGTTCTTGTCGAGGAATCCGACGACAACTCCATGAACACCAAGTTCTCTGCATATCAGTACATCTTCCTTGATGGCTTCGTACTCGGCATCGTTGTAGCAGAAATCGCCCGGACGTGGCCTTATAAGTACCATTGTCTTGAGCGAAAGTTTTTCTGCACAATATTTTATTGCTGCATACGATGGGGTAGTGCCGCCTTCGTTAAGGTTCTGACAAAGTTCTATGCGGTCGGCTCCGCCTTTTTCGGCGTTTATTGCCGACTGAACCGAATTGGCGCAAATTTCAACTTCTATCATAGTGTTTTATTTTGTTGGTTCTAAACAATCTCCGTACAATTTCACAATCTTTGCCGTCATTATGCTCCATGCGTACTTACCTTTTTCGGTGCGGACGGCTTGGGCGAATTCTGTACTGCGTTCTTTATCAAAGAAGTCGCAAAGTGCATCAGCAATCTCATCTGCCTTTGGTTCAACCACATATCCGCTTTTGCCATTGATGACGATTTCGCCAAGTCCGCCGACATTGGTTACGAGCATCGGCTTCTCGAAATGGAAAGCAATCTGCGTAACTCCGCTTTGCGTTGCCGACTTGTAGGTCTGTGCAATTATGTCGGCTGCCGAAAAATAAAGGTTTACCTTGTCATCGGGAATAAACTCGTTGTGTATGATGATTTTGTCTTCGATTCCTAAGTCGGAAATCTGTTTGCGGTAAATGTTTTCGTCCAGATAGAATTCGCCGGCAACAATCAGTTTTATGTTCGAATCCTTTATGCGAGTGTCGGCAAAAGCTTGCAATAGCAAGTCGAGTCCTTTGTAGGCGCGGACAAGCCCGAAAAACAAAACATATTTGCAATTCTGGTCGAGTCCAAGTTTTTGCAAGGCTTCGTTGCGGTCAAGGCGGATGCCATAGTGGTCGTAGATAGGATGCGGCGAAAATGTCCGAGGTTTGTCCTTCTTGTCGAACTTGCCGATATCATCAGTTACCGATTTCGACAGGGCGATGAATCCGTCCATCGACTTCACAAAATATGGTGGCAGAATCTTGTCCAGGATGTTCTGCTCGTGCGGTATCATATTGTGGACTAGTGCAATGCACTTTGTCTTGCCGTTGCGGTGGACAATGCGTGCAATCTTTCCAAAACTTGGTGCCATAAACGACATCCAGTAGCAGAAAATTACCATGTCGGCATTCTTATCGCGGATTTCGCGTCCGACTTTCATCCAGTTGAATGGATTTATGGAACTTATCCGGCGAACAATGTTGAGGTTTTGCGGCTTTGGCGAATCGGTAAACTGTGTCTTGCCTGGGAAGAGAAACGACGGATATTGCAGCGTGAAAGTTACAATTTCAACATCGTGACCTTCTGCGACAAATTCTGATGCCAGACGTTCGTTGAAACTTGCCAGTCCGCCACGATAAGGGTGTGCGCTACCTACAATTATGATTTTCATAGCGCTTGCAAGTCTATTTTATTCCTTCGCCGAACTTTACCTTGGCGTCGTTGAGCATTTCGGTAAGCGTCTGTTCGTTTTCGCGCTTGCAAATCAGCAATGCCTTGTCGGTATCGACGACGATGAAGTCGTTGAGGTCGCGGATAATGGCAACTTTCTTGTCGCCCTGTACGTTCACGTAGTTGCCGTTCGAGTTGGCGAACAAGGTGTTCTTGTAAAGGTCGGAATTGCCGTTTTCGTCGCGATCGGCAATGGTATAGAGCGAATTCCACGTTCCAAGGTCAGACCAACCGAAGTTTGTCTGCATAACGTAAACGTTTGGTTCTTTTTCCATTACGCCGAAGTCGATTGAAATGCTTTTTGCACCAGAATAAATTTCGGTTATGGTTTCTTTTTCGCGTGGTGTGTTGAAATTCTTGATTCCTTCCGAGAAAAGCGAGTACAATTCCTTTAGGTGACGCTTGATGGCATCGCGAATTGAAGTCTGTTTCCAGAGGAAAATACCTGAGTTCCAAAGGAAATCGCCACTTTCGAGGAAGAATTTTGCAAGTTCGAGCTGTGGTTTTTCTGTGAAGGTCTTCACTGGGATAAACTTCTGGTTTTCGGCATTTTCCGACATCTGAATGTAACCATAACCCGTTGCAGGACGGTTAGGCGTGATGCCGAGCGTAAGCAGTGCGTTGCTTTCGGTGACGAACTCAAGACCCTCGGTGATGTTGTCGAGGAAAAGGTCCTCATTGAGTATCAGATGGTCGGCTGGAGTAACAACGATTTTTGCATCTGGATTTTTCAGTCCGATTTTGCAGTTGGCGTACATGATGCAGGGCGCGGTGTTGCGACGCATCGGTTCGCCGAGAATGTTCTCTACGGGAACTTTCGGCAACTGTTCGCGCACTATGTTGATGTATTCCTCGTTGGTTACGACATATATGTTTTCGTCGGGTATAATCTTTGTGAAACGGTCGAAAGTCTGCTGTATGAGTGTGCGTCCAACGCCAAGAATGTCAATGAATTGCTTTGGCATGTTCGAACGGCTTACCGGCCAGAAACGGCTTCCGATGCCACCTGCCATTATCACGCAGTAGTATGTTTTGTCCATTGTGTGCATAGTGAATCTCGTTTTTTTATTATTCTGCAAAGTAACAACAAATATTTGGGATAGGCGAATTAAATTCAAATGATTTGAAAATTCAAAAATTTGATGATTTGATGATTGTGTAGTCGTTGCGTGCAACGACTACACAATGCAGAAAATTAAAATGCATTAATCTGTTGATTATCATAGATTATGTTTGCAGCATAATGCTGTCAGCATAATTTGTTTTGGAACAGAAATTCTAAAAAAAACTCTTCTACCAAACATTTTTCTTCTTCAATTCAAAATACTTGACTACCTTTGTACTTTCGTTGAGACGACTATATGAATTTGTTCGTAACAATAGGTAAATACTTCTCGCTGATGGGGTCGGTGTTTTCGAAGCCTGTCAGCCGAAAGATATTTTTCCGCAGATTACTGGCTGAAATAGAGCAGATTGGTATCGATTCGGTGGGAATCGTCTGCATAGTTTCGGTGTTCATGGGTGCGGTGCTTACCATTCAGATGGGCATCAACTTCGAGTCGCCGATTATCCCGCGCTACATCATAGGTCTTAGCACCCGAGATTCGATGATTCTCGAATTTTCGAGTACCATCGTCTGCCTGATTCTGTCGGGACGAGTCGGTTCAAACATCGCTTCCGAAATAGGTACCATGCGTATCACAGAGCAGATTGATGCCCTCGAAATTATGGGTGTTAATAGTGCCAACTACCTGATTCTGCCGAAGATAATCGCCGCATTCATTACTTTCCCGTTCCTTGCTTTGCTCAGCATCATACTCGGTATAGCAGGCGGTTGCTTCATCGCGTTCACAATGTCCGACATTGTTACGGTTGCCGATTATATTTACGGTCTGCACTATGCGTTTGTGCCGTTCTATGTCACATACACCGTGATAAAAATCGCTGTTTTCGCAATCCTTATCACTTCGATTTCGGCATTTTTCGGTTACTATACCGAAGGCGGTGCTCTTGAAGTCGGTAAAAGCAGTACCAAGGCTGTGGTTTACAGTATTATAGCAGTTCTTTTGTTCAATCTTATACTAACACAGGTCTTACTCACATGATAGAAGTTGTAAATGTTAACAAGACTTTCGGCGAGAAGCATGTGCTGAAAGACATAAACGCCACCTTCGATGCTGGTAAGGTCAATATGATTATTGGTCGAAGCGGTTCGGGCAAGACTGTGTTACTGAAGAACATAGTTGGACTTGTAACGCCCGAAACCGGTCAGATTTATTTCGATAGTCGCGAGTTTGTGAATGTTGACGAAAAGCGCAAGCGTGAAATTCGCAAGGAGATGGGCATGGTGTTTCAGGGAAGTGCGTTGTTTACCTCAAACAATGTGGAAGAAAATGTGATGCTTCCGCTCGACCTGTTTACAAAGATGTCGAAAGCCGAAAAGCAGAAGCGCGTTGATTTCTGCCTCGACCGCGTGGGTATTGTCAATGCACACCATTCGTTCCCGTCGGAAATAAGCGGTGGTATGCAGAAGCGCGTCGCAATTGCAAGGGCAATAGCTCTCAATCCGCGCTATCTGTTCTGCGACGAGCCAAACTCCGGCCTCGACCCGCAGACTTCCATACTTATCGACCAGCTAATCAAGGAAATCACTGTCGAATACAACATAACCACCATTGTCAACACCCACGACATGAACTCCATAATGGAGATTGGCGACAACATCTGCTTCATCTATCAGGGCAACAAGTGGTGGCAGGGTTCGAAGGAAGACATTTTCACTACCGATAATGCAGAGTTGAACGACTTTGTCTTTGCATCCAACCTCTACAAGAAGATTAAAAAGGCGCAAAATGAAAGATAGGATTTTGTCGGCATTGTCGTTTCTGCTTGCATTGGCATTGTTTTCGTGCAATACTCCCGATAAGCAGGCACAGATAGTACCCGAGGAACGTATGCTGCCACCCGAAACCATGGAGAACATATTCTACGAAATGAATATCGCTGATGCGATTGTAACATTGCGTATGGCTCAGGTGTCGGGACACACTTCGTTGACTCAGTATCAAGTTGATAGCCTTATATACGAAAGCATATACGCAAAATACGGTTGTACGCGCGAATCGTTCGAGGAAAGCATCTTGTGGTACTTGCAGAACGATGCGAACGGACTTCGTGATATTTACGAGAATGTGGTAGAACGGTTCAATCAGGATATTTCCGAAACCAAAAAGTCTGATGCCGATTCGGTGGCAGCTGTGGAAAAAAATACCTTATGAAGCATTTCGTGGCAAATTATGTTTTCGATGGACGGAATTTCATAAAGAACTGCCGTCTGTCATTCGACGATAACGGACATTTGATTTCGATTGGTACGGAAAATTCCGGTTTTGAGGAGAAGGAGAGGATGATTTTTCATAATGGAATTATCTGTCCACATTTCGATACTGATATTCTGAAAGAAAACAAGTTGTCTCTGCGGGATTTCTTATTGTCATTTGGCTCGAAATTTGACGATTCTACTATGTTGCCCGTCGTTCTGCTCGAAAATGTTGACCTGCAGACGCTTAATTTTACAAATGAAACTATTGCAAAGGAGATTTACTGATGGCTAAGGATAAGATACAGAAAACCAATGCTGCCCGCCTGCTCGACAGCAAGAAGATTGCTTACGAACTTATTCCGTACGAGGTTGACGAGAACGACTTGAGTGCCGTGCATGTTGCATCGCAGCTGAATGAACCTATTGATATGGTGTTCAAGACCTTGGTGTTGCATGGCGACCGTAGCGGATATTTCGTATGCGTTATCCCGGGCGACAAGGAAGTCGACTTGAAGCTGGCTGCAAAAGCGACTGGCAACAAGAGTTGCAGTCTTATTCCAATGAAGGAATTGCTTCCGCTGACTGGCTATATCCGCGGTGGCTGTTCGCCTATCGGTATGAAAAAGCCTTTTCCAACCTATATTCATTCCACATGCATGGATTTCGACTATATTTATGTTAGTGCCGGTGTGCGCGGCTTGCAGTTAAAGATAAATCCGTCGGATTTATGCAAGGCGGTAGGGGCGAAGGTTGGTGATTTGATATCAGTGGATGACTAGCTGTTCATTATCTTTTTACCGATAATTACGGTAAGAACTATTCCCAATACAAAAACAATCACTGCAAGCCAATAAATCTGCGTTAACCCGACAAGCGAGCTTGCCAGAAACGAAAGCGCAATCAGCAGAATTATTTTTACAAACTTTTTGCGAATATATTCCTTTTTCTCCTTTTTGCCTTTCGGAAACGAATATACACCCTGAAACAGAATAATCGGGTCGCCAGACAAATACGCAATTCCGGCATATAGCAGCAGCGCTACGCCCATTATTGCCATCATTATTGAAAATACAGTTTCCATGGATGTTTATTAGCGATAATTATTGCTCTTTATTCGTGTCGTAGTTTTCGATAATATTCTGTATCGTCTTGCGCAGGTTCTGCTGTAGCGAGATTCTGCCCAAACCCGATTTGTTGACAAGGTTTATCGACTGGGCTATGGACTTTTCGTCCTTGTATAGCGGTTTTACAAGGCGGAACTGGAAGTCGTCGGTTTCTTCTGCAAGTTCGCCTTCTTCCTCTTCGTCTTTGCCTTTATCCTTCTTGTTTTTCTTTGGTTCCTTTGTCTGTACGTTGATGCCTAAATTTGGCAGTGCCTTCGGCTCAAGCACCGATATGTGGAAGAAATACTTGAAGTCGAAATCCATCCTGCCGCTTACGGCAACCTTGTACTTGTCCATCGAAAGGGTGAATGGATATACGCTGAGCATGTTCTTGTCAATCGTAAATTCAACCGACATGTTGTCTATTACGTTCTTGGTCTTCTTTTTGAACATCAAGTATTTTGCAACAGTAGTAAATGTTTCGCCGTCGAGCAGTACAAGGTTTTTGCCGTTGATGTGACATGCAGTCTGCAAGGTTGGCAGTATTGGTTCCATTTCCTTGTCGAGGTCGGTTATAGCCGACAGCTCGCAGTCCAGTTTGCCTTCGAACGAACTGAGCATCGGCAGTATGGAGTCGATCATAGGAAATGCCGTCAACAGGTCTTCTACGGTTATGTTTGTACCAATGAGGTCAAGTCCGGCTTTGGCTGTGTCGGGATTGTTGCATGTGTAGATTGCATTTAGTTTCAAGTCGCCGACATTGCTCGATGTCTTCATGTCCTTGATTGACAATGTGCTGTTTTGTACGGTAATGTCGCCATTGAGGTCGTTCATCTTGAGTCCTGCAAATTTTACGGTGTCGAGTTTCAAGTTTATCTTGCCGTTTAGGTTTGCGGGGACTTCTATAAGTGTCATCGGGACAGTGTCATATTCTTGTTCTGCAGTATCCTGGATTTCATTATCGTCGTTAGCGGCAAGTTCTTCCTTGTGGGCTCGGTCCATCATCTCCTTCATCTTGCCCATGCGCTCGTTGTATATTTCGCTGAGGTCCTTCTTGCTGTATGCTTTTCGTATCGAATCGACATAATGAGCCCGTGCCGAGTCGGTTATGTTTGGTCTTGGACGTTGTGGCGCATTACCCATGCCGGCTTTTGCCTTAGCTAGCCTTTCCTGAATCGATTTCTTGGCTTCATCGTCCTTTAGCTTTGCCTGTTCGCCCATGTAGTTGGCATAAAGTATCTCGTTGAGGTCGAGGTTTCGCGACTTTATGTTGAGGTCTGCGCTGAGCGTACGTCCGCGCAGGAATGCACGGCGCATATTATCGACACGTCCGTCAACTTTCATCAGCGAACGGCCTACGCGCAGCATGAAGTTGTTGAGGTGCAGCGTGTCGTCGGTGAAGGTAACATCGAGACGGCGTGTGCCGGTCTTCAGATCGAAGTATGGCGACATGTAGCGTGCCGCCTTGGCATATATCTTTCCGTCGAAACGGAACTTGCGCAGTGCCCCTTCTGCATCTTCGATGCTGGTGCAAAGGTTTATGAGCGAATCTGTGTTTATCGGTTTTCTAGTTGACGGGTCAATTTCGACACGTTCGCCGTTTACACGAGTGAATCTGCGTACTCTCGGACGTCCGTTTAGAACTATTCGTGTCGAGTCGAGGAAAGCGCCTTGGGTTGGTTCGTAATAAACGATTGAGTCAAGTCCGAGCGATGCCCTGAGTGCGGGAATGAGCGCGTCGGTGGTGTCGGGACGGATAGCCATCGAGATGCGGCCGGTCTTTCCCGAGACGAACATTGTATCGGCAACTATTGCTTCCATTCCTCTTAAGCTTCCTGCGACAATGAGGTGCGGAACTTCGTTAATCGGCTCTTCGACGTTGGCATATAGATTCAACTTCGAAACCCTTGCTTCGATGGTGCGTGGCGACGATACTCTCACGGTATCTACAGTAACTCTTGCACTGCTGAGTTGCAGACGTTCCGAACGGCGCGATTTCATCGAGTTTATGCCGAGGTCGGCAGTAGCGTTTTGTCCGAAGACAAGGAATCGCATAGATGGTATTCTCAGCAATATCCTTTCGATGTTGATGTTGCCGAGCATATAGATTTTCTGAACGTTCATCTTCATCAGGTTGGCAAGCGAGAACCTCGCTTCAATGTCCGACGAAAGTTTCCCTTTATATGTCAGGTCGTCGATTGGGAACAACGACGATATGTAGTCTAGATTAAGGTTGCATTTCAACTTTGCGTTAATGTATGGGTCGCCAAGTATGTTGCTGGCCTTGCCCTTGAGGTTGAAGTAGGTTTCGCCAACCGTTGCGTTTAGTCGCTTTACGTCGATGTACGATTCTGCAACCTTCTCGGCGTTGTATTTTAGGTTGCTTTCCATGTTGAGCTTAACTTCTGCGTTTTGCTCAAGCACGACAGCCCTTATGTCGTTCAGTACAAGGTTTGCATCTATGTTGGGGTAAATGTCGTCTTTGTAAGTACCTTTGGCGGTTCCGTTAAAATTAACTGAGCCAGAAATTTTGTATTTTTTGAGGTCGGCAACAAGGCTCTTTGGTATCATTTCCAGCACATTGTCGATTTGCGGAACGTCGAGGACAAGGGCTAAGTCGGTGTTCCACGACGAGTCGGCTAGGCTTTTTGCCATGCCCGATGCACCAACGAAAATGTCGTTGCTCGTCAAACTCAAAGTGTCGATGTAGTAGTCTGTCAAATCGGAATTTGCTTTTGCCTTCAAATCCAGATTCAATGGTATTTCGCTGAATGTCAGCGAGGAATCGTTATACTCCGAAAGGAGTAGGTTTACCTTTGTATCGAGATCGTAGCTCGTGTCGGTAATTATTGCGTGGGCAGTTATCCCTGTAGTGTCGAGGTTGATAGTTGTCCGCGATGTGCTGTCGCTGAATTCGGCTGACAGCAGTCCGAACGATGTCGACAGCTTGTAGTCGCCGTCGTTTAGTTTACCGTCCAGATTTATTGTGGTCGGTTCTACTTTTGCTAGTATTTGCGACGAACCGTCGTCGTAGGTTGCTTTTAATTTCAAGTTGGTTGCTATGTCGATTATTTCGGCGTTGATTTCGCCAGTAAGCTCCAGATTTGTGGAGTCGAGAGTCGCCGACATTTGCGATTCTTCGTCGATGTATGATGCCTGCAGATCGTCGATTAACAGGCGGTTTATGCGTATTTTGTAGTCGAACGAAGATGTGTCTTCGTCGGGAGTGGTGTCAGATTCGTAAATTTCCCAGTTAGCTTTGCCCTCGGCAGTTACGTATCCGTTGACAATCGGGTGGGAGAGGAATGCTTCGTTGACAATGATGCTGTCGTTTTTTAGAAATTCGATGATGTTGACCGAAAGTCTAAGTGTGTCGAACTTGATTAGCGTGTCGGTGAGGTCGTCCTTTATTGCCTTTGAGATTATTTCGCTGTTGATGAGTTCCAGTTCGACATTAGGCATATTTTTCCAAACCTTGATGTTTATTTTTCCCAAGTCGAATTTTGCGTTAAGGTAGTCGCCTGCGATTTCGTTCACTTTCCGGTTGCCCGATTCGGAGTTGATGTAGGTTTCCAAAATAAGTGGTGAAAAAGCAACGAGTAGCACAAGAATGCCGAAAAGACATCCAAATGCTATAAGTATTCCCTTTAATACTTTTCTGCCTTTACTTTTCTTTTTCTTGACTTGTTCTTCCATAGGTTTAGGATTTCAAGAATATGCCTGCTTTTTGCTATGTTTAAAATGGAAAAGCGAAACGCATGGCTTCGCTTCCCATTTTTGTTTTATTGAGCTTTCTTATTTAATGCCTAAGTTCTTCTTTATGTCCTTTGGCAAAGCGTCCTTGTGAACAACGATGTTCATGGTTTTGTATCTAACGTAAGCCTTGCTTGCGTAGAACATGCCTTTATATTCGCCGTATTCGCCCCAGCTGTTCTTAACCATGTAGTATTCGTTTCCGGTCTGGTCCTTTGCTGTTCCGTAGATAAGCATACCGTGGTCGTCGGTTGTTTCCCAGTTGTCGAATGCTACCTGACGTTCTTCCTGGGTAACCCAGCGCTGTGGTGTCGGGTGCTTTGCTGCTTCGTCAACAATCTGCTTTGCGCTCATGCCTGTCCAGTGAGCCATATCGCTGCCCTTCATGCTTGCAGCTTCGGCGTTGGTTTCTGGCAATACGCAGAATCCTTTGCGAGTACCGATCTTGAAACCCTGTTCGCTTACGTCAGCACCCCAAGCTACGGTGTAACCGTTTTCGATAGCGTTGTCGAATATTCTCATCATTTCGTCGATAGTTACGTTGTAGCACTGAGCCCATCTCCAGTTATCCTGAATTTCGAGAACGAACTTCTCGTTGAATGGGTGGTGTGTGTAAGAAGTTATTGATACATAGTCGTCTGGGTTGATTCCGAGTGACTGGTAGAATGACATTGGAGTATATTCACGACCCTTGTAGTTGAACTTTTCTGGGCATTTGCCGAGATATACTTCGTGGATAGCCTTGATTGCCTGGAGCCAGAGTGTCTGGTTTTCGGCGTTCTTCTGCAAGCTCTTGTGTTCGCCCTTTGCGATAGCCTTTACAACTGCATCAGATACAGCCGAAAGTTCGGTGTGGTCCGACAAAGTGTCGCCGTACATAGCACCCGGGCGCATTTCCTCTTCGGGAACAAGTCCGAAGTGTGACATGCCGTATAATACATCGTAGAACGAACCGCCCTGCGAGAACGAAACATCACCGTGAGTGCGGACAGCTGCCTGTGCGCGGTCGATATAAGTGTTTGATACAATAAACATTTCCGAGAAGTCGTATTCGCCCTTGCCCATACGGAGCAATTCAGCCTCAATGAAACCAAGTCCCGAGTAGCACCAGCAGGTTCCTGCACGGTTCTGGTCCTTTACCGATGTAATAGGAAGTTCCTTCACATTGGTGAATACATAACCCTCATCTTCTTTCTCTTCTTTTTCCTGTGCCCAGACAACAGTTGTTGCAAGCATAAAACTGAGCATCGCAATAATAACTTTCTTATTCATATTTATCTAATTTAATTTGTTGACGTACAAAAAGTAAAGTATGAAACAATCCTTCAATTTAAATCGTTTCAAAGTTAATCAATGATTTTATTCGGACAATAAATAAAATGTTAATAATTTTCAGTGTCGCTAAACCTGAACAATGCTATGCTGACTAGTCCTAAATAACCGTTACAGGTTTTTACGGGACAAAGATACAATTAAATACACTGTCGGATATCCGACAGTGTATTTTTATTTTCCTTTTTATAAGTTTTCATTTTCACTTCGCGCTGATTGTGCATAAATTCA
>JAFZWY010000055.1 GCA_017617125.1 Bacteroidales bacterium
GCCTGTCTCCCATAAAGGTTTTGAAATGCTAGGATTTATAGAATCCCTCTGTTCCGACTCGAATATATTGTAGTCGATTATATTTCCGTCAAGGTCAAGTTCCATTATGTATGTGTAGTTCTTGTATGGAATCCACGGAAAAGCAAGGCTGTCGGGATGATATACATAATAGTATTCGAGTGTGCTGCCTTGAACCGTAGTGTCAAGGAAATATATGGGGTTGTCGTAGTCGATGGCTACTGTTCCCTGCAAGTATATACGGTTGTTCTTCAATATCATATATTGGGCCTCGTCATCCTTGTTTGCTGTGCGGGCTATGGCTTTGTGCCACACTACATTGCCGTTGCAGTCGAATTTTGCGAGAAATGCACCGAAATTATAGTCGCCCCAATCGTATAGTTGGAATGTTTCATCGCTAGGATAGTTGCCAAATGTGGCAAGGCTGCCGTAGGTGCCAAATATATAGGCATTCCCTTCATTGTCAATTTCAAGGTTGTGGGGATGGTTTAGAATTTTAAAGCCAGAAGGTGAATCGTAGTTGTGACCGCCGAAGCGTGTAGCATACTGCCAATCCATATTCTCCTGCGAGTTTTGCGCGAATGCTATTGTAGCAAATAGCAGGAAAAGAAGGGTAAAAATATGTTTCATATCTATGAAATTAAGAATTACACACAAAGAAAACGAAAAAAAATTGAAATGGTTGCCTCGGGGAGAGAAAATTTTTTGTTTCTATGGGCTTCGCCCGTTTCTGTGGCTTCGCCGTTTAACGCTACGCTGTTTCTATGCCTACGGCGTTTCTAGGTTTATGGTTGTTTGAGATTGTTTTGAATGTTTGAGGATTTGAGGATTTGAAGATTTGATAATTCATTTGTAGGGTCGTTGTGCGCAACGACTCCCACAATGTATTTTATGAAATGTTGAGTTGAGACGCAATGAATTGCGCCTGTACGATTTGGCTGTTAGCCTTCAAAATGTGAGATATGGTAAATCTGCACCTACGCCTCTTGCTCCCTTGATACCGATAAGTCGTTCCTGCCAGTCAATCCGATTGTGCAAATATCTCTGACAACTACAGTCAGTACCCTCAATGAGACGATTATATGCCATAAATAAAGCATCCATAAAACGAGTACAAATTTTCTCGCATAGATAACACTATTTTCCTTTCAAGATAAAAAAAAATAAATTTTCTTTCTTTCAAAAAATTATACTGCATAGAACCGTCCTAATATCGTATGTTTTGTGGCCTATTTCTCTCCAAACCAATACCTATACAGCGGAGAATCTTGCTTCATACAAAGCTTCATTGCTTCCTTTGGAATCTCGATGTCGATGCCACCAGGGATGAAATAGACGCTGGAATTGTAACAAACGAAAAACTTGTCCTCGCTAACATAATAGTTTCCATTAAACACTTCCTCGTTTGTAATCTGCGATGCGTCATCCTCGTCTCCGTTCTGCCAGGGTTCGGTTTGCTCCCAGATAAACTTCTCAATGACATTCCTAGCCTTGCGCGTATCGCTGAAGATGTCCTTTTCCGTCATTCGCTTGCCAGTAGCAAGGTCGTACATCTTATAATGGTATTCCATTGCATTGCGCGGAGCAGTTGAAATTTCGTAGAATGAATAAAACGCCATTGCAATAAAGCCATCAGCAACAAATACAGGATAAATGCTGTCCAAATCGTACTCCTCAAAATATTCGAAGTACTCGTCAGTTGAATCGGCAACGGCCTCCTGGTACATGCTTACCGACTTGGCAGCACTGCGCTTAAAATCAGCATTCACATCCACGCCATCGGAAATTTCGCCAAGCACATCGTCGCGAATGGCAAGAATCGCCTTGTTGTCGGTGTCGGCAGGCAAAACGGCATGGTAAGTAAACGAACAACCCTTTGCCGACTTCACAACGCGGTAAGTCTTCATTTCCAGCTCGAAAGCCTTCTCCTCTACCGTTACCGTATCAGATTCAGGAAGGCTGTCGTTTGCCACTTCTTCTATCTTTGCCTCGTTTTCATCTGCCGTTGGTTCTGCTGTCTTGCTTTTGCATGAACAAACTACTGCAGAAGCTAGAAGGGCGAAAAATATGTAATGTATGTTTTTCATGTTCAAAAATTTCTTGTTGAGTCGCGCCATGGCGCGATTGTACTTATTTCCAGGTTTAAAGGCTCTCAGGCTGTTAGCCTATCAGCCTGTGAGCCTGCTAGCCTTTTATTTTTTCTTCTACTCTGGGAACCAATATTCATACAGCACCCCATCCTTTTTCAGGAACGGCTTGAGCGATTCCTTTGACAAGCCTACTAGCGGCGTTCCCATTGCATACGGACCAATCTCGTACGGCGAGTACTGATAGTAGAGAGAATCGGCGCCAATGCTGAAATTGCCGTTAATGAAGTTTATGCCTTCGTTCCACATGTCGTCCTTCTCGTCGGAGAACTCGACAGCAAAAGCCTCGACAATGATTTCCGACAAAGCCTTTTCGTTCTCGTCGTTCATCACAAAGATGTCGTCCTCGGTTATGCGACGGCCGGTTGCAATGTTGTAAACCGTGTATGTCTTTCCCGAGATGCCGTGCGCCCCACCCTGATATTCGTAGGAATCGTCGTAATAGACAAGCAACTTGCCGTCGGCATAGACAGGATAAATACTGTCGTAGTAGTTGACGGCATAGATGTAGCCCGAAATATCGGCGCCGATGTCCTCCTTTGTCGTGTAATACTCCGACTCGATGGAATCGGCAAAAATCTCGATGCCGCTCTGGATTTCTCGCTTCGAACTGTCTGTGTAATAGGCCACAAGGTCGGCATAAATGCTGTCGAGGAACTCGTTGCCGTTGGTTTTCGGAAGTTTTAGGTAAATCGAAACCTCAAGGTTGGCATCAAACTCAGGAAAACGACTGGTGGAAAACTCATCGTACTCGATGTCCTTGGCATCGGTGATTTCGGGAGCTTCTTCTTTGCAGGAATACAGCATAGCCGACATCAGCAGCACAAACGATATGTAATATAACTTTTTCATATTCAATTATTTTACACAATTATCATAAATTTATTTTTCAAAAAATAGTAATGCAAAAATAAGACTAATTATCGGAAAAACGCATACTGAATAAAAATAATGTCGGGGCAAAGATTTCTGCTCCGACATTACAATTGGTTTTCAATTAAATTATAAGCTATTCCTCTTCCTGCGATTTCTTTAAGTCGCGAATGTTTCTGATTAAGGCATACACCATGAAACCTAAGCACGCAATGTGCAGAATTATTCCTATCCAATCCGACCAACTTCCATCCCAACGGCGGATAAAAATCGTATATATACAACACAGAAACAGCAAAATGCCGAAAAAAGAAAGGACTACCATTGTTTTTGCTCCGCTGTCGCCTTTTACCTTCTTGTGAAAGAAATAGCCAGCAACAAATACTGCAATAAACAAAATAATCCCGCACGAAAGAAATGTTCCAACAAAACTGTACATAATTTTTGTTTTAATCTACCATCATCTATATCATACAAACAAAACAATCAGTCATTAAGCATTGCTTTATCAACTAAATTTCGCATACTATCTACATAACTATCACATGAATCACAAACACTCAATTTGCATTTGGAAATACAAATATTAGAATCGCCAAATAATGATACACCTGCATTAATAATTGTATCATGAAAGAATTGCGTATTGCAATCAAAAAAGCCACTGATTTCGCAAATATAGTTAAAGTTTCTGTCGGCTATAATTGTCGATGTCGTATGCACATTTTTCACCTTAAACATTATTGAAGTATAGTACAACTCCATATTGGGATCATAAGTTATATCGCTATAATATGCACCTTCATAATATGGCCAATCTGACGCGTTCCTCAGAAAAGTTGTATCAATTATTCTAGACTTTAAAGTATGCGGAATCAGAACATCGTTCTTATAATCCCATTCAAACACATCGGAAGAATATGAGAAACGCAATACTGGCAATCCGTCTGGCGAAATACAAAAATACAAAAAGTTGCTAGACCCTTCCAGAATTGGACAGTATGCCGTATCATTTAAATAGGGAAACTTCTGCTTTGTAAAGTAATACTTCTCTGTATTCAAATCGTAACAGGCAATGAACGGTTTAGAATTACGCATATTTTCGACATCGTTATACAAATACCTGCATGGATAAAAAAACACCATGTTGCCACTTCTCATAATCTTGTGGTAAAATAACCCAGAATACGGCGGCAACACATCTTTAACCGTAAGGTTAACGCCATCAATGTTAGAATCATCACAATTAAAATGATAGCATTTTTTCACATTACCATCATAATCAATCAATTGAAAACTTAATGTATCGGCGAGAATAACAGAATCGGATATTCCAGAACGATAATATGAATATGGCAATGTATATAATAAAAATATACTATCCTTATTGACATATTCGAAAGCGCACAGTCCCCTATCTTTCAATAAGTTTATTACATGAACCTGTTTTTTCCCCGCAATATCATAAAAAGCCAGCTCGCTATTTTCCAAATTAGCGGCAAGCATTTCTTTCCCATCAATTATACAATATTGTAAATGTGATGATGGTGATACAAATTTAGCCAATGGTATAGTTATAATCTCTTCATTATAAACCTTATAACAAACATCTCCTTTTTGTTTATAGGAAACAAACGATATAACTCCTACACACAATACAGCAAACGCTACTATTAAGAATGCCTTTCTCATACTCATACTCATACTCATTTTCTATTATCTTATATTTCCAATGATTTTACAACAGAACTCTTTTCTCAACCCACAAATGCTACAGCACATAAAGCCACCGCGCTCATAATTAACAAACTTTTATTTCTCATATTAAATGCATTTATTACGTTGACAAAGAAAACGCATTTCTCTAATACAGCAATAAATTATTTTGGATTTTTATAAAAAAATTTCCACAACCCAGACATTGTCCGAATTGCGGAAAATATATTCAATATGGTATTCGTTTTCTATTTCTTCACAAACCAATACTTATACAGCCAGTTGTCCTTTTCCATGTACGGCTTAATCCAACTCTTCGACACACCCATCTTCACATCGAAACCGTAGGCATAATTGATTTCGTAGGGACCATAGACAAAGAAAAGCGAATCGTCGGTAAAGTAGAAATCGCCACGACCGAAGACTTCATCAATTAGGAAACCATCGGGGTCCTCGAAGTCGGAGCCGTCGAACTCGCCAAGGTCCTCGTTTGCGCTCTCGCGGAACTTGCGAGCAATTTTTAGCCAGTCGGCATCCTCCTTAAACATTCCGTCTCTGTTCATTATCTCGCCAGTAGTGCGGTCGAAGACAATAGTGCTCTGCGAAATGTTATAATGTGCCATATAGTTGTCCATATAGCCATCGGCAGATTCCATAACAAGATACTTGTCTAGCACCAGCACAGGCTCGATGTTCCATACAGTAGAAACCTGCAAATCGTCGTCATCGTCAGCATCCTTAGCTTTCTCCTCCGGGGAGAACATCTTGTCAAGATAAGCCTGGATGTTGTTAATGTCGGCATCTTCGCCAACCAACTGCTGCAGAATCTTTTCCATAACCTTGTCACCGTTTGGCACTGGCAATGTCAAACTCGCCGAGCTTTCATACTCGCCACCTCCGTCCGAAGCCTTGTAGGTCTTGAACGCAAGGCCATTCATTTCGTAGGTATCTTCATCAAATTCAATTTCGGCAAGTGTATCAACAACTTCCTCTATTTCAATTTTTGCAGTATCGCTCTGCGGGTCAACATCTTTTTTTGCCGCTTTGGAATTACCACATGCGACAGCAACCGCTGCCCACAAAACAATAACCGCTGGGATCAAAAACTTTCTCATATCATTTATTTTTTATTAAACCAGTATTCATAAAGTATGCCATCTTTTTTCAAGTAAGGCTCGAGCCATTCCTTCGACAGAAAGACTTCCGGCTCGCCAAGCATGTACGGACCGACCTCGTAAGGCGTGTAAAAAAACGTCAGGCCCTTGTCGTCGAATACAAAATTGCCGTTCAGCAATCCGCTGCCAGCCTCGGCGAAAATGTCGTCCTCGTTGCCGGCAAAACTAACCAGTTCCTCGTGAATCTTCACTCCTACAGCTTGTCTGCTCTCCTGCGACGCATCAAGAATATCGTCCTGCGAAATAGTTTCGCCTGTATTCAGGTCGAAGACAAAATACACGTCGGCCCACTGCGGATGGTTCTGCTCGCCAGGCCAGAACAACGACGAGTGCAAAATATACGACACATATTTCATACCCACTACATTTACCGGATAAACAACAAGTTCGCTTTCGTGATACTCGTCGCCATCCTCGGCATAGTCACCTGCAGCATACACATCAAACTGCGACTCAAGCTGCTGTTGCAAGCTATCGGCATCCAACGAATAATCATCTACAAGAGTCTTGATTATCTTCTTGTTTGCATCTGCATTTCCATCAACAGGAACCGTAAGCATTGTTTCATCAGACAAGTCCTTTGTATGAATATCAAAGTAATATCTCTTGAACTTTACACCGTCAATTACAGTATCAGCAATTACTTTTTCGTAAGGTTTCTTTTCCTCTTCAACCAATTCCGCAGAGCTCGCCACTTCAACCGACGCCGTAGAATCGGAAACCGCCGCTGCACTGTCGTTTTCAACAGAACCCACTTGTTTTACAGCTGCTATTTCTCCATTATTTTCTCCAGACTTGCACCCAACAACAACAAATGCAACAGCTAAAAATCCGTATATTAAATTCTTATTCATACCAAATGAAACTTATTTTTGCTTTTTTCCAAACCAATACTTATACAAAGGACCTTCAACGTTCAGATAAGGCCTTAGCCAATCCTTAGGCAACTCCAATTCCGGTTCGCCTGCCATATACGGTGCAACCGACGATGGGTCGTAACAATAGACCAAACCATTTTCTCCGATGACAAAATTGCCATTGAGCATATCCATTACATCGTATACCTTGACCTCCGACTCGTCGCCATCAAGATACTCGACCAAAAGACTGCGCAACTTATTTGCGACAGCCAGCCTGGCCGATTCAGAGGCATCGAGGATGTCATCCTGCATAATCTTTTCTCCAGTTTCCATATTATAAACCGAATATGTAGTCGTGGCCCAACCATGGGACTGCTGGTATACATATATATAGAAACTGCTAACGTAAAACGAAATAAAGTCGCCAGCGATTGACACTAAATCAATTTTATTTTCATATGAATATGCATCCTCGGGGGCTGTATAATTATCGTATTCCTTATCCAAATCCTGCTCAATTGTCGGCCCTGAATAATTAAACGTTTTAAGCAAATCGGCTCTTATTTTTTCGATTGCAGCATTACCGCCAACAGGCAACATAAAATCATCGTACGACGAAAAGTCTACAATCTGTGCGGTACCGTCTTCCTCATTTAACAATTCGACAGTATCAAAAACTTCATAGTAATATCTTCTAAAATTGATTCCATCTACGGTTGTATCGGTAATTATTTTGTTGTAGGGTCTGCCATCTATCATATCAACGTCATCAATTTTACCATTGTCGGCGCACGAGCCATTCGAGCAACCCAAAGCAACGGTAAAAATCGTGCTGACTACAATAAACAAGACAAACTTTTTCCCTAACATGACCTATTTCTTCTTTTTTCCAAACCAATACTTGTACAATGGTCCATCAACGTTCAGATAATTTTTCAGCCATTTCTTCGGAAGCGACAATAATGGCTCTCCTGCCGCATAGCACGCTACCTCGTACGGCACATACATATATATCAATTCATCTTCGGTAAAATAGAAGTTACCGTTCAACATCTGCATAACATTGTCAACAAATAACTCATCAGGATCATATCCGAGATTTTTCTGCAACAACTCATACAACTTATAGGCTACCAAATACCTATGGGAACCGGTATCGTCGAGAATATCATCCTGGAAGATTTGTTTTCCTGTCGAAAGGCTGAAAACATACGCCACTTCGCCCCACTGATGATGAATTGCGCCACCATTAAACTCCGAAAAATAATTAGTTAACGCGATGTATTCGTCGCTTACAAATGTTGGAGTAACATACCACGACGACTCATAATATTCAATATCGGAGTACCGCTCTTCCATTTTCTCGGCATTGACAAGTTCCGGATTGTCGGCAACCCTGTCCATGTACATGCTTACTTCTTCCTGCAACTCCAGTTCAAGCATCTCGCTACTATACTGCCATCCGATAATAGAGTCCCATATCATTTGCCTAACAGCGACATCTTCGATCAATGGCAAAAGGAAATATATCTTCTTCGAAAATTCCGCCGATTCAAATTCAAAGCTGTAAATTCTAAACTTAGCGTTATTCACTACAGTATCGGCAATAATAAGATTTTTTTGCTGCGGCGAATTTTGTGCAAAGCACTGTACCGCCAATAATAAAACTATGATATATAAAACAACTCTTTTCATGTGTCACAAATTATTTCTTCTCACCAAACCAATACTGATACAACGGTCCGTCAACATCCAGATACGGCTTCAGCCACTTCTTTGGAAGCGACAATTCTGTTTCTCCTGACGTATAATACATCTCATAAGAGCCATACTTGAATATCAGCTCCTTACTTGTAAAATAAAAGTTGTCGTTTAATAAAAATGAAACATCAACAACATCGCCATCATCCGCTTTCTTGGCATTTCTACATAGTATTGAATACAACTTTCTAGCAACTATATAGTTGTGCTCAGCATCCTTATCGAAAATTTCATCTTCGGAGATTCGTTTTCCTGTCGCAAGGCTATAGACGGTACATTTGTCGCCCCACATAGGTGCGGGTGCCACCTCGCTTGCAAACGACTGCGAAAACGACGACACGAATGCAATGTATCCGCCATCCAAGAATATGGGCATTATGCTCCACGAACTCTCGTAATAGTCCTCGGCTTTAGTAGTATCTGTATTTTTTTCGGCCATATACGATGCAAATTCGTCCTTCAAGTCTTGTTCGAGCGTATTGTTGTCGTACTCTTCATGCAACAAGTTTTCCACGATTGCCGGAGGAACAGCATTTTCGCCTGGCAAAGGCAAGGTAAAATCAATCTTCTTCGAGAATTCATTGTTTGAGAACTCGCAGCTGTATTTTCTGAATTTCACACCTTTTATCTCGGTATCGGAAGTGGCTACCGACTGCGAAAAACAATGTGTTGAAACAAGTATAACTATCAATATCAAAAATAGTCTTTTCATTGGGTCAAAAAAAATTATTCATCTTCCTCAATTTCCGCATTCCTTACCTTCCTGTTCTTGCCTTCCACGACAATGACAATCTCGCCCTTCACATCTTTCTGCGAGAAATGCTCGATGCAGTCCTTCAAAGTGCCACGGAAATTCTCCTCGTGTATTTTCGAAATCTCACGCGATACGCAAGCCTGCCTTTCTTCGCCGAAATACTGGGCAAAAAGTTCCAAAGTCTTCACCAGACGGAATGGAGACTCGTAGAAAATCATAGTTCTCTCCTCTTCCGCCAAATCCTGCACCTTCTTGTTCTTGCCCTTCTTTTGCGGCAAAAATCCTTCGAAAGTGAAGCGTTCGCATGGCAAACCAGAATTTACCAAGGCAGGAACAAATGCCGTTGCCCCAGGCAGACATTCAACATCCACGCCTTTTTCCACACAGGTGCGCACAAGCAGGAATCCCGGGTCGGAAATACCAGGCGTACCGGCATCGGTAACAAGCGCAAAGTTCTCGCCGCCAAGAATGCGGTCGGCAATGCTCTCGGATGTCTTGTGTTCGTTGAACTTATGATGGCTAACCAACGGAGTACCAATATCGTAATGCTTCATCAGCACTGCCGATGTACGTGTATCCTCGGCAAGTATGCAATCCACCGACTTCAGCACATTTACAGCCCTGAAAGTCATATCCTCGAGATTTCCGACTGGCGTTGGTACCAAATATAGTTTACTCATAACTCTCCACGAATTTAGTTAGCAGTCCGAACAAACTTCCGTACCCCGTAAACGACAAGGTTTCGTATTTGTCCTTCACATTATGATAATAGGTGCCAGATCCCATCGTATAGATGAAGATAAACTTGACATCCTTGCGGTTGAACGAATAATGGTCGCTGTTGGCAGCCGCCTTGCGTTGCTTTATCGGGTCAAAATACTTGTTTTCCTCGTTTATGCTGCTGAAAAGTTTCCACACATCGGCATAATCCTCCTCTTCCAGATTTACACCAGTTATGCCTTCGTCGCCTGTGCCGACCATATCAAGGTTCACGCCCATAACAATCTGGTTTAGTGGAAGCAACGGATGCTCAACATAATACGATGATCCTAGCAAACCTGCTTCCTCGCCAAAGAAGAGCATAAACACCATAGTGTACTGGGGCTGATGCTTTGTATAGTATGCCGCAAGGTCGAGAACCATAGCCGTTCCCGAAGCATTATCTTGCGCACCAGGGAAATAAGCGTCCTTGCCAAGCGTTCCCAGATGGTCGTAGTGACCGCAGAAGACAAAATATTTGTCGGGATTCTTGCCTTCCACATAGCCGATGACATTCTTTGCTGCAAAACTCTTCTTCAGCTTGGCGGTTATGTCAATCGACACCATCTTTGCCGACCTGTCAAAGGCTTCGCGCTTCAGCTTGATTACAGGATAGTCTTGCTGAATTTTTCCAACAGACATAACAAGTTCCTCGGGAATAAGTTCCATAATTCCACCGAAACGCGTATTGCCATACAAAACCTTGATATAAAACATCTTGATTTCCTTGTTCTCGGTCTGCGCATAATCAATTACGAGCATCTTTTTCGACCAGTCCTCGGCAAAATAGCGAGCGAGAAACGCAACCGTATCGTTCAGCAGAAGCGAATCAGGCAGAAAAAGTTCGTACGAAGCCTTTGTTGTTGGCATCATCTGCCCCACCACGA
The DNA here is from genome assembly GCA_017617125.1 of Bacteroidales bacterium. Lineage (GTDB taxonomy): Bacteria > Bacteroidota > Bacteroidia > Bacteroidales > ML635J-15 > Bact-19. Next base: position 10,951 of record JAFZWY010000055.1, read on the forward strand.
AGTCGGTTCCGGGCTGCATTTCCTTTCCGTCGATTGACACTTTCATCTTTGCGGGAAAAGTATTCACATCGTAGGAAAAGTCCTGGTAGTACGACTTGCCGAACGGCCTTACACCCAGCAACTTGAACTCGTCGGCGATGTACTTGGCTGCCTTGTCGGAACCGCCGAAAGTGTATCCTCGTCCGTGGTACTCTGGCGACGACAAAGTCTGTATGTGTTGCCTTACCCTGTCAAGGTTCTGCGCCGACAGCGAAACGACGGAAAGCAGAACAAACGATATTATCAAGCTTTTACGCAACATATCCTACAAATATCTTCTGCGAACAATATTCATAAAGTCGGAAACTATCGGCGATTCCATATCCCAGTTGTATGTTGTACGCAAATAATTTTCAGCCTCCTCTACATTCGACATTCCATTAAGCGTTGTCACTGTAGAATCGAAAGCAGCGCCATTGCCCGAGAACAACATACGGGTAAAGCGGTAACGTTCGCCAAGGCCAATGGCAGCCTTAATGTCGGTAATAGGCTTCAGTCCTATGCGGCTCGAAAGGTCGATCGGCTTATTGTTGGCGAACCTGTCGTTGAGCGATCCCTGTCGCGACTGTCCCAATTGCTCGCCAAGCGTAAGATGTACTGTTTCCTGTTTTTCAGGTTCACGTTCCGGCATAGGAACACTTTCTGTTGGAGCTGGCATTGCCGGTTCTGCAACTGGCATATCCGCAACAGTTTCTTCTTGTATATCTTCCGGTTCTGGTTCGGTTTCAGGCTCTATATCTTCCTGTACGTCATCGACGATTTCTTCTGCCTCCACCTCGTTCGGCTCTTCAACCAATTCATCGACTGGTTCGTCGTCAGCATCATCGTCATCCATTGGCTCGTCATCGTCAAATTCCGACGATGCGGAACTTTCCTCGAAATATCCGTCTTCAGCCTGCGGCTCATCGTCTGCAGCATCCACTTCCGCAATTTCTTCTATATCTGCATTTGGAATTTCCTCTTTGTCCTCAACCGAAACCTTCTGTTCTTCGACAACGACCTGTTCTTCTGCAGGTTCTGGTGCAGGTTCCTCAACAACAGGCTCAACTTCCTTTGGTGATTCGGGTTCTTCATCTCTGCTAAGCAAATCATGGAAATCGAAGTCTCCTGCATCGAACGGGATTGCGATAACAGGAGGTTCTGACGGCTTTTCCTCAACTTGAGAAGGAGTTTCGACAACGGTTTCTTTTTTCTCCTCGGCCACTGGCTCTACGACAGCAGAACCATCGGTTTTCATCAACAAAATGTCAGAGTACAATTCCCTAACCTCCTGTAGCAAAATATCCTTTTCGATAAGGTTTACATGCTCAACATCAACGCCTTCAACTATTGTTAAAATCTTGGTTACTTTTTCCTTCAAATTGCTTGCGGTTGCCATATCAAATATCTTTTTTTGAAAAAATTTCATGGCAAAAATATATAAAATATTCCGCTCGTTTTTTAATTAAAAAGCGATTTTATTAACATTTAATAACAAATAATTGTTTCAAAGTTTCGTGTAATTCTTGTGTATAACATCCCCTACTGCGAAACATTTTCGGAAGGCTGAGCCTAGCCGAAGCAAACGAAGTCGAAAGAGCAAGCGAAAGGCAGTCAAAGTGCTATCTGTACGGACAAGCGGCTTTTAGTTTTTCTGTTCAGAATCTTTTACATACTACATCGACTATTAACGCAACAATTCAACTTTTCAGATTGTTAAATTCTTTGTTACTTTTTCTTTCAATTCGTTTGTGATTCCTACATCAATTATTCTTATTTTTGGAAAAAATTATTGGAAAAAATATGTTTCTTGAAAGGACGAGAAAAGGAGAACACAAGACTGGCTGGATAGAGGTCATTGCAGGCTCGATGTTTTCGGGCAAGACAGAGGAACTTATCCGCCGATTGCGCCGCGCAGAGTTTGCAAAGCAGAAGGTCGAAATCTTCAAGCCAAGCATCGATGTGCGCTATTCGGAAGAAGATGTTGTTTCGCACAACGCAAACGCCATACGTTCCACCCCCGTCTCCTCGTCCTCCAACATTCTGCTTCTCGCCACCGATGTCGATGTTGTCGGCATCGACGAGGCACAGTTCTTCGACAACGGCATTGTCGACGTATGTACCACCCTGGCAAACAACGGAATACGCGTCATAGTAGCAGGACTCGACATGGACTTCCTTGGTCGTCCTTTCGGACCTATGCCCGCCCTATTTGCCATTGCCGAGGAAGTCACCAAGGTTCACGCCATCTGCACGCACTGTGGCGAACTTGCACAATACAGCTACCGCAAGTCACAAAACAAGGGCGTCGTGCTGCTCGGCGAAAAGGACATCTACGAACCTCTGTGCCGCAAGTGCTACAACGAAGCTATCGAAAACGACAAAAACAATCAGGAATAATGCAGACATTCAAACTACAGGAAGTATCGGAAATTGTTTCCGGCACGCTCGTCGGAAACGGTGAACTGGAATTCTCAAAAATAGTAACCGACAGCCGCAACATCATAAACCCGTCGTCGTGCCTATTCGTGGCTGTAGTCGGCGAACAGCACGACGGTCACAACTACATCGACGACATCTACCGCTCAGGCGTAAGGGCTTTCCTCGTAAGCAAAGACATAGACACTGCCAAATACACTGGCATATCGTATGTAAAAGTGGCAAACACCCTTGAAGCAATGCAGAAGATCGCAACCCACAAGCGTCTGAGATTCAACATTCCTGTAATCGGCATCACGGGCAGCAACGGAAAGACCATCGTCAAGGAATGGCTGCATTACCTGCTCAGCCCCTACTTCAACATCACACGAAGCCCAAAGAGCTACAATTCGCAGATTGGCGTTCCTCTGTCGGTATGGTTGCTCGAAAAGGACACCGAACTGGCAATTTTCGAAGCAGGCATCTCGCAACCAGGCGAAATGGAATCGCTCGAAAAGATTATCCGTCCAACAATCGGAATCCTTACCAACATCGGAAGCGCCCACCAAAGCAACTTCGAGTCGCGCGAACAGAAAATCGACGAGAAACTCAAGCTATTCGAACACTGCGACACCATTATATATAATTGCGACGACGAATACGTCCACTCCAGAATCATAAATTCGGGAATCGGCAGAAACAGAATCACTTGGTCAGAAAAAGGGAACGGAACAATCAACCTGCTCGAAAAGAGTTTCCAGAACGGCAAGAACAACATCATCCTGCAGACCAAACGCGATACATACATGATTAACATTCCGTTCGGCGACGACGGTTCTATCCAGAACTGTATCACCTGCTTCTGCGTGATGTACCTGTTCAACAAGCTCGACAGCCAGACAATCTTCAAGCAGTTCCGCTCGTTGCCAGGAATCAAGATGCGACTCGAAACCCTCGACGGCATCAACAACAGCATACTCATAAACGACAGCTACAACTCCGATATAAACTCGCTCGAAATTGCACTCGACTACCTGAACCAGAAAAAGTCGAACCGCGAATCGCTGGTGATAATGTCGGACATACTGCAGAACAACACCGATGAAGTAAACCTCTATCGCGAAGTTGCAAAACTTCTGAAGACCAAGCAAGTCGACAAGTTCATTGGCATTGGAAAGTCGATAATACACAACAAGAATCTCTTCCCTGCCAACTCGGTATTTTTCCAGAACACCGACAGTTTCATAAAGGCGTTCTCTACGCTCGATTTCGACCGCAAAGCAATATTGCTGAAAGGTGCACGTGTGTTCCAGTTCGAGAAAATTTCGAAGAAACTACAGAACCAGACACACGAGAGCGTCATCGAAACCGACCTCAGCCTGATGAAGCAGAACTTGCAGTTCTTCCAGTCGAAACTTGCACCGGGAACAAAGCTCACCGTAATGGTAAAGGCATTTGCCTACGGAATCGGCTCTCTCGAAATCGCCAACTTCCTGCAACGCAACAAAGTTGACTATCTGGCAGTTGCCATTGCCGACGAAGGCGTAGAACTGCGAAATGCTGGCATCAAGACACCTATCATCGTTATGAATCCGAATATCAATTCGTTGCAGAACATGATAGAGTACCGACTTGAGCCAGAAATTTATTCTCTGTCGCTGCTCCGCCGACTCATAAAGGAACTCAAGCGCAACAACACACAGCACTTCCCCATCCACATAAAGCTCGACACGGGAATGCACCGTCTAGGCCTCAACTACGACGACCTCGACGACTTCTGCGCCGAAGCCGTCAGCACCGACTGCATAAAGATAACATCGGTATTTTCGCACCTTGTCGGCAGCGACGACCCGGCATTGGACTATTTCACCGAAGAACAAGTAAGCCGCTTCGGTAAGATGTACGACCGCATCTGCGAACTAACAGGCTCACGCCCAATGCGTCACATCCTCAACAGCGCAGGCATCATCCGCTTCCCGCAGTACGACTTCGAGATGGTTCGCCTCGGCATTGGTCTGCACGGACTTATGCCACAGATTACCGATGCTCTGACACCAGTAACGACCTTCAAATCAATAATTTCGCAGATTCATCGCGTTCCTGCCGGCGAAACTGTAAGTTACAACCGCAAGGGCAAACTCGACCATGATGCACTAATTGCCACAATTCCAGTTGGTTATGCCGACGGCATAGATCGTCATCTAGGAAACGGCAACTGGTATTTTATGGTTAACGGCAAGAAAGCTCCGATAATCGGAAATGTGTGCATGGACATGTGCATGATTGACATCACAGGCATCGATGCCGAAGAACGCGACGAAGTTGTGATTTTCGGCAAGGACAACCCCATCTGCGACATGGCAAAGGTCCTCGGCACAATACCATACGAAATACTCACCAGCATTCCGCACAGAATAAAAAGAATATATTTTGAGGAATAGAAATTCGATAAGAGTGACTAGTCCTAAATAACCGTTACAGGTTTTTACGGGACAAAGATACAATTAAATACACTGTCGGATATCCGACAGTGTATTTTTATTTTCCTTTTTATAAGTTTTCATTTTCACTTCGCGCTGATTGTGCATAAATTCA